>JAVSMP010000001.1:683671-1025507 GCA_032027145.1 Ignavibacterium sp. | reverse complement strand
AAACAGCATTGATTATCTGCTTAAGCCTATCAGAAAAGAGGAGCTGCATAATAGTCTGAATAAGTTCAAAAGTATCAAGACTTCTTACTTGATGGATTATGAAGAAATAATTAAGAATATTCAGAGCAGAGAAATCAACTTTAAAAAAAGATTTTTAATTCAATATGGACAAAAGATTAAGAAAGTAGAAATTGAAGAGGTTGCTTATTTCTTTGCAATGGAAAAAAATGTTTTTCTTACAACATTATCCGGCAGCACTTACCCTGTTGATTTTACTCTTGATAAACTTCAGGAGATAATAGACCCGGAAAGATTTTTTCGCATAAACAGAAAAATGATAGTAGCTCTTAATGCAATCAAAAATATGATTCCTTATTCACGTTCACGAATAAAAATAGAATTAAACCCTCAGGAACCAAAAGATGTTGAAGCCCTCGTAAGTGTTGAGAGATCTTCCGCATTCAAAGCGTGGATGGATAAGTAGGTAAACTTTTATTGTTATTCTACAAATAAATTCAAGTGCCGGTATCTGTTTAACAACCAGCTGAACTCTATCATTCTTACATAATCTTGCCTGAAAGAAAATCACCGATATAATATGGCCAAATGATTAACGCTAAAAGACCTTTAAAAAATGTGAGTTTTAAAAATCCAATTGTAAACAACCAGCCAATAAACCATACCGGGCCCATTATCCCGGCTACTTCAACTTTTCTGCTCATAATTTTATCTCCCGAACTTCTGTTTATAGTTATTAAAGAAACTTAATTAATTCCACAACTAAAAATTAGGAGAAGAAGATTTAAAATGAATATAAATCTTCATTAATATTTTTAACTGAGTAAAAAAATCTTGATCAATTATTAAAAGGATTTACCCTATCCTGATTAAAATATGGAAGATAATTAGAAGGGCTTTCCATTTCCTGAATCCATCCCTTGCACAAACCGTATTTGTCAAGCAATTCCAAGGCTCTTTTATATTCTGAATATCTTAATATTCTGTTTAATAAAATATCTTTATAAGCTTTGTTGGTTGGATAGTATTGTGACATTAAAGAAATATGAACATTTGGACTAAGTTCTTCTGCAATAAATTTAAATACTTTTTCGGTATCGGAAAGATCATTCGGCAGAACAAGGTGTCTGATAATTAATCCGCGCACAAGAACATTATCTTTATAAACAAGCTCATCACCAACCTGTCTGAACATTTCTTTGATTGCTTCCTTTGCGTACTTAAAATAATTATCAACATGTGAGTATTTTTTTGCATATTCATTATTCCCGTATTTTATATCGGGCAGATAAATATCAATTACTCCATCATAAAGCTTAAGTATTTCTACAGAATCGTATCCATTTGTATTGTAAATGATTGGGAGATTAAGTCCTTTTTCAGCAGCAAGGTAAATTGATTTTAGAATAGTTGATGAAAAATGAGTTGGAGAAACAAGTCCGATATTGTGGCAGCCCTTCCCCTGCAGCTCAAGCATTATTTCTGAAAGTCTTTCATGACTTACCTGATGCAAACGCTCTGATTTATAATTCTGACTGATCTCAAAATTTTGACAATAAATACATTTTAGATTACAGTTACCAAAAAAAATATTTCCAGCACCTTTCTTTCCCGATAAAACAGGTTCCTCGCCAAAATGCGGTGTGTAAGAAGAAACAATCGGCAGATATCCGCTTACACAAATCCCAAGTTCGCCTTCGATTCTGTTAACCTTGCAATCTAACGGACAGCAAGTACAGGAAATTAAATCATTATAAGCAAGCTCAACTCTTTTTTGCAGCTCTCCTTTTTGCAAAAGTTTTTTATATGACGGAATAAAATTCATATAACAATTTACAATGTATAATTAACAAGTAAAAAAGAACAAATAAATACTTCTTGCTTGATTGACTTCTAATGAACTCAAATAAAAAGACCTATTTAAGTAAATAAATTTTTATTTTTGTAATAATATTACTTCTAAAAGTTATTGTTTATTAAAAAAATTAGGGTCTCATAATGAAAGTTCAAAAAATTTTTTCTACAGTTTTTCTTATTGTACTCTTTTCTATACCGGTTTTTTCACAAAATATTGAGCGCCCTAAATTAGTTGTCGGTATTGTAGTGGATCAGATGCGATACGAATATCTTTACCGCTTCTATCAATTTTATGGTAACGATGGATTTAAAAGATTACTAAATGACGGCTCTAACTTTACATTTGCACATTATAATTATGAAGCAACCAGCACAGCATTAGGGCATGCATCTATCTATACCGGAACAACGCCGTTTTATCATGGAATAATTGGTAATAGCTGGTATGATAAATTTCTGAAAAAAACAATCAACTGCGTCGGTGACCCAAATGAACAAAGTGTCGGCTGCGATAATGATAACGGACAACGATCACCAAGAAGATTATTATCTACAACCATAACCGATCAATTGAAGCTTGCAACTAACGGCAAATCAAAGGTCATTTCAGTTTCAATAAAAGACCGTTCTGCTATTCTGCCGGGCGGGCATATGCCCGATGGGGCTTTCTGGTACGATGGTAAAACCGGCAGGTTTATCAGCTCTACTTACTACCATTCAGAATTGCCTCAATGGGTAAAAGATTTTAACAATAAAAATTATTCCGATCTATACTTAACAAAGAAGTGGGAGTTGTCTTTACCGGAAACTAATTATCAAATCAATCCGCCGGATGATTCACCTTATGAACCGGATCTTTTTAATGAAGGAAAAACTTCTTTTCCTCATTCTTTTGAAAAGGTAGAGCACAAAGAGCGTTATTACAGATTGATATCAACTCCGTTTGGCAATCAGATATTGAATGATCTTGCAATATCGGCTCTTGCAGGCGAAAATCTCGGCAAAGGCGATGTTACAGATTTTTTAGCAGTTAGTTTTTCTACACCGGATATAATCGGGCATGAATTTGGAACTCATTCTTATGAGCTTATGGATAATTACATTAAACTCGACCGGCAAATTGCTGACTTTCTAAATGCCATTGATGCACAGGTTGGAAAAGGAAATTATTTATTGTTTTTAACCGCGGATCATGCTGCACTTGAAACGCAATCATATCTTCGTGATAATAGAGTGCCTGTTGGCGACTTAAATCATAAAGCTTTTTCTGATTCAATTAAATTATTTGTTCAGCGAACATTCGGCAGTTCTGAAATAATTGCTGATCATTCAAACAGACAGATATTTTTAAATCATGATTTAATCAGAAACAACAAACTTAATTTGCAGTTAATCCGGACAGAATTGGTTGAATATATGAGAGAAACTTTTCCTCAACTGACATCAATTTTTACAAGAGATTATCTGGATACACAGGTTGCTTCAAGGGATCAAAAAAATCTTACAGTAAATGGATTTCATCCGACTTACTCCGGAGATATTGCTTATGATCTGCAGCCGGGTTATTTACCAGACTATAAGAAAACAGGAACTTCACACGGAACAATTTTCAGCTACGATACACATATCCCAATAATTTTTTATGGGTGGAATATTCCTGCACAAACAATAAATACGCCTGTTTATATTGTTGATATAGCTCCGACAATCGCTGATCTTCTAAAAATTACTGAGCCAAGTGCATCTATTGGAATACCAATTATAAAACATTGAATTTAATTATTCATTTTATGAATCAATTTATATTATATATCTATGAAAGGAAGTTACGATGAAAAGCACAACTCTATTTCTTTTGTTCATTTTATTTATGTCCGGATTAAATGCACAGAAGAAACCGTTTACTATTGAAGAATTTTACAAAATCAAATCAGTCGGCAGTCCTGTTCTTTCAAACTCAGGTGAAAGAATAGCTTATTCTGTAACCGAATACGATCTGCCTGCAGCTAAAACAATAAACACTGTTTATGTTATGAATAAAAACGGTTCATCGCTTATAAGCATAACTGACAAATTACCTGGTGCATATTCGCCATTCTGGTCTGTTACCGATGATCTTTATCTTTTAAGTAAAGGGCAGCTTTATAAATATTCGTTTGAAACAGATAAGGTTGTACAGCTAACTGATTTTTACCCCGGGATTTCAGCTCCTGTAGTTTCCAACGATGATAGATATGTTGCATTTACTGCCGATCTTTTCCCTGAATGCGGTGTTGATAATGATTGTAATAAAAAATTAGATGAGTCCACTTCAAATGGACCTGTTCAAGCTTATATTGCAGATAATCTGATGTTCAGACATTGGACTGAATATAAAGGCGAAAAAGAGACCTTTCTGATTTTATACGATATGATTGAAAAAAAATATGAAACAATAACAAGCAGCGATGTCTTATCAGGTAGCTATATGCTTGGCGGCGGTCCTAAGTATGCATTCTCACCGGACAGCAGAATACTTGCTTATGTTTCAACGCCCGAAAAAAATATTGCAGCATCAACTAATACAGATATTTATTTGCTTCCAATTGGAAGTAAAGAAGCAGTTAACATCACATTTGCTAATAATGCATGGGATGGTACGCCGGTTTTTTCACCCGATGGAAATTTTATCGCTTATAGAACACATACTATTCCGGGATTTGAAGCAGACAGATTCAGAGTAGCGGTATATGATATCAAAGCTTTACAAACACAAACCCTTACAGAAGCGTTTGATTATACAACAAGCGATTTATCATGGTCGCCGGATTCTAAATCAATTTATTTTACTGCAAATGTTCAGGGTTATAATCCGGTTTTTAAAGTGGACGCTGTTTCAAAAGTTGTTACTAAAATTACAGACGATAAAGCTGTCCGCGGTTATCAGATCAGCAAAGATCAGCAGACAGTATTCTTAAATTTTTCCAGTGTTGATAAGCCCACCGAAATATATTCATATACTTTAAACAGCGGAGTTTACTCTCAAATTACTTTTTACAATAAAAAAATATCCGAAGATGTTGATATCAGACCTGCAGAACAAATGTGGGTTGATGGTGCAGACGGAGTTCCAATTCATGTATTCGTTGTTAAACCGCACGGCTTTGAAGAATATAAAAAATATCCATTAATAATAAACGTACACGGTGGTCCTCAAATGCAATGGATGGATTCTTACCGCGGTGACTGGCAGATTTATCCGGGCTCCGGATATGTAGTTGCATTTCTTAATCCGCATGGATCTACTGGATACGGAAGCAAATTCACCGAAGCAATTTCAAAAGATTGGGGAGGCAAAGTTTACGAAGACGTAATGAAAGTAACTGAGGCGCTTGAAAAACTACCTTATATAGATAGTGATAAAATGGGTGCAATGGGATGGTCTTATGGCGGTTATATGATGAACTGGCTGCAGGGACATACAAAAAAATTCAAATGTCTTGCCTCTATGATGGGAGTGTACGATCTTGAATCTATGTGGGGCGCTACCGAAGAATTGTGGTTTGTAAATTGGGATATAGGCGGACAGCCTTGGAATTCAGATTTGTACGCTAAGTATTCTCCTTCAAATTATGTTCAGAATTTTTCTACACCTACTCTAATAATTACAGGCGAAAAAGATTTTCGTGTGCCTTATACACAAAGCCTACAATACTTTACTACACTACAATCATTGGGTATTGACAGCAGGTTAATTGTGTTTAAGAATGACGGGCACTGGCCAAATAGTATTAAGTCGATGCCGCTTTATTATAACGCACATCTTGAGTGGTTTCATAAATATCTTGGAGGAAATCCTGCTCCATATAATTCAAATGAAATGGTAAAGAACAATATCTTTAAATAATAATATATCAGATGCAGAGATTTGGCACAACAAATCTCTGCACTCAATTTTGGTGATTTTCAATTAAAACTTTCACACTACACAGAAACATATATGCTCAAAAAAGCAGCTTTTCTTTCGACTGATAATCTTGAGAATTTCTTTACTTACGATAAACTTCTGATAGAACCGATGAAAAAATCAGGATGGCTTGCAGAAGAAATTTCCTGGCGTGATGAGGCAACTGACTGGAGCCATTATGACGCAGTTATTGTAAGATCAACCTGGGATTATCAGCACGATTCGGAAAAATTTTTCCGGGTTCTTCAAAAAATTAATTCTTTGACTCATCTTGAAAACGATCTTGCTTTGATGAAGTGGAACATGAATAAGAATTATCTTAACGACCTTAAGAATAAAGGAGTGTTGATTGTTAACACCCTGTGGAAAAATAAATTTGACAGAAAAGAGGCACTGAATTATTTTGAACAGCTTGGGACTGAAGAGATTATTATTAAACCCAATATCAGTGCAAGTGCAGATAGAACATTCAGGCTTAATAAGCATTCATTGCTGCAGTCTTTTGACATTCTTGAAAATATTTTTACTGAGCGTGATTTTATGGTTCAGCCTTTCATTAAAAATATCGTTGAGGAAGGTGAATATTCATTATTCTTTTTTAACGGAAAGTTAAGTCATTCAGTTCTTAAGACCCCAAAAGAAAATGATTTCAGAGTTCAGGAAGAACACGGAGGCAATATTAAACCCGTAACTGCCTCCGGCTTTATAACTGATGTAGCAAAGAATGTAATAAATAAACTTTCTTCTGTACCATTGTATGCAAGGGTTGACCTTGTGCGCGTGCATAAAAATCAGTTTGCTCTGATGGAACTGGAAGTAATCGAACCTTCTTTATACTTGAATAAAGATCCTGAGGCTCCACATAAATTTGTAAAAGCATTTTTAGAAAAGATAGATCACTAATTAAAAAAACAAAATATTTAAATAATAATTTTTAACTTTTGTCTGTTAATAATTATTTTGAAAACAGTTAATTAATTGATTCTTTTATATGGATAAAAAAACAAGATGTCTTTGGCCAGCCGGCGATCCTTTATATATTAAATATCATGATAAAGAATGGGGAAAGCCTCTTCACAATGATAGAAAGTTATTTGAATTTCTCGTACTAGAGGGTTTTCAAGCAGGGCTAAGCTGGAAAACAATTCTTTACAAACGGGCAAACTTCCGCAAAGCATTTGATAATTTTGATTTTAATAAGATCGCCACATATGATAAAAAGAAAATTAATTCTTTAATGAAAGATGCGGGAATAATCCGGAACAAACTTAAAATTGAATCTGCTGTACAGAATGCAAGAGCTTTTATTAAAGTAAGAAAAGAATTCGGAACATTTGACAAATACATCTGGGCATTTGTTAATAACAAGCCAATACGAAATAATTACAAATCGGTAAAAGAAATACCTGCAAAAACTGAGCTTTCGGATATAATCAGTAAAGATTTAAAAAATCGTGGATTTAGGTTTGTAGGATCAACAATAGTTTATGCCCACATGCAGGCAACCGGAATGGTAAATGATCATTTGGTCAGCTGCTTCAGATACAATCAGCTTTGATGTGGTTATAATGAAAAGCAGCAGAAAAGCTATCGCTATTTCTTATAAAATATTTTGCTGCAATCATTTCGCATTTCAATCAGTTATCTGAAAGCTGCGTGGTATTGAAAACCAAAAATTATTGATTGGCTGTTCAAAATTCTTAAAAGCCCCGATGCTTTTATCAAAAATTTTTATGTATTATAAAAGCGATTTATGATATTATAGAAAATAATTATTCGCTAAACGAAATCTAAAAGGAGTAACAGGTGCTTTTTACTTATGTTGGTGTATTTTTTATTGGAATTGTAGTAGGGTTTCTTGGTGGTCTGTTCGGTAAAGGCGGCAGTGCAGTTGCAACACCGATGTTAAGCCTGATAGGAATTCCCGGCTTTATTGCCGTTGCTGCACCGCTTCCAGCAACTATACCAGGAACATTAATTGCATCAGCTGAATATTGGAAATCTAATCTGTTAGACAGAGAAATTGTTTTGTGGAGTATTTTGATCGGTGTGCCAGCAACAATAGTTGGTTCATTTCTTACAGAATATACCGGGGCATTACCTTTGTTAATAATTACTGGCTTTTTAGTACTCGGCTTTGGTTTGAGTTTTCTATTATTTCCAAAGGAAAAATCCGATAACACTACAGAAGATAAATCACTTAATAATAAGCACCGATTTTCCTGGTACAGCAGATTAATTCTGATAACTCTTTTTATTGGTTTGATATCTGGCTTATTGGCTAATTCGGGCGGATTTTTATTGGCACCAAGTTATGCACGCATATTGAATCAGCCGATTAAAAAAGCGTTTGCATGCTCACTTGCAGTCTCAGCATTTCTTGCCTTACCCGGAACAATAGTTCATGCTTATTTAGATCATATTGATTGGATTGTTACTGTAATTCTTGCTCTCGGCTCTGTTCCTTTTTCTATGCTGGGTGCTAAAGTTGCCATAAGATCCAAATCCAGCTTTCTTGAAAAAGTATATGGTTTGATATTGACTTTTCTTGGAGTATTTTTTCTTATAAAACTGATAATCAATTAAACTGATAAACAATTAAAACTGAATTATTAGAACTATAAACTATTTCTTTTGATTTAATCTTGGGGTGATATTTATTCCGCTTACTTTAAGAATGCTGATTATTAAAACACCTGTACCAATCCATTGAACCGGCGAAAGAATATTATCATGGACAAAATAATCAAGAACAACAGCAGTTAATGGAAATGCAAGCTCACATATTGAGGCAACTGAGGCAGAAATTCTTTTTAATCCATAATAATAAAGAAATATCGCTGATCCTCCGGTTGTAAAAGCAATAATTAAAAAGACAATGGTTTGTTTTGTAGTAATGTCTTTTAAATTAGAAATATCACCTGTAGTAGTTGCAATTGCCAGCATAATAATAGCAGCAAATAAAAATCTAAGATATGTACCCATTTCATAATTAACATTTCTTAAAGCTCTTTTACTAAGCACCGTTGAAGAGCTAAAACTAAACGCAGCCAGCAAAGCAAATAATGCTGCTATTGTTGTTTTATCTCCGGTTGATAAATTTGGAGATGACAAACCGAAAGTCATAAAATACGCGCCAACTATTGCCAGGCTTGCCCAAAGAAAAAACTCTTTTGGCAATTTTTCTTTTAATAACAATGTTGCAAGTGAAATTGCAAAAACGGGTTGAAGCTTTTGCAAAAGAATAACAACAGAAAGATTTACAAAGTTTACATAGAAAAGTGCCTTGGTAATTGCCATTGTTCCTATTGCCCCGCCAAAAAGCGCTACTCCGGCAAATGCGATCCAATCTTTGGCAGTTAATGATTTCAAAGGTGTAATTCTTTTTATTAAAAAAGGCGTTAATAATATTGCTACTATCGCACTTTCAACAAAAACAACCAATGGAACCGGCAAAGAATAAAGCGATGGACGTAAAACTATTCCATCTACTCCCCAAAGCGAGGCTGCTATTATCACCGCTGCAGATGAAAGATACTTTGTATCAGGGTTTTTAAAATTATTTTCCAAAAAAATTAATCAGTTTTTAGTATGAAGAAAATAAATGAGAAAAAGCATTATTGTTGTTTTCACAAGCATTAATAGAATAGGCTTAAGAAATAATCTTTAAGCCTGTTAAAATGCAGACGCATTTTGCTTAGCAGAAAGCATCATTTATAAAGCTGTTTTTTTACATGACTGTCTGGAGAATAAATATAATTGCGGAAAATATCAGCAATGTTTCCAGGATCAAGTCCAATAATTATTTCAATTTTCGTATCAAAAATACTTAAAAAAGTTAACACTTTTTCCTTCTGATAAACAGTTTCAGGAAACATTATCTTGCTGTAAAATTTACCAACTTACTATTTATAAAGTGCTTTTTTCCCTTTTCTGCTTGAAATTCTTCACTTAAATCCAGTCGCTAAGTGGAATAATAATTGCATCATAAGAACAAAAAATAACATATAATAAAAGTATTTTATAAAAATATTAACTTAATAAGTTGAGGTAGCTGCGTGGAAGATCAATTAACAAAAGATTTAGTAAAATCTAAACTAACAGATGAATTTGAAGCAGAATTTGAAAAAACTTTAGCAAAACCAATTTCACCACCTGATCTGCCAAACTGGAACAACGCAGACACCTCCTTACAAAATAAAATCCAGTTTGTTTTAAAAAGACTAAGCCTTGCCAAATCCCTGCAGGATGAAGAGGTTTCCAAATGGATAAATGCCTCAAATGAATCCTACGAGTTATCATCATTAAAAACATATTTACTTCTAAGCTGCATAAATATGTTGGGTGAATTAAGCAGAACAGATAATCCAATTTCATTTTTAGCCTGGCTTGATACATCAAACTCTGTTACAACCCGCAGTATCAGAGAAGAATCTATTAGCAAAGCAATCGGCTCGGTTGGAATAATTGATGATCAGAAAAAAGCAGTTAAGTTTATTAAATCAGTTTTCGCTCAGTATAAATTAACAAACTCTGTTGATTCAAATTATTTTTCGTTCTTTACTGATGCTCTGGATTCGGAAACACAAAGCTGGATATCTTCAAATTGCTGGATATACCAGGATAATCCTTTGGAAAAATGGGCTAACTTGCAAAATGTGAAAGAAGGTTATAATAATTTAACATCATCAGAAAATAAAAGATTAACTAATTCACGTAAAAGATGGGATGCTCTTGATTCAAATCAGAGATTGTTTGAAGTATCTCAGTTCCTTGAGTTCTTTTTTAATCAATACAATTTGTGTCAGGTTAATCCTCCCGTTAAAATGGATAAAGATCCTGTAGCAAAAGTATGGAGAGATATTGATCAGGCAGTTGGTGAATATAAAGTTAATTATTTGTCAAACTCTTTATTCAATCATCTCGGAGCTGACGGACAAAAATTTAAATTCAACGAAGTGCGGTGTGTATTTAAAGAAGAAGAGCTGATTGTATTTGAGGGCGATGTTAGAGAAAAAGACAGAGAGCTTTGGCTAAAACGGCTTTCTGAATGGTTAAAAACAAAAATAGAATCTGAAAATGCCGTTGGCGAGACAATCTTTTTAAGCCCTAAAAATCAGGCTTTGGTACTATCCGGCGATAATTTATTAACTCTGCTTGAAAAGTGGATTGATAAAGGTATTAAGAATATACTAAATAGAAAATAAAGGAGTAATTTCCTTAAAAACCATGGCTTTGCCATGGTTTTTTTATTTTAAAACTTCAATAGTTCAAGGCTCTGCCAGCTTTATAACCAATCTTTTTGCTGAAATAAATTGTGAGTTCAGTATTGTGGCAGAGGATTTGGGTATGTGAACATTTATCGAAGTATTTTCTTTAATAAAATCAAAACAAAGTTGATTTGGATTTGATTGTTGCTGCTTTAACTTTCTTTTCTTTTTCATAAACAAAAAGCTGAAGAGAATTTTTTATGATAAAAAATTTACTGCGGTAAAGTAAATAGATTTATTTATAAAAAGAAGAAATAAAAAAATTATTTGAAATAATTTTTATTCAGTAAAAATCTTTTACTCTATTTTGAAAAATATTATACCATCAACAAAAATTTTTATTGCACACTCAATAAAGATACAACAATACACTTCTTAAATTATTCAGGATCAAATGTAACCTCTTTTAAGTAATGAGACGGATCCATATGCCTCAGCATTACAACGTTTGTTTTAAACTCTTTAACCTCTCCCGGTTCCAGTTTACCAATTGTTACCTCTGATAGCTGGGCATCAATCATATAAGCAATTACAACATTATTAAGAGTTTTTTCACTTATGTTTTTAATCCGTCCTTCATAATGTGCGAAATCTCTCGGACTTATTGCCGGTCCTTCTATACTTACTGACTCCCTTTGTTTGTTGTATGAGGCATTTATCTCATAGTATATTTTTTCTGCAAAGAAATAATCATAAGCAAAATACCCTGCTGCACACAATACAATAAAGATCAAGAATTTCTTCATTTTGTTTCCTTTTAATATTATTTTATTTCTAAATACTCTTTATGTTAAAAACGAATACAATACAGATAGTCAATTATAAGATATAATCAGAGGGCTTTTACAAAAAGTAAACCACAATTATTTATCAGATTATCAGACACTATTAGAAAAGCTGCGTATTTTTTACTGTTTATTATTTTTCTTTTTTACATAACTAATTGAAATACAGCCGCATTTAGTAAGGAGAGCTTTGGACCGAAATGCCGGAAATATCACCAAAAGACTTCTGTTCATACGAAGAATGATCAATACTTAAAATTCAATTATTTACTCAAAATGTGGCAAAGTAATCTTTCTGAATCATATCGGTTCAGTTACTTTTGGCTAATAATAAGCAATAACTGAGATAGATAAATTGAAATATTGGAATTTATTAAAATAACTCAATTATTAACTCTGGCCTTTTATTTGTTTCTACTAATAACAAAAACTAACAGGGAAATAATAGTGGTTCACGAAATGACAGAAGTAAAGAAAAATTTTCTATTTGGCTTTGAAGATTATTCTAAAGAAGTTATCAACGATGTGCTTATTGAAAAAGTTAATTTTTCAAGAGCAACTTTTAAAGAAGCTCAGGAATTCAAAGACAGATTAGTTTATGATATACTTACAAACAATTTAAAAATAGTCATAGATTTAAGTTCTTGTGAGTACATTGATTCAACCTTTTTAGGCTCTCTTGTTGTAATACTTAAAAAAATGGCAGAGCGAGGCGGAGAAATTAAATACATTATTCCTCAGCCCTCAGCCTTGTATTTATTTAAAATTACTGGTTTGTATGGTGTTCTGAATCTGTATCGGAACAAAGAAGAAGCCTTGGAAAGTTTTGCTTAACAGAAAAAGTAAAATGGAAATAATGATTCTATTAATTGTATTTGCTGCTATTATTACTTTTTATTTTGTACGTTGGAGAAGGACAATTATTAAAGAGAAAAAAGAAATAAGCAAATTATTCTGAGTTTTGTTAAAAAGTATTGTTTTTATGTGACCGCTTTAATTGCGGTCTTTTTTTTGGCTCACCATTGATTTAAAAATTAGTCAAATCCCCTGTTTTGTGTATATCACAGAAAAATTCCAATTATAATTAAATTTTATATAACGAATATTTATATAAATCTTTATTTTTGACTATTGAAACACTCAATCTATAATATTATTACTCTTATACCGGAAACCTAAATGCCTCGAACACTTGGATTTGATAACGAAAAATATCTTAAAGAACAAACTCAGGAAATTCTTAAAAGAGTTGAACGATTTAACAACAAACTTTATTTGGAATTTGGAGGAAAACTTCTTTACGATTATCACGCAGCACGCGTATTACCCGGATTTGATAAAAATGTTAAGATGAGACTGCTTCAAAATCTTAAAGAAAATATCGATGTAATTCTGTGTATTTATGCTGGTGATATTGAAAGAAGAAAAGTTCGTGCAGATTTTGGAATTACCTACGATGTTGATTCGCTTAAAACAATCGATGACTTTAATGAATGGGGTCTTGATGTAAAGGCAGTGGTAATTACCCGATATGATAACCAAAACTCTGCTATTGCATTTAAAAATAAGCTGGAAAGAAGAGGAGTAAAAGTAATTACACATAAAGCTACAAAAGGTTATCCCACAGATGTTGATTTAATAGTTAGTGCCGAAGGTTATGGCGCCAATGAATATATTGAAACCTCAAAACCGATTGTTGTTGTAACCGGTCCCGGACCAGGCAGCGGTAAACTTGCAACTTGTCTTAGCCAGCTTTATCACGACTATAAAAGAGGATTAAAAGCAGGATACGCTAAGTTTGAGACCTTCCCAATCTGGAATCTGCCGCTGAATCATAAAGTTAATATTGCCTATGAAGCCGCAACAATTGATTTGAAAGATGTCAATATGCTTGATCATTATCATCTGGAAGCTTATAATCAGAAGACAGTTAATTATAACAGAGATATAGAAGCATTTCCATTATTAAAAAGAATTATTGAAAAAATTACAGGAGAAACTTCTTTCTATAATTCTCCAACCGATATGGGAGTAAACAGGGCTGGGTTTGGGATTGTTAATGACGAAACAGTTCAAGAAGCGGCTCATCAGGAAATTATTCGAAGATATTTTAGATGTATAACCGAGTATGCTCTTGGTTTAATTGAAGCTGATTTAGTTAACCGCTCAGAAATGATTATGGATAATGTTGGGGCTAAGGTTGAAGATAGAAAAACTGTAACAGCTGCAAGAGAAGCAGCACAACAATCTGAAACAACAAAGAATGGTTATAATGGAATTTTTGTCGGTGCAGCAATTGAATTAAGAGATGGAACCATAATAACAGGAAAAAATTCACCTATATTGCATGCCACTGCAAGTCTTATTTTAAATGCTTCAAAACATCTTGCCGGTCTTCCTGATAATCTCCATCTTCTGCCAAGAAGTATAATGAACTCACTAAGCTATCTTAAAAAAGATGTTTTAGGCGGAAAGGATGTAAGTCTTGATGCAGAAGAAACTCTGATTGCATTAAGTATAAGTGCAACTTCAAATCCAGCAGCACAAATGGCTCTTGAAAAAATGAAAGAATTTGAAGGCTGTGAGGTTCATTTAACACATATACCTTCACCAGGAGATGAAGCCGGTCTTAGAAAGCTTGGTGTTCATCTTACCTGCGATCCGGATTTTTCATCAAAGCGGTTATTTATCAGTTAGCTTTCGTAAAAGCTTCTTAACTTAATCCCATATTAAAATTAAACTTTATTACAATTAAGATTAATTATCTTACAGAAATCTTATGAGCTAAGGACTCCAACGAGAATAGAAACAGTGGAAAATGCCGTTGGTGAAAAGTGTGGTTTTGCTTATTTTTGCCACGCATCCGTAGCTCAGTTGGTAGAGCAGTAGACTCTTAATCTATTGGTCGGGGGTTCGAGTCCCCCCGGGTGTACAATAAATTTTTACCATAACAAAGTATTTTTTACCCTCTGCCTGAGGGTTTTTTATTTTTTAGTGATCTAAAATTCAGCATAGCTTTTGAGGTTAATTAAAATAAAATCCGGAGATATCATTTTGAAGACCCTATTGTTTTTTCTAATTACTTTTTTAACTATCCCATATAATTCATATAGTCAGGATATTGAAGATACTTTGATGTTATATGGCAGGAATCGATTCTATAAAATTCATCTGCCAACAGGGTATAGTTTTCAGAAATACTACCCTTTAGTTTTTGTATTTCATGGTGGATTAGGAAACCCGGATATAATAGCAAAACAAACGAAGTTTTCTGAAAAAGCTGATAAAGAAGGTTTCATTGTTGTTTACCCTTATGGAACCGGCTCTTTTAATAAAAAACTTTTAACCTGGAATACATGGGATTGCTGCGGATATGCAGACAAAAACGATATTAACGATGTAGATTTTATTGATGCAGTTCTTAAAAGAATAAAATCAGAATATCTGATTGATGAAAAAAAGATTTTTGCCACCGGTTTATCAAATGGCGGGATGATGTGTTATCTGCTGGCTTGCGAGCTTTCTGAACACTTTGCAGCAATCGCACCCGTTGCCGCATCAATGTTTGATACAGTCTCCTGTAATCCTGAAACTGAGATATCAATTATCGCTTTCAACAGTATTAATGATGAAAATATCCCATACAATGGCGTATCAGAAGAAGATACATCAGCCAGAATGAAAACACTTCCGGTTGAAAAAGTTATTGATATGTGGGCAAAAAATTTCAATTGCGTCCATATACGAACATCAGACAGCTCTTTGTTTCAAAAGGTTAATTATATTAATGAAAAGGGAGTCGAAATAACATTATTTAAAATGTTCTCAGGTGGTCACTCCTGGCCGGGCGGAGAAAAAATCAGGAAGTTTGCTGATAACCCGGTTAAAAATGTTTCTGCTACTGATATTATTTGGGAATTTTTTAAGAGCAATCCAAAACGTTAAATATCAAGCAAAGCCATTCCGCCTTCCGAAGTTTCTTTATATATGCTGGGTAAATCGTGCCCGGTTTGATTCATTGTCTTTACAATTTTATCAAATGAAACCAGATGTCTTCCATCAGATAATAATGCAAATGTAGAAGTATTTAATGCACGTTCGGAAGCAAATGCATTTCTTTCAATACACGGTACCTGTACTAAGCCATTAATTGGATCGCAGGTTAAACCAAGATGATGTTCGATTCCCATTTCAGCGGCATATTCAATTTGTTTTGGAGTACCGCCGAGTAATTGTGTAGCCGCTGCCGAAGCCATCGAACAAGCAGTTCCAATTTCACCCTGACATCCAACTTTTGCACCGGAAATAGAAGCATTTTCCTTAACTATGTTTCCAAAGAGTCCGGCAGTAGCTAATGCTCTTAAAATTTTTTCATCTGAAAATGAAAAACTTTCCTGCAAATATTTTAACACTGCCGGAACAACTCCACACGACCCGCAAGTTGGAGCAGTACTTATTAATCCGCCGCTTGCATTTTCTTCTGCAACAGCAAGTGCATAAGAAAAGATAAGTGTTTTTCCTTTTAATGAGCCGCTGTAATTTTTTGCTTTAACAAAATACGAAGAAGCTTTTCTTGCTAAGCCCAGTCCACCTGGCAAAATACCTTCGTTCTCTATACCGCGTTTAATAGAGTTACACATCACCATCCATACTTCCCGCAGGTAATCATATATTTCAACCCCCTCAACAGATTCAACATATTCCCAGAAAGACTTTCCTGTTTTCTTTGTCCAGGCAAGAATATCTGCCATCATTGTCAGATCATAAAGCTTATTTTCAGTTTCGTCAGATTCAAAATCTGTAATCTTTCCACCGCCAACGCTGTAAACAGTCCAATCGCCAATAACATTTTTATCAATGTCCAATGCTTCTAGTTTTAACCCGTTTGGGTGCTTTGGTAAAAATATTTCGGGCTTCCATTCGATTGTTACTTTCTTTGGTTCAAAAGCTTTAATAATTGCAGCATCAGTAAGATGTCCTTTCCCTGTAGCTGCAAGACTTCCGTAAAGAGTGGCAACATAAGATGAGGCATTGTTAAACTTTGTCTTAAATATCATCGCAGCATTTTTAGGTCCCATTGTATGACTGCTGGAAGGACCATTGCCTATTCTGAAAATTTCTTTAATTGATTCCATAGTTTATATTATCTTTTTGTTACTGTCTAAAGTTACAAAGTTTATTAGAATAAGTTTCATATAGATATGCAGGTTATTCCGTAACTCTTCAGTTAGAAAAGGAATTTCCTAAATTTTTTTAATACAAAAATTAAGAGGAATTTCTTATGTTTGAAAATAAATGAGAAGGAAAACACTACTCACCCGAACAGAAGATTCTAATTCTTAGAGAACTTCTTGAGAATGACCTTCCCATTAGTCAGCTTGTTAAATTAAAAAAGAATCGTGTTTAGAAATGTCGGCTAATCTATCTTATTTTAGTTATACCTTAATTTAGTTTACCGTGATAAACAAAACTCAAACCTGTTTGACTTTCATAAACAAGAAAAAATGCATCTTTATCAAATAAGGCAACTCCATAAATTTGAGTTCTTGGTACTTTGTTGAAATAAAATAAATATTGAATATCTGTTCCGTTGTAATGTGCTAAACCATCTGTCATTAAAAGAAAAATATCTTTAGAATTTCTTCCCCAAATACGCTGATAGAAATTAGAATTACTTACTTGCAAAAAAGTTTGGAACTGCCCATTAACTCTTTTGGCAATTTTACTGCCAAGAATAAAATAAACTTCGCTATTAATTAAGCTTATATTAGCTTGTTCCCCTCCGACCCAAATACTAGAATAGATTTTCTTGAAATTTTCTTGATCGTATTCATAAATAATAGAACTGTCAGGAGTTAATCCACCACCTAATTTATAGGTAAGTATTTAAATTATATCATTAGAATCTTTATATATTTTAGATCCAATGCCAATGATGTTTTTCTTATTTAATATCGACCAATTATTATTTGAATAATGTGCCGCTACCAACGTTATATTATACCCACCAATAACAGTGTCCGGATAAGCCCCAATTGCATAAAGATCATTTGAAGAGATTCCCCAAATATTATTAAAGCCAATATTTTTATGCCCGTCTTTTGTAATTTCTGCAAATAATTTCCAGTTAGGCCCCCGCCATATCTTACCATTTTCATCACCAACAAAAACATCGCTGCTGGAAAAACCATAAATAGCGTTAGGTTGATTTATTCCTGGAACTCCGTACGAGAACCATGACCCTCCACCAAAATGAGAAAATGAATTTGCCCAGTTGCTCGTAGTTGTTGCCCAGACGTCATTTGGAGAACTTCCCCACATTCTATCTCTTGGATTATTTAGACCAACTAATGTATCCACCGTCCAAGCATAATCACGTCTTCCGGGTTTAAGTTCATCATCAGGTGGTTCAGTAGAGTTGCAGTTTGTAATTAGTAAAAAAATTGAAACAAGAATTAATAAAAATATTAGCTTGTGTTTTTTCATTCTAATTCCCCTTCAAAACTTTAAGATAATTTATTAAGTGATTTAAATTGTAAATGAAATGTAAGATTAGAGTATAGGATAAAAGCATAAAACTTATTCCTCCAACAGAGCGTGAGTTTTCAGAGAGTGAGCTAAATATCGTGTCAAAGTTTCCCATACAAGCCTCGATTTAAATTAAATCCCGAATAATTCTACCCAAACGTAAGTAAGGAGATATTATGTTTCAACAAAGAGATAAAAATTTACTGCAGTAAATAATAAAGGCACGATTTCTCGTGCCTTTTAACGTTTAACTTCTTGCGTCTTTCTTTTTTCGTATTTATTTAATCAGCAACATCTTACGGGTTTGTATAAAGCTTCTAGAGTTAATAGTATATAAATAAATACCTGATGGAAGTTTTGAAGCATCAAAAGTAATAGAGTAGTAACCAGCTTCTTTTTCTTCATTGACTAATTCAGCAACTTGCTGTCCAAGTAAGTCAAAAACCTTGATGTTAACTAAACCTGCATCTTTAATACTGTAACTAATGTTAGTTATAGGATTAAAAGGATTAGGATAATTTGAAATAAAATTATCATAGCCGGATGATAATATTAAAGTGGAATCTGTTGTTTTGTAAAATGGATATTCTGCAAACACAGGCATCCACAGTGCATCGGCGTAAGAGTTTTCTACTATATAATAAGGTCTAACATCATAATAAAGCATATACTGATTTTTAATAGTGGTGTAATTAAAATCATCATCAGTAAACGATGTAGTTCCCCTATTAACAGTAGCAAGTAAATGAGGATCGCTGGTAACACCATTGTATTTTTCTTTTCTCCAAATTTGATATTTAGTAACGCTGGTGTTTGGATGTTCATTCCAGTATAAAGTAATTGGTTCACCAACAACAGTACTTGTATGCAGGTTTAAGTTATAACCTAAATTAAGATCATAACGAGAAGGTTTGCCTTTATAATATGCAGTATAAGTTGTAGTGCTGCCCGGATTAAATGTTTTATATGCCGAAGTACTGCCGTCACTCCAATGATCAAATGAATAATAAATTGCGTTTAAAATTAGTCCGCCAATTGCCTGTGCAGTAATTGGATTTAACTCTACAACATCAAACGTAGAGGTAGGAGAATTATATTGGATGTTGTTAACCGTTATTACGCCGCCATTACCTAAACTTACAAAACTGTTTTGAAAATTTGGTTTTACTATTTTTCTTAATCCTGCAATTAATTTTGTGTCTTTATCATTCGCTTGAACTGTGTATGTTGTGTTTCGATTAAAAGAATAATCTATTGCTCCGGAATTTTTTGGTTCTCTCAACCACTTACTATTATTTATTCCTGATGAATTCCATACCCAATGATATCCGCCGTAATCCTGATCAATAGCACCAATAGCATAACTAAAACTGGCGTAAGCAGTTCTATCATACGGAGAAGTTTTTGTCGATGTGTAGTTATCCACATAAATTGAACCGCCACCAAATATATTTTCATTTCGTACTTTGAAATACGCAATTACCTGAAATTCGACTTCTTGCCAAATATTTGCTTCTGTACAATCATTTGATTGCTGCCCCAGATCAGATAAAGTAAGTTTTATTGTATGTGTGCCAGGTGTTAAACTAAAACTATACGCTCCTGGTAAATAGATGTTGTTTCCTTCACAAATAGCTCCGGCTATTGTTGTTCCATCAAACTCAATTGTGAGTCTGGGTCGGATTAACGTGATATTTCCTGGATTATAGTAAGTGAAATAATAAGTAGCGGTTGCAACATTAGAATTGTAAGGTACAACAACTGAAGTTGGACCTGAATAAGTGAAATAAAAAGATTGCGGAAATATTTCAGAACTTACTGAAATAAAAAGAACAGTGAAAATAAAAATTTTAAGGGATTTCATAACAGTACCTTTGTTTTTATTATTACTGCCATTTCTTAAATTAGAAATGCAAATAAATTGGGTAATACCAAAGCAGGTGAGTAGCCTGTAATTTTATTTGCATTCCCGGGTAATGGTGTGGCTGCACCATTACCCTTTTTTAGGAGAATATATTTGTGTACTCATTATTCCTTTAAATTATTTTAGTTTTCCATGTACAATAAAAGTTTTATATGAGTCTTCCCATATATAATAGAAATCTTTTTCGAAAATAATGGAACCTATACGATTTAGTTCAATATTCCATTTAGGATAAATTGTTAATAGATCATTACCATTAAAGTGTCCAATACCATCATCATTAGCCGTAATAATATCTAATTCATTTCTTCCAAAACAATATCCAGCAAAACTTGTAGCCGAAAAATCTTTTATTAATTCAATAGTGCCTGATTTAACTTTATATATTTTTGAATAGTCTATTATCGATATTATTTCTTGACCAATATTGCTTAGTGATATCAATTTATCAGTCGAATAAATTAAATTTAAATTTTGTCCATCAAAACTGTAAATAGATTCAATAGATGAATTAAACTCCCAGGCAGATATATAAAAAATATCATCATTTTTATCGTAGTAAATTTCCTTAAAAGATTTTTTTATAGATGGTATATTTGTTATTTCCCATTTAACACCATTAAAATGCATAATTATAGCTTTAAATGAATTACCCTCTGAAGAATCCGCAAATCCAATTGCATATATTTCGTTTGCACTTCTTCCACACATTGATTGAACTATAAATTGCTGATAGTTTGGAATTGTTGTTTCTGAAAACTTATCCCACTTTACACCGTCATAATGCCAAAAGGCTCCATCGGTACTTCCAATCCAGATATTGTTTATACTCGTTCCCCATATTGCTCTTGGGTCCATATATTGATCAGGTGTGTAGTTTGACCATGTTTTACCATCATAATGCCAAATACAATATGCATTAAGATAAGATAGACCTACTGCCCAAACATCATTAGCATCAGCACCCCACATTCTCGAAGGAATTGAACGACCTTCAGCTGGTTTCAAAGTATCTACTGTCCAGTTATAATCACGTCTTCCGGGTTTAAGTTCATCATCGGGTGGTTCAGTAGAGTTGCAGTTTGTAATTAGTAAAAAAATTGAAACAAGAATTAATAAAAATATTAGCTTGTGTTTTTTCATTCTAATTCCCCTTCAAAACTTTAAGATAATTTATTAAGTGATTTAAATTGTAAATGAAATGTAAGATTAGAGTATAGGATAAAAGCATAAAACTTATTCCTCCAACAGAGCGTGAGTTTTCAGAGAGTGAGCTAAATATCGTGTCAAAGTTTCCCATACAAGCCTCGATTTAAATTAAATCCCGAATAATTCTACCCAAACGTAAGTAAGGAGATATTATGTTTCAACAAAGAGATAAAAATTTACTGCAGTAAATAATAAAGGCACGATTTCTCGTGCCTTTTAACGTTTAACTTCTTGCGTCTTTCTTTTTTCGTATTTATTTAATCAGCAACATCTTACGGGTTTGTATAAAGCTTCTAGAGTTAATAGTATATAAATAAATACCTGATGGAAGTTTTGAAGCATCAAAAGTAATAGAGTAGTAACCAGCTTCTTTTTCTTCATTGACTAATTCAGCAACTTGCTGTCCAAGTAAGTCAAAAACCTTGATGTTAACTAAACCTGCATCTTTAATACTGTAACTAATGTTAGTTATAGGATTAAAAGGATTAGGATAATTTGAAATAAAATTATCATAGCCGGATGATAATATTAAAGTGGAATCTGTTGTTTTGTAAAATGGATATTCTGCAAACACAGGCATCCACAGTGCATCGGCGTAAGAGTTTTCTACTATATAATAAGGTCTAACATCATAATAAAGCATATACTGATTCTTAATAGTGGTGTAATAAAAATCATCATCAGTAAACGATGTAGTTCCCCGATTAACAGTAGCAAGCAAATGAGGATCGCTGGTAACGCCATTGTATTTTTCTTTTCTCCAAATTTGATATTTGGTAACGTTAGTGTTTGGATGTTCATTCCAGTATAAAGTAATTGGCTCACCAACAACTGTACTTGTATGCAGGCTTAAGTTATAACCTAAATTAAGATCATAACGAGAAGGTTTGCCTTAATAATATTCAGTATAAGTTGTAGTGCTGCCCGGATTAAATGTTTTATATGCCGAAGTACTGCCGTCACTCCAATGATCAAATGAATAATAAATTGCGTTTAAAATTAGTCCGCCAATTGCCTGTGCAGTAATTGGATTTAACTCTACAACATCAAACGTAGAGGTAGGAGAATTATATTGGATGTTGTTAACCGTTATTACGCCGCCATTACCTAAACTTACAAAACTGTTTTGAAAATTTGGTTTTACGATTTTACGCATTGCGGCTTGAATTTGTGCTCCATTGTCATTTGAGGCAACAGTATAATTATAACTTCTCGTTGTTGCATTGTAAATATTTGAAAACCCAGGATCACTTTTCCCTTTTCTTTGCCAAACACTATTGTTAATCCCACTTTGATTCCAAAGATAATTTGTATTATTAAAAATTTGATCAATGGCTTCAACTTGCAAAATTTCACCAGTCAGTTTTGGAGTTGTATAACCGTGGGTTTGTTGTTGTCCATCTACATTAATTGCACCAGCACCAAAATTATTTACTGACAATAGATTGTTTTTGACATAAAAAGTAATTGTCTGTTCAGCTTTCTTTGAAGAGCCTTGGTTGACATATGTTTCCCATAATTCAATGCGCCAGGTGTAGGTTCCGGCAGGAATGTACCACCATTGTGCAATACCGTCTCCCTGGTTTGATTGCTGATTTCCATAAGGATGTGGAAATAACTTAATGTAATAACCAATTAAGTTAGGATTGCCCGAGGTTTGAAAATAATAGGTTAAATTAACTGGTATTGTAGATTCTGTAGAACCAGTTCCAGAGCCTGTCTTTACTTGCCCATTTGTTGGGCTTGTAAAGTGAATGTGTTGAGCATTAATTGAATAAGATATAAGTAAAATTAATGCAAGAAATAAAAAATGCAGTTTTTTCATTGTTAATCTTTCATTTTTTTTAACTGGCAATTAGTTAAGTTTTCGATGTAAATAAAATAGGAATAAATTATTCCCAATAGGTGAGCAGCCTATATTTATTTACATTCGGGAACGGTGTTGCCGCACCGTTCCTTTTTTGTTATAGTATATAAATTCTCCCTTATCTCCTATAATTAGTTTTTTAATTTTCCTCTTATTATAAACTTTAATTGAGTATCGGGTTCAAAAGCAGAAATAAAAATATCATTTTCTAAAATAAATACTCGATATAACTCGATATTTTTCGGATAGGTTTTATAAATAGCTTGCAGATCAGAACCATTGAAGTGTAACAATCCTTCTATACTTGTTCCAAAAAAATCCTTCTCATTTCTTCCGCTTTTAAAATTTAAGAAAGATGTTCCAGGAAAATCTTTCCAGAAATCTAATTGTCCATTGTTAAATTTATATATCTTCCCGTCTAAAGTAACATAAACTTCCCCATTCATTTCGTTTAGTCCAGGTTCATTGTACTCGGAATATATTTCTTTAAAATTCTTACCGTCATAAACAAATAGCTTATCAAGAAACCCCACATCGCTATTAAATCCATAGATAACCAACTCATTTGTAAAAATATTCCTAACTACATTATAAAATGCAGCTCTGATATTTGGAATGTCAATAAATTTCCAATCACTTCCATCATAATGCAATAAAACACCTTTATACTCAGTGCCCCCATTAAATTGATCTGCACCTCCAACTGCATAAATATTGTTTGGAGAAATACCATAGATACATTCTACCCCAACTCTATCAAAGCCGGTAGAAGATAAACTTTTAGCCTTAGACCAGATACTTCCATTGAAATGCCAGATTGAATTCTCAGCATCGCCAATCCAAATATCATTTTGTGCAAAACCATAAATACCCAAAAGATCTCTGCCAAGCTGTTGTGGATAAAGCGACCACTTTGCTCCATCATAATGCCACAATAAAATGAGCGGAGAAGCTCCTTGACAAATTGCCCACATATCATTAGGTGAACTGCCCCATAAGTTTGAAATAAAAAACGGCACAGTTCTATGAGATTCCGGTGGCAATAAAGTATCCACAGTCCAAGCATAATCACGTCTTCCGGGTTTAAGTTCATCATCGGGTGGTTCAGTAGAGTTGCAGTTTGTAATTAGTAAAAAAATTGAAACAAGAATTAATAAAAATATTAGCTTGTGTTTTTTCATTCTAATTCCCCTTCAAAACTTTAAGATAATTTATTAAGTGATTTAAATTGTAAATGAAATGTAAGATTAGAGTATAGGATAAAAGCATAAAACTTATTCCTCCAACAGAGCGTGAGTTTTCAGAGAGTGAGCTAAATATCGTGTCAAAGTTTCCCATACAAGCCTCGATTTAAATTAAATCCCGAATAATTCTACCCAAACGTAAGTAAGGAGATATTATGTTTCAACAAAGAGATAAAAATTTACTGCAGTAAATAATAAAGGCACGATTTCTCGTGCCTTTTAACGTCTAACTTCTTGCGTCTTTCTTTTTTCGTATTTATTTCATCAGCAACATCTTGCGTGACTGAACAAAACTACCTGCTTTTATTGTATATAAATAAACTCCACTTGATAGAGCCGAAGCATCAAATGTAACTTCATAATTTCCTGGAGTTTTTTCTTCGTTAACTAATGTCGCAACTTCATTTCCAATAATATCATAAATCTTGATGTTAACTAAACCTGCATCTTTAATACTGTAACTAATGTTAGTTATAGGATTAAAAGGATTAGGATAGTTCTGTTCAAGTGCAAAATCAGAAACAACACCGTAAACAACTTCAATTGTATTTGAGTATTCTGAAGTTCCGTCAAAATCTACTTGTTTTAATCTGTAATAAGATGTTCCTACAAAAGGAGTTTCATCGGCAAAATTATAATTATGTACTTCTGTTGAGGTTCCGTTTCCTTTAACAAATCCTATATTATTCCAATTAACATTATCTGTGGATTTCTCAACATCAAAACCAGAGTTGTTTAATTCTGTTGCGGTTATCCAATTCAAACAAATTGTGTTATTAATTATCGAGCTTGAAAAAGAAACTAATTCGACTGGTATAATACCATTGTACACTGAGATCTTTATATTGTCAACGTACCACCCATCCTTCTGAATAGCATAATCAGACCTGAAATAAAATCTTATTGTAATCTGCTGCTCAGAATAGTTTGAAATATCTATTGTTTCATGAACCCACGATAATTGTGCTCCATCGTAAACCGGCCCTCCGGGGGGTTGAAAACTACCAGTTCCCGGATTTGTATATTGCCCCGTCAAAGCAATCCAGTTAGTACCATTATTTGTAGATATTTGAACCTGACCATAATCCCAGTCATCTTCAATATCCCATTGTGTATCAAACTCTAAAACTGCACCAAGTGCATTGGTTAATTGAATTTGATTATTATATCTGAGACTTGCATTTGCATTTGCAGGATAATTTGAACCGGGTGAATCTGTAAAAGACGTTGGCGGAGAAACATATTTTGCAGTTGTTGTGTTCCAGCCTCCGGTTGATGTCCAGTTAGTTATATTATTTGCCTCATCATACAATGCAACATTTAATGGTGCTACAAAGAATTGATAAAAAGTTGGCGGTGGTGTACTGCCCGGAGGATTATAACCGCTGCCTCCAACAGGTAAAGTTTTAACAATGGTTGAGTTTGCATCTTGTACTGCAATATAATATTGACACGCAGTGCCAAGCGGAAGAGCCGGAATAGTAAACGTATAATTACCGCTTTCAGCCGGTGTACCGCTTACTGATGTAAAGCTGCCATAAATTCCGCCTGATTGTTTGGTTCTGTAATATAACCTCGGTGCAAGATTGCCTGTACCTATCTGTAAGCCTGATGATACAAATGCAGTTGTTGTAATTGGTTCTGAAACCGTTCTAGAAGCAATTGGTGTATGCATAATTTTAACATCAAGATTTAGTGCTAATGTAGCAAACGTACCTATTGCCAGCTTAGCCATTTTAATATAATATGGCTGGTTATAGTAAGAGAGATTATCATTTACTGTATGATACTGAGTATGAAAATCATTATCATCTTCTATTAAGAGAATAGCACCATAACCGTGATCTAAAAAGGACTGATGATCGCTGTAGGGTTCTGTAGGTACAACATCAAGATCAAGATTAATTCCATAAGCTAAATTAACTTCAAGCATATTGTCTTTTAACTCATTTGTATTAGCAACAGAACTTGTGTGAACATCGGCATTTCCATCATTATTACTATCAAAAGCAATCATATCCATATTGATAACACCAATAATAGAATCATTATTTGTCTGGGCAAGATTAGCATAATGTTCACTTCCAATCAGCCCCTGTTCCTCTTCATCCCATAAAGCGAAAATTACTGTATAAGGGAAAGAATACTGTGATAAAATTCTTGCTGCTTCAATAACCGCTGCAGTACCGCTTCCGTTATCATCAGCTCCGGGTGCAATTAGTCCACTTGGCATATCGTCATAATGCGCACAGATAATAAATTTTTTATTAGGAAACTCTGTTCCTGTTTTAGTACCTATTACATTTTTTCCAGTGGTGCTGAATGACTGAATAGTTGTTGTCAATCCGTAATACTGCAGTTTTTGTCTTATATAATTCTCTGCCAGCGCATTGCCTGGCTGATTTTTATGTCTGGAAAGAATTGTTTGTGAAGAATCGTTTATCATTGTCGGAACAACACCTGTCAGCTCTTTAACAAAATGTATAATTGAATCCTGATTTACTGAATTGACTATCTGTTGTATCACAGGGCTTTGGCTGAATAAATTGATTTGAGTAAATAGAGAAATAACAAAAAACAGTTGAATAACTTTTTTCATAACAAATCCTGAGTTAGTGTAGAAATTAGTTAACTTTTCAAATAATATTACTAAACAATAAACGACTAATAATTACTATAAACACGAAAATTACAGTAGTTATTTTTTACTGATCAAAATTAGCAATATTTCAGTTGAGTATTAAGTTTTTGGCGGGAGTTTTTTTAATATAAAACACTGTTATTAAAATATTGTTATTTGCCAAATGTTAGCTGACCATTTGTATAAGATTAGTAATCTCCCGTTCAACTTCTTTCCCACGGTCTTTGGCATACGACAACTGAATGTTAGCAATGATATCTGTTTTGCTTATTCCTTGTTCTTTTAATTTATTGAACAACGCTTGTGTTTTCTCAGGTCTCGGACCCCAATTAAATAGCTCACGCCATTCATTATCAAACACAACTAATTTAGGAATACTTTTTCCTCCATTTGTCAGGTATAGATTCATAAATTCAGGATTTGAATCCCTTAATACGATATTGAATTCTATTTTATCGGAAAGCTGCGCCAGACTTGCAATTACTGGCAGACTTTGAGCAGAATCTCCGCACCAGCTTTCTGTAATTACAAACCATCTTTGATTATTAGTCAAAGACAAAAAACATTTTTTAGTTTCATCAGAAGGAGTAAATGTTTTTTCCACTCTTGATGATCTTTGAAAATTCAACTTTCTATATTCAAAAAACTCCTTATCAGTTTCGGAAAGCGAATTAACATCATCAATAGAAATCTGTTTCTTAAATAGTTTCTTATATTCATCGTAAGTGATGAAGCTTTTTATAATTGATTGATTGAATTTTGACATATTATCTTTTGAATTAATATTTGTTAAAAATCTGAAACATCTTTAGCAAATTTATCATCAAACTGAGTATTTTTATTGTGATAGTGAATACCTTCTCATATAAAAGGAATAATTATTCAGGGTGCTTTTATTTTTGCTTGAAAATAGTATCTTTGCCAAAAACTTTTTCACAGGATTCAGATGACAACTGAAACAAAATATTTTACTCCTGCCGAGGCGAGAAAAACATTACCGTTAGTTAAGAATATCGTCAGGGATATATTGCAGGCAACAAGAGAAATGCGTTTAATTGCTGATGAAATTGAATCCGGTTTACAAGATGATACAAGGATAAATAAATTAGCTTCGGATGTTAACGGGTTTTTAGCCGAGCTTGAAGAGATCGGCTGCTATTTTAAAGATACCAGATTTCAGATAGGGCTTATTGATTTTCCAGCAGTGATTGATGGAGAAGAAGTATTTTTATGCTGGCGAAGTGATGAAGAAGATATAATTTATTATCATAGTATAGATGCCGGATATTCAGGCAGAAAATTAATACCGCCGCAATACTTCGAGAAACCAACGATTTAAAATTCTCAGCTGACTAAAATTTCCTTGTGTTTTGTTTTAGATCTGATAAATCAATTTTTATAAAATATCTCTAACCTCATTTCAATTCTTAGAACTTGCATAATTAATATTAAAAGATATTAATCTTAGATTAATTATATCTTAATCAATCCTGTGTAGCTTTAAATCAGAAAATCAGGAAAGGAGTTTAAGATGAAATCATTACCCGAGTTTAAAGATTTTGCACATAGCGATCCTGTTCTGCAAAAAAGGCTGGTTAAATACTATAACTATGCAGGAGTTAAACAGGCAGATGAGGGAAAACTTATGGAAGCTTTAAACTTTTTCAACAAAGCTCTTAGGATTGATCCTTCTTCCAGACAAGCATTATTTAACCGTGCAACAATAAAAGTAGATCTGGGTGAATTTGAAGAAGCAAGAAAGGATTTTTCTCTGATCATTAATTTGGATGCAACTGATAACCAAAATAATCTTGTCTTATCCCTTTAATGCTGAGCAAAAACAATAAGCAATAATTAAACATTAATTTTTTTTAATCTGGAATTAATATTGCTTTAATAATTGAATACTAAGTTTCATCTGTAAGCTTTAGACAATTTATTTAATAATCTTAAACAAAACAGGAGATAAAAAAATGAAAGCACGTATCTTTTCACTTGCAGTAGCAGTTCTTTTAATTGCATTTTCGGCAAACACTGCTTTAATGGCTCAGAATAAACAGACAAACAAAACAAATCAAAAAGATGTAAAGAAAACTGAGCAGAAAATTGAAATGAAAACAGTTCAAGACCACAATAAAATACATCAAAATAAACCTGAGACTACCGAGAAAGCGAAAGAGATAGATAAGACATTAAAGCATAACTCAATTAACAAAAATGAAAATGAAAAAAAAGAAATAACACATAAAGTTATGCATAACAATAAAAAGACAGACACTGAGAAGAATACTAAGACAGCCGATAAGAAATAGCAGGCTTATTGATTGATGAAAAAAAGGAGAGTATTATCTCTCTTTTTTTTTATAACTTTAAGTATGAAAATACTTGTTGTTGAAGATGAAAAGAAAGTTGCATCCTTTATAAAAAAGGGATTAGAGGAAGAATATTATTCTGTTGATGTTGCATTTGACGGGAAAGAGGGATTAAGGCTTGCCTTATATGAAGAATATGACCTAATGATCCTTGACCTGATGCTGCCATACAAAGATGGGCTTACAATTCTTAAAGAAATCCGGAATGGAAAAGTTTTGACTCCAGTGCTGATTTTAACTGCAAGAGACACTGTTCAAGACAAAGTAAACGGACTTGATACCGGTGCAGATGATTATCTTGCCAAACCATTTTCATTCGAAGAATTATTAGCAAGGATCAGAGCGCTTCTCAGAAGAAACTCACAGGATAAAAACAATATTCTTAAAGTCAGTGATTTGATTTTAGATATACATTCACATAAAGCACTTAGAAATAACGTGGAAATTCCGCTGACTCTTAAAGAGTTTTCAATTCTGGAGTATTTAGTGAGAAACAAAAACCGGGTTATTTCGAGAACCAGACTATCAGAACATATTTATGAATTTCACTTTGACCCCGAAACAAATGTTATAGATGTTTTCATAAACAAATTACGAAACAAAATTGATAAGGGATTTCAAAAACAAATTATCCAGACTGTAAGAGGTGTAGGTTATCTAATAAAAGATGATTAAGAGCTGCAATGCAAATAAATTTAGAAAAGTATTTTAAAAGCACACGATTTAAAACCACTCTTTGGTATTCCATTATTTTTCTATTGCTCGAAATAGTATTGGGAACGATAATTTATATTTTTGTTAATCAAACTATGAGGGAAGAGCTTGATACCTCTTTGACTAAACAAGCTGAGTCTATCTACAGCTTTGTCAGAGAAAGTGAAGTTAATCTTTCTGAGTTTGAATCCGATTCTATTTACTCATCTCCTGATGAATTAGTTTATGATATTATTTTTGAAGCACTGGCGTTTAACCCTAATAACACCTATGTTCAAGTGTCAATCAAAGATAAAGTAATCTTCAGAACTGCCAATCTTGGTAATAATTATTTTAAAGCCCAGCCGCTTAGCGATACATTAAGTCTGATTAACTACAACGATACAACTTTGTCTGTATATCCGATTAGAGCTGCATATCTGGATAAGAATAATTATATGATCATTGCCGCTTTTCCGCTCGAAACAATTTCAAAAACTTTAGATAACCTGGAAAGTCTTTATATAATAATTGCACCTGTTTTTCTTTTTCTTTCTTTTGCCGGCGGGGCTTTTCTTTCATTTAAAGCATTAGCACGTATTGACAAAATAATAAAACGGACTGATGAAATTGATACATTTAATCTTGATACTTTGCTTGATGGCGAAAATTATGCAGATGAATATGGAAGGCTTGTAAAAACTCTCAATCGAATGTTAACACGGATTAAAGGCTCTTTTGAATATATGAATCAATTTGCTATCAGTGCATCCCACGAACTGAAAACCCCACTAACTATTTTAAGAGGTGAGTTGGAACTCGCATTAAAATCATCAAAGTCTAAGGAGCAATATCATGAAATCATTAAAAGCAGTTATGAGGAAACTTTAAGATTAATAAATATTGTGGAAAGACTTTTCTTTATTACCAAGCTTGATAATTCAATTATTCAATTAAACAAAACCAAAATTAATTTGATTGAATTAATCACTGATTTGATTGAAGGATTCGGAAGCATTGCTGAAGAGAAACATCTTAATATAATTTTAGAGTTTCCTCACAAGAACAACATTGTTATAAATGCTGATGCTGATCTGATAAGACAAGTATTGATTAATCTGATTGATAACGCAATTAAGTATAGTCTTGAAAACAGCAGCGTTTTAATTAAGTGTGATAAAAATAAGAATGATGCGGTTTATTTTTCCATAACAAATAAGAGTGAGCCGGTTTCAAAAGAAATTATTCCAAAACTTTTTGATAGGTTTTACAGAGCAGAGATATCAAGAAACAGAAATCTTGGCGGAGTTGGACTCGGGCTTTCTGTTGTTAAGCATATAATTGATCTTCATAGTTTTAATATAAAAATTGAAAGTGATGAGCAGGGATACTTTACTGCAGTAGTTATGTTCTGAGTTATTTAATTAATTCCAGCTGAACTTCAATATTTGTTTGGTTCTCGGAGTTTAAGTCGAGAATTTTATAAATTATTTTATAGCTGCCTTCCTGATAAGATGAATCAAGCTCAAACTGTGCTTCAAGTGAAACATCCATTATTGCCTCATCTTTTGTCTCTTGTTTTTCATCTGCAAAAATCGACTGCACTTTTTCGCCATTAGGTTTTATTAAGTCAACTGAGTATTTAATAGATGCGGTGTATATACCGTCTTTTTCAAACTGAAGAAATCCTTTGACCATAACCTGCGAATTAACTTCCCAGCTATCGCCCAGATCGTAAGCAAAAGCTTCTGGACTAAAGGCTTCAAACTTTACATCTTTCTTGCCGCACGAAACAATTGCAAACAAACCAAAAATAATTATTAATACTTTTTTCATTTTACTCCTTTGCAATCGAATGTTAAAATCTAACCACAAAGAACACAAAGATTTGTCTCTAAGTACACGAAGTTAGAGGATTATTCTTTTTAATCCATCTTTAAGTAGCTTTACATTAAAATTAATGAGTGCGCCAAGTTTGTATTTACTCAATTTTAAATATGTTAATACCTGTGAAAGATGAACATCATTTAAAGTCTCAACCGATTTACACTCAATAATCAATTTGTTTTCTACAATTAAATCAAATCTATATCCAACATCAGGCTTTACATCTTCATAGACCAAGATTATTATGAACTTTAATAGCTAAGCCAATTATTATTTTTGATAATCCATCCTCAGTCATTATGTTATGGTATCCTTTGTATGGGCTTTCTTCGTGAACTTTGTGGTTAAATGTTCTTTCTTTTTTAGCTATTTCTTTTTTGGAAATCACTCATAAAGCTAACAAGATCATCTACACCTTTTGCCGGGAAGGCATTGTAGATTGATGCTCTTAATCCGCCGACTGAACGATGACCTTTCAGACCGTTAAATCCTGCTTTGGTTGCTTCATCAATTAATTTTTTCTCAAGATCTGCAGTTGCAAGATTAAAGGTAACATTCATCAAAGAGCGGGATTCTTTTTCCGAATGTCCTTTATAAAATCCGCCGCTGTTATCAATTGCATCATAAAGAGTTTTTGCTTTTGCTTTATTTATCTCATACATCTTGCTCAATCCGCCTAAGCCTGCAAGGTATTTAGCAACGATTTTAATAATATAGATTCCAAATGTATTTGGAGTATTATACATAGAATCATTTTCTGCGTGGATTTTATAATTAAGCATTGTATGCAGCGAGTCTTGACTTCTTTCAAGCAAATCTTTTCTGATAATTACAAGAACAACTCCCGAGGGACCAATATTTTTTTGTGCCCCGGCATATATCAATCCATATTTACTCACATCAATTGGTTTGTGAAGAATATCAGATGATGCATCGCAAACAAGAGGAACATTACCGACTTCCGGCTCGCTCTGCCATTGTGTTCCAAAGATTGTATTGTTGGATGTAAAGTGAACATAAGCAGCATCCGGATCAAGTTTGAGTTCGCTTTGTTTCGGAATGCGTTTAAAGAATTTCTTATCTCCTTCACCTTCTTCGGTAGTTGCTGCTATGTTTACAGTTCCTACTCTCTTTGCTTCTTTAATTGCCTTTTTGGACCAGCTTCCGGTAGAAATATAATCAGCTTTGTTTTTAGGAGGCATTAAATTTAACGGAACCATTGAAAACTGAAGGCTTGCACCGCCTTGTAAAAATAATATCTCATAATTATCCGGAACACTTAATAAATTTTTTATGCCAGCCTTCGCATCAGCCAGAATAGCTTCAAATGTTTTTGAACGGTGAGAAATTTCCAGGATAGACATTCCGACTCCCGGTAATGCAAACAATTCTTTTTGTGCTTCTAGTAAAACTTCTTCCGGTAAGATTGCCGGACCAGCACTGAAGTTATAGATTCTTTTTTCCATAATGTTTTCCTTTTGTTTTATTTCTTTGTGAATCTTTGTGTCATCGAGTCTTAATGGCAAAGAAAACTCGCCACTAAGTCACAAAGACACTAAGTTTTAAATTAAATGTGTTAAAAGTCCATCTCTCAATTTAGGTTCAAACCATGTTGATTTTGGCGGCATCACTTCTCCGGCATCCGAGATATTCATCAAGTCGTCTAATCCAACAGGATAAAGTGAAAATGCAACTGCTGCTTTACCAGAATCAACAAGTTTTTCCAATTCTTTTGTTCCGCGTATTCCGCCGATAAAATCAATTCTGTTATTAGTTCTTGGATCATCAATTCCAAGTATAGGATTTAATAAAAAGTTCTGAAGAATACTTACATCAAGTTTTTCTCCGACAGATTTTTCTAATGATAAGCTTGCAAAAACAGAATCTCTTGGTTTTAGCTCAAACCATTCTTTATCAATATACATACAAAAAGTGTTTTTTGATTTTGGTTCTTTGTTTTCAGTTTTTGTAATTGTGAATTTCTGTGCAGCCGAATCCATAAAATCAGCTTTACTTAATCCGTTAAGATCAAACACAACACGATTGTAGGGTAAAATCTTTAACTGTTCTTCCGGAAAAATAACAGCAATAAAATAATTATATTCTTCGCTGCCGGTATGATTTGAATTTGATTTCATCTTTTCTTCTTTTGCACGGCTTGCACTTTTTGCACGATGATGTCCATCAGCAATGTAAAGTTTGGCTATCTTTTTAAACTCATCAACGATAACATTGTTGTATTCATCAGGCAGAATCCAAACAGTGTGTTTAATTCCATCGGGTGCAGTAAAATCATATTCCGGAGTTACATCATTTAAAGTTTTGTCAACAATCTCATTTACAGTTTTAACTCCGCGATAAGTTAGAAATACAACTCCGGTTTGTGCTTCGGTTATAATAATATGATTTGTTCTGTCATCTTCTTTTGCTTTGCGGGTTTTTTCGTGCTTAAGAATAACATCATTATCATAATCATCCACAGAAAAAGTTGCACAAATTCCTGTCTGTGCTCTTCCATTCATAATTAATCTGTAAAGATAGAAGTGTGGTTTTTCATCAATTTTTAAAGGGGCAGTTTTTGTGATATTTGCAAGATTTTCTTTTGCTTTCAGATATACTTCCTTTGAGTAAACATCTTTAACTTCGGGCAGATCAATTTCTGATCTGGTAATGTGTAAATAGCTAAGCGGATTTCCTTCGGCAAAATGCGCGGCTTCTTCCCGATTAACAACATCATAAGGTACGCTTGCAACTAATTGTGATTTTTCTTTCGTTGGTCTAAGTGCTTTAAAAGATCTGATAACTGCCATAAAATCAATCTCCGTTTTTTAGAAAAGATTATTAAAAATTGGTATCTCAAAAATCCAAAAAATAAACATAATAAGCCAATTAGGAAGCGGGAAATTACTTGCAAGTAAACAATTCCGTGAAGAGATTTTTACGGTTTCTTTAAAATGAAATGAGCATAAGATGTTAATAATGGGACAGGAAATTTTAGAAGCATTTTTGATTTTACTTCTTCAATTTTATATAGTATGGGAATTTTATTGTAATAATTGTGACCAAAGTATCCAGCATATTCAATAATTTCGTATCCAATTTTCTCAAATCTATTTATCATTTTATTTGAAGGTCCACGGCACCAATCATAATAAGCTTTAAATTTTCCATGTTTGTTATCATCACGTGGAGCAACAATATTTAAAATAAAATCACTTAACCTTTCAGGTAAAATTCTGTTAATCATAAAGGGTAAAGTATAAAGAGTTGAAAAACAATGAAAAGATAATCCGCCAACATTTAATAGGTTATAAATGTTTTTATGAAAAGTTTGTGCATCAGAAATATGTTCTCCAACCATTCTGCTAAATATCAAATCAAATTTTTTAGTTAACACAATATTCTTTTTGCTTAAATCCATTACAAGTTTAGAGTAAATTCCATCAGCTTTTGAAAGTTCTAAATCATCAACATCACTAATTGTATAATCTAAATTGTTTTGTCGAATGAAGTCTGGATTTATTGTCGGATTTGCACCTGCACCAATCTCTAATATTGATTTTATATTGTTTTTTAATATTAATTGTTGAACGAAAGGATCTGTTTTAGACCAACCAATAAAATCTTTGACGAAATAATAAGATATTTCCATATTCAAAAAGTAAAAAAGGCATAGGTTATATCCTATGTTCTTAATAGTAACTTACTCTAAAGTCCTATCATCGTTTTGGGCAACAGTAACATTTAATTTCAATGTTCGGGCATTAAACAAATTGATTGCCATTAGACTTGAAAAATTCGAACCAAGACCTTGAATGACAAAATACTGATCAAATACATCAATGTAATGTGGACCTATATAATGATTACCGCATTTCCCCACAAATTTTGAATGACCGATTGATTTAAGCAAAATATTGCAGCGTGACCACTTGATGCATTAGATATAATAAACTCGTGTTTCACATTGTTCCTAATAATGTTGCCACAAGAATACCTGTCGCTATTATTCATTATCCACCCTAATATATTATTATTGCCATTATTTGACCATAACCAAGTCCAATTTGTACCATTGAATTTAAGTATTGCAACCCAAGGTGTTTTTATGCATAATAGTTCATCGAAACCATCACCATCAAAATCAAAGGTAAAATATTTATCTCCACTTGCGACATTCCAGCCATTTAGTCCACCAGTTCCAGAATTACTCCAAGGTGATCCCCATGAACCTGAAAAAGATAATAATGATGCCCAATGAGTATTATAATTAAGAGCCATATTTGTTGATTAGCTGGATCGAAGGGATTAAATTTTCCACTAACAAAAATATCTTCAGGGTTTATTACTCCAACCACCAATCCAGTCGTTGCCTGAATTTGACCACGGCATCATCCAACCAGCACTTGGGTGATTATATATTAATGCAGCCCAATAGCTTGAATGATTAACAGCAAACAAATATAGCCTATTGCCATTTCCGACAAATGAACTGTATTTATCAAATGAACTAATCTGCCAACCTCCGATTGAGGAATAATTACGAAAATCACTAAAATGCCCAACTTTATTGAAAACTCCATAAAAGTCATTTGGATGTATTACAATCATTAGAGGTTCATCTGTGGCTGTTGTTCCAGATCCGTAATAATAATATCCAGCGATAAACCTATCACTTGATCTTATATTCCATCCTTCAATTTTGCCATTACCATTATTATAGTATTCTGTTTCCCAAGAATATGTTGTTGCGGCATCTTGAATGATCTCTTGATTAAATGACTTCATTAAAGTTCCTTGATTATTTAATTCGGTAGGCAGGTTTGAAGACTCACAACTAAACATGGTTATTAAAATAAAGACTATACTAATCTTTGTAAAAAAAATGATAAAGCCTTTGTACATATTAAAATCTCCCAAAATAATTATTAAAATATTAATTAAACTTAACCATTGCGTTTAGTTATATTAATCCCGTTGGGAACGTACCATTTAAGTGTTTAATATAAATAGGAGAGTATATTGAATGTCGTGTTTTGTGCAAAACACACTTCAATGAAACGAGATATAACTTAAAAATCTTAGTTATATATTTCCCTAAAGTAAAATTAGGTTCTTATTAAATCTATGTTAATCAATTTGAAGGAAAAAAGCATTGCAAAAAATACGCAGAAAGCCCGGGCAGGAAATTGACGAGGTTATTGGCAAAGTTGAGTATCATAAGGAATTTTATTCGGTTTTGCTTGATAACAAACGAGATATAGTAGTTTGGATGCCAAAAGGATATGGCTCATCGAAAAAATCTGGGAAACGGTATCCGGTTCTTTATATGCAAGATGGACAAAATATTCTGGATCCTAAAACTGCATATACAGGAAAAGATTGGCGGATTGATGAAACAGTTACTAGACTTATCAAACAGAAAAAGATAAAAGAAATTATAGTAGTAGGAATTTATAACACAGCCGAAAGACTTGATGAATATAGCTGGAGCGAAAAAGGACAAAATTATCTAAAGTTTATTGTAACCGAGCTGAAACCCTTTATTGATTCTGTTTACAAAACGCTGCCTGATAAAGATAACACTGCAATTATGGGTTCATCAATGGGCGGATTGATTTCATTTTATGCCGCATGGCATCATCCTGATGTTTTTTCAATGGCTGGATGTATGTCAAGTTCATTCTATTATAATAATGATAGAAGCATAAAACAGGTTGAAGATTATCAAGGACAAAAAAAACACGTTAAGTTTTATATTGATCACGGTGAAGACGGAGCAATACGAGGACAAAGAATGTCTGTTGCACTTTCTAAAAGAGGATATATAATTGGACAGGATATTGATTATTATTATGCACCAGGGGCAGAGCATAATGAAAAAGAATGGGCAGCAAGATTGGAAAGACCATTGATTTTCTTTTTTAAAAATCCAAAATAATTTTTAATCCGTAATCGCTCAATTATCATTCAGAAATTATTAAATTACAATGTAGTTTTAATGGCAAATTAAACTTTAAAAAGAATTTCTATTTAATAAATACAAAGGTGGTTTTATGAGATGGCAGGGAAGAAAAGGAAGTTCAAATGTTGAAGATAGACGCGGTCTTTCGTCAAAAGGAGTTATCGGCGGAGGTATTGGCGGAATTGCAATTATTCTTATTGTGATGCTTTTGGGCGGAGATCCTTCTTCATTACTGCAGAATCTTCAAACTACTGATCAGTCATCTACAACTAACTATTCGGAAACAGCAGAGGAAAAAGAGCTTGCAAGTTTTGTTTCTGTTGTGTTAGCTGAAACTGAGAATGTCTGGCATACTATCTTTACTGATTTGGGAAGAGAATATGTTGAACCAAAATTGGTTTTATTTAATGGCAGCGTGCAATCTGCCTGCGGAGTTGCCGGATCATCTACAGGACCATTTTACTGTCCGGGCGATCAAAAGCTGTATATTGATTTAAGTTTTTACAATGAACTTCAGAAGAGATTTAAAGCTCCCGGCGATTTCGCTATGGCTTATGTAGTTGCTCACGAGGTTGGGCATCATATACAAAATCTTCTCGGAACAATGGATAAGGTTCAGAGCCTTCGCTCAAGATTAAGTGAAGAAGAGTATAATCAATATTCGGTAAGGCTGGAACTTCAGGCAGATTTTTATGCAGGAGTATGGGCTCATTATACTGATAAGTTGGAAGGATTACTTGAAGAGGGTGATTTGGATGAAGCATTAAACGCAGCAAGCGCAGTGGGTGATGATAATATTCAAAAACAAATGCAGGGTTACGTTGTTCCGGAATCTTTTACTCATGGAACTTCTGCACAAAGAAAAAAGTGGTTTTATAAAGGATATATCAGCGGTGATATCAGGCAGGGTGATACATTTAGTGATAAAGATTTATAGCAGAAGTTTTTATGAATAGATCAATAATTTTCATTTTTATTACAGTATCCTGCGTTGTTTTTTATTCGTGCTGCCCAACGGAACTTCAAAACCTTTCTGCTGCAAAAAAACAAGTTGAGCATTATTATGAAGATGGTCTGTTTGATAAAGAGCTTGACGAAATCATTGCTGATGCAAAAATGAAATTCAGTAAAGTTGAGGTAAAACAAAATTCTGCTGTCATTTTTGATGTTGATGATACAGCATTGCTTAATTATGAATCAAGCAAGAAAATGGGCTTTGGATATGTTAAGGATATTGTTGATAAATTGGTATCGAATGCAAAAGTGCCGGCTATTCATCAGGTAAGAGATTTGTACAGCTATTTGTTGAGCCGGAATATTAAAATTATTTTCCTTACCGGCAGATTCAGCAATGAGTATGATTACACTTTCCAAAATCTTGTCTATGAAGGTTATTCAAAGTTTGATACACTAATTGTAAGAAGAGCGGGAGAAGAGAAATTATCTGCTGTTGAATATAAATCCAACACAAGAACTGCATTGACACAACAAGGATATGAAATTATAGGAAATGTTGGTGATCAGTGGAGCGATTTGGAGGGACCCTTTAGCGGAATTAAAATTAAAATTCCGAATTATCTGTATGAGATCAGGTAAATCAATTTATTATTCTTAACATTTAACAGTATATCTTGCTAAATCTATAAAGATTCTAGTTGCAGTAGGATGTCCATTATATATTTGCATTACATTTACCCCCACAGAATGAGAAAGTACTGTGTTTAACCCCTCAATTGTAGAGGGGCTTCTATATTTAATAGAACAAAGTTATCTGATAGCTAATAAAAAACAGTGAATCTTCTATTATACTGATTGATTCAATTTTTATTTTGGACTAAAAAGTAAAATCCAAAATTTCAACTCTTCTTGGATAAGGTTTTAAAAAAGACTATAAATTTTAATGGTCAACAAATTAGAACATTTGAAGAAAAAGAAACTGATATCCATATTGCTGCTCAGATGATTCGTAATATCGTTACCGTTCAATGCGATATTTGTTTTGATTTCTTTGGATAGTGGTCTGATTCCTCCAACTAATTTTATAAATGAATTAAAATTTAAAGACTTCGTGTTTCCTAATGAAGTGTAACTTCCCAATGGTTATATTTCTCAAAAGACCAGATAAATGAAAATAGTCACAAATCATTCCATCCTTATTTTATTTATATTTGCACTCAAATTTTTAACAAAGAGTAATAAATGTCCGCAAAAAGTTTTACTGAAATTCCAAAAACATATAACCCCGCCGATGTTGAGGATAAATGGTTCAAGTATTGGAATGATAACAATATTTTTAATTCTGATATAGACGAAACAAAAAAGCCTTACACAATTGCAATCCCGCCGCCAAACATAACCGGTATGTTAACAATGGGACACATTCTTAATAACACTCTTCAGGATATATTTATCCGCACAAAAAGAATGCAAGGTTACAATGCTTGCTGGGTTCCCGGAACAGATCACGCATCAATAGCAACTGAAACAAAAGTAACAAAATTTTTAGCTGATAAACAGATTGATAAATATCAAATCGGAAGAGAAGCTTTTTTAGAACACTGCCAGGAGTGGAAAAAAGAATACGGCGGAATAATTATTCAGCAGTTAAAAAAACTCGGTGTCAGCTGCGATTGGCGGCGCGAGCGGTTTACGATGGATGATGAATATTATCACGAAGTTATAAAAGCATTTGTTGATCTATACAAAGAAGGAAAAATCTACCGCGGCTACAGAATGGTAAACTGGGATCCTGCAAATAAATCTGCAATCTCAGATGAAGAGGTAATTTATAAAACAGTTAATGGCAAATTGTGGTATTTCAAATATCCGGCTATAGATTCTGATGAGTTTGTTATTGTTGCAACAACCCGACCCGAAACAATGCTTGGCGATACAGGAATTGCAGTTAATCCGAATGATAAACGATATAAAAAACTAATCGGCAAAAAAGTATTACTGCCTATTGCCGAAAGAGAAATTCCAATATTTGCCGATGAATATGTTGATCTGGAATTTGGAACAGGTGTAGTTAAAGTTACTCCTGCGCACGATGTAAACGATTATGAAATGGGACAGCGGCACAAGCTGGAAATGATAAACATCTTTAATGATAATGCAACAACAAACAATAATGTTCCGGAAGAATTTCAAAATCTGGATCGCTATGAAGTAAGAAAAAAAGTTGTTGCACGAATGGAAGAGCTTGGCTTACTGCATAAGACTGAAGATTACCAAAATAAAGTTGGATATTCTGAACGCGGTAATGTTCCAATCGAACCTTATTTGAGCGAACAATGGTTTATGAAAATGGATGAGCTTGCAAAACCAGCAGTTGAAGTTGTTCAGCAAGGCAAGGTTAAGTTTTATCCAAAACATTGGGAAAAAACTTACTTCCACTGGATGGAAAATATTAAAGATTGGTGTATCTCCCGCCAGCTCTGGTGGGGACACAGAATTCCGGTTTGGTATTGTATCGGAGATGATCACTGCCAGCTTGAATGTAAAAAACCGATTGTTTCAATCGATCCACCGGAACAATGTCCGCACTGCGGTTCAAAAAATTTAAAACAGGATGAAGACGTTCTTGATACCTGGGCATCAAGCTGGCTGTGGGCGCATGCAATATTTAAAACTGATGATGAAAGAAAATATTATTACCCTACAAACACACTTGTTACCGGACCGGATATAATTTTCTTTTGGGTTGCACGAATGATAATGGCTGGAATGCATTTTATGAAAGACATTCCATTTAGCGATGTTTACTTTACAAGCATCATTCGCGATATACAGGGAAGAAAGATGAGTAAATCACTTGGCAACTCACCCGATCCGCTCGATGTGATTAAAGATTATGGAGCCGATGCTTTACGATTCACTGTAATTTATCTTGCCCCGCTTGGGCAGGATGTTTTATTCAGCACAGATAAATGTGAGCTTGGAAGAAACTTTGCAAATAAGATTTGGAATGCGGGAAGATTTTTGCTGATGAACAAAGAAACAATAAAATTAAATTCTTCTCTTTCAGATAAGCACAAAGATTTTGCAGATGAATGGATTATTTCTCGATTAAATAAAACTCTGCAGCAGCTTGGCAAAGCAATGGATGAGTTTGAAGTTAACAATGCAGTAAAAATTATTTATAGTTTTATATGGAATGACTTCTGCGACTGGTATGTTGAAATGATAAAGAACAGACTTTATTCTGATAACAAAGAAATAAAATCTGCAACACTAACCCGCGCAATTTCAATCTTTGAAGATGCATTAAAGATGCTTCATCCGTTTATGCCTTTTATAACAGAAGAACTCTGGCAGCTGATTGATGAAAGGAAAGTCGGCGAAAGTATTTCTACTTCGGAATATCCGACCTTTGAAGAGAGATTAATCAAAGACTCTGCTGATGAAGAGATGGATTTTGTAAAAGATATTATTACTGCAATAAGAAACATTCGCGGTGAAATGAACATTGCTCCATCTAAAAAGATAAATGCAATGATAAAATCTTTCTCTGTTAAAGATTATCAAATCGATTATATTAAAAAACTTGCAAAAGTTGAAGAACTGACCGTGGATGCAAATATCCAGAAACCAAAAGCAAGTGCTTCGGCAGTTTTAAGAAATGTAGAAATTTATATTCCGCTTGAAGGATTGATTGATCTTGATGTTGAAAAACAAAGAATACAAAAAGAGATAGTCAGATTAGAAAGCTCACTTGCCGGGATTGAAAAAAAACTTTCTAATGAAAAATTTGTTGCTAATGCTTCTCCGGAAATTGTAGAAAAAGAAAGAACAAAACAAAAAGATTGGAAGGACAATATCACAAAGCTGAAAGAAATACTAAATAATCTAAAATAAATATTCAACAGGTCAGTCTTCGACTTCGCTCAGACTGACAGGTGATAGTCGCATTGAGTGAAGTCGAAATGTGACAGAAACAAAGATCATCCTTCGACTCCGCTCAGACTGACAAATGGGTGTCACATTGAGCGAAGTCGAAATGTGACAGAAACAAAGATCATCCTTCGACTTCGCTCAGGATGAAAACAAATGCCACGCTGAGTTCATCGAAGTGTGGTAAAAAAAGAGAGGAAAAAATGTATTACAAACTGCAAGATTTTCTAAACGATTGGAAAACTGAATCTGAATTAACATTAAAAGTATTTAGCAATCTAACAGATGAATCATTATCTAAAAAGATTAATGAAAATGTAAGAACAGCAGGAAAGTTAGCCTGGCATATTACAACATCAGTGGGAGAAATGGCTCATCAAACCGGTTTATCATTTAAAGCAGTAGAAGGTAATTTACCTGTTCCGCTTACTGCTAAGGAAATCCTTAATGCTTATGAAGAAGCTTCAGAAAATTTAATAACTGCAATTAATTCTAACTGGAATGATGATTCATTATCTGTTGAAGATAATATGTATGGTGAAATGTGGAAAAGAGGTATTACATTAAAAGTTATAATTGCTCATCAAATTCATCATCGTGCACAATTAACTGTTGTGATGAGATTAAACGGACTTAAAGTACCTGGTGTTTATGGTCCAGCAAAAGAAGAATGGTCAGAGTTTGGAATGCCTGCACAGGAATAATATTGTATTAATTATTTATGTCCTTGAACTGAGATTTAATAATTATTCCAAACGTAGTTTTTTATAAAGCTAATATCCAAAAGTGTTTTAACTGCTAATTTATCTCCGGTTGAAAGTTCATCATAATTCATTTCTGAAGTATGCTCAGGTGAAATATATGGATACATCAGATCTTTTTCGTTTTTGCTGTGTCCTAATCCTAACGCATGCCCAAACTCATGAATAATTGTCGCTTTCAACTCACCAGGCGGCACTTTTTCATCACCATTTTTCAGCAAGCTGATCTGGATTTTAGAAAAATCAATTATTTTGTCTTTATCTACATTATAATTTGTTAAGCCGAGATAATTTTCTTCATACTCTTCGCCCAAGTTTTCAACAAAGATAACGGAGATATCAGCTTCCTTAATGGATTTTACAAAATTATACATTATCCGGTCATCAGCCTTTCGCCAAACATCAAGTGCATATTTTACATAATCTTTATAGGATGATTTAAAATAATCAGAGTTGGAATCCTTTACATAAATGTTAAGCGGAAATCTGAAATCCTCCCAATGTTTTCCGTCCCAAAGCGAGTTGCGGCTTTTATCGATCCGGAAATAATTTTCTGAATCGAATTCTCTTGTATCGGAAGTTTTGCCATTCCTTTTATTTATTCTGTTATTAGAGTAGGTTAAATCAGGTTCGACATCTTTCTTCAGGACAGATTTATTATCAACAGAATGGTATGTCTCAGATGCAGAACTTTTTAATGATGAACTTTTCTGCCTTTTATCATAATAACTTCTTTGGGCATTAAGATCTGAAAAAGCAAAAAAGATAATTCCTGTTAACAAAACGACAGTTAACCGGTTAAAAATTTTCATTTTTAGTCTGATTCCGATAATGATTGAAATAGTTTTAAGCACAGCCGTAAGATTTTAACAAAACTCATTCCAAAATATAACTAAGCAAATTTCAAAAAAATATTATGTTAACAGCAAATTAGTGTATTAAACCGAATAATTCTCTGACTACTATTTTAAAATGATACTCTTAATGATATTGCAGAGCGCTTCCGCCAATAAATTCCCGGATTACACTATCCCCCGGAATTGCGGATTCATCGGTAACGGGGGTTACAGTTTTTAACATCTCATATACTCTGATTGCTCTTTCAAGTGCATCTGCTTTAAGAGGATCACCTATATATTTTTCTTTCCATTCTTCAAAAAGCTTAAGCATTCTGTTTGCATAGACAGGAACTTCATAAGGCATTCCGCTGCTGATAACAAAATCCGCAGTATTTGAGTACGGAATAATATTTCTTAATTCACTACCTCGTACATAGTGCCAATGCTCTAAAGTTTGCTGTGGATTGTAAGCACGAAAAACCGAATCGCGTAACATTCTTCTAATCAGTCTCAAATCTGTCCAGCGGATATATCTGCCATCTCTCCCCTTCATTTGCAGCAGCGGTTCAAGGTATAGTTTAAATTTAACAGCAGCAGAAATATCTTTACTAAATGAGGGATAAAGTCCATGCAAACTATCAATCAAAAGAAGTTCGTCTTTTGCCAGTTTCATTGGTGTTACATTTAACCTTCTTGTACCGGTTTTAAAATCGTAATGTGGAATCATCACTTCTTCACTGTTACTTAACTTTACAAGATGCTCATTGATCAGCTCCAGATCAAGAGCCTGCGGGGTTTCAAAATCATAATCTCCAAATTCATCTTTGGGATGAAATTCAAGATCAAAAAAGTAGTGGTCAACATTTAAAGCTTTGAACTTAAATCCCTTCTTAATCAGCTTTTGCTCAAGTTTAATTGTTGTGGTTGTTTTCCCGGATGATGATGGTCCGCTTATCATCACCATTCTTAATGAATCAAGTCGTTCAATAATTAAACTGGCAGCAAGCTCAACATCATCTTCATAAAGAGCTTCAGATTCATGAACGATATGGGGAAATTCGTCTTTAGCAATTCTTTCATTCAGATGATCAACTGTATGCAGATTGTGTGAAACAGCCCAATCAAGGTTACGCCAGATTTTTTGCCAGGGGATATTCTCATTAATCTTTGAAGCATATCGCCCTTCAGCTTCCCGTCGTTTTGCTGCTTCTTCCCGATATAGAATATACTCCTTAGCAACTTTTGCATGCCCGTTTTCAATCAGAACTTTTTCAACTATGTCCTGAATATTTTCTATATGCGGTACACTGCCTTCGGGAAATTTTTGATTAAGAAGTTCAACAACCTGTTCAGACAAGCTTTGTGCAGTTGACTTATCTCTTCCGCCAACAGCAACCGCAGCGCGATAGATTGCATTTGAAATTCTTTCCTGATTAAAAGGAACAATAGCACCGGATCTTTTAACAACATTTTTAATATGAGTTTTCATTTATGTACCGACTGTATTAGATTTTTATGACAATACAAATTTATAAAATATGAGTGAATGATATGCTTCGTTAAAATTATTTTAATAAATAAAATAAAAAACCCGATTCATTTTGAACCGGGTTTTTAACAATGATAAAACAAAAATCATTTCAGATACAACATTTTTATCATTTCAGTTTTACTTGTGTTTGAGCTTAAAGACGATGCGTTTAACACTGCAAAATAAACTCCAGATGAAAGATTTGAAGCATCAAATAATTTGCTGTACTTTCCTTGGTTTTGTATCTCATCAACCAGCGTACTTACGAGCTCTCCAACTGCATTAAATATTTTTATCTGAACACTGCTTTCTTCGGGCAGATTATATTTAATAACAGTAGCAGGGTTAAACGGGTTTGGATAGTTTTGTTCAATTGTATAATTGATAATCTGATAAAACTCTGCCGTAATAATTTTAGAATAAGAATACGTTCCATCATAATCGATTTGTTTTAATCTATAGTAAGACTTTCCGGTAATAGGATTTGCATCTACAAAAGTATATGTTGTTTTATTTGTAGTGGATCCAATTCCCTGAACAAAACCAATTTTATCCCAGCTAATATTATCGGCTGATCTTTCAATCTCAAATCCTGAGTTATTTAATTCTGTTGCGGTTATCCACTGCAGAGTTGCTTCACTTCCATTTATTACAACCCAAAAAGATTCAAGTTCAACAGGAATAAGTGAAGGATCAACAAAAACTCCGGAATGCTGAGGATTAAACTGATACATCGGATTTACGATTTTTGTCGGATTATAAGGCAGACCAGTATTCCAGACATACAGAAAAACCTGCTTGTTGCTTGGATCAAAATTAAAACTGCCTCCTACCATATCAAGTGTGCCATCATTATTCAGATCTCCAAGCAGTGGCTGTTGAAAACTTGTATTTTGAGTCAACTCAAGAGGCCAGCCTGTAACCTGAGAACCCTCCATATTTAAAGCACGATATCTGCCGGTTGTAACTTCAACTACATTTTCATCAAAAATTATTTCGAACTGTCCATCATTATCTATATCAGCAACAAGGATTTGGTTTGCTGTGCCGTGATATGGTCCCATTGGAAAGTTTGATACCATACTTCCATCTAAATTGAATGCGTAAATATAGAATTGAGGTGTTGGAGAAGATCCATATTCAGCGATGATTATTTCAAGTTCAGAATCACCGTCTATATCAGCAACAATTGGTGCGCCGTATATCCAGTCATTTACTGTTTTGGGAAAACCGGGCAGGTTTGTCCCATCATGTTTTACGGCATATACAATTCCACCTGCATTAGTAGAATCAGAATGTGAACAGAAAACAATTTCAAGTTTTCCATCACCGGTAAGATCAACAAGTACCGGAGCAGAATATGAATTAGAACCAATAGTTGAATCCATAATTGCATAAGGAAAACCGGGTAATATCTGTCCGTCTTTGTTCCACACATATAAAAGATTCCGAGATTCCATTACAACATCCATAACCCCATCGTCGTTAACATCACCAGCAGCTGCTGATGCAGCAACATACCAATCCATCATTTTGGGCCAACCTGGATAAACAGTTCCATCACCTTTATATACAAATGCTTGCTTAGTTCTTGTGCCAATAATCATTTCCATTGCGCCATCACCATCTAAATCTGCTAATGTTGGATTCATAGCATATTTACCAACACTCACCGGAAAACCAGCCAGCAGGGTTCCATCTTTTTTGAAAGCATGGATATGTCCTCCAAGCGGACCACCGGCACTAACAACTACATCCTCTTGACCATCACCATCAACATCTCCGAAAGATACTCCCCAGGCAACTTCATAATATTGAGTAAATGTTTTAGGCCAACCTGGTACTGCGGAACCATCAAGGTTTACAGCATATAAAGTTTCGCCTGCTCCAAATAGTATTTCCATTTCAGCATCTGCATCAAGATTACAGTAAATAGCACCTGTTTTAGGTGAGAATATATTGTACATCCCTTGTTTTGGAAAGCCGGGATAAACTGAATAACCAGGATCATACATATCGCTGTAGTGATTTGATTCAGCAACAATTTCAGAAGATGTAATAAGTTGATCAATATCCGCTATAAAGCTTGTCCTTATTTGTGCATCAACAGAAACAGTAAAGAGCAAAAATGAAACGAGAAAAACAGAAATAACAGTAAGTAGATTTTTCATGCATACCTCTCAGTAAATGTATTTAAGTATATTAGAATTAGTTATGGGTTTTTTAATTTATTTAAGCTCTGATTCAAAGTATAAAAAAAATGTTTATATTACAATTATTATAAATGACTTTTGACAAAGACAAAAACTAAAATTTCTTAAACAATATTTAATAACAAAAAGGAGTTTCCAGTGCAAAAATTATTTTTACTTTTTATTTTAATTTCTTCACAAATGTTTGCGCAATATATAACCCCAAATACCAGTGTTAATTGGGGGCTTGATGATCTTGTTGCAAATTCTGGCGGAGTTGTAACCGGTTCATTTCCTATTTACACAATTAGCGCTAAAGTAACTATTGCGGAAAATGACAGAGTTTTTATAAACCCTGGTACAACTGTTCTCTTTTCTGGTTCTACATCCGGTTTTGATATAAACGGAAAATTTTGGGCGGTTGGTACCGCGGCTGATTCAATTATATTTTCATCATTAACTCAAGATTCAACCGGCGGCGCATACAATGGTTTTAATTTTCTGAATCCTTCAGTGGATTCTGCATGTGCAATTAGTTATGCAAGGATTGAGTATGCTTCTTATGGTTTTAGATGTTCAGGTGCAAGTCCAACATTATCAAATTCGTATTTATGGAAATGCAGAAGAAGTATTTATCTCCAATCCGGTTCTAATCCAATAATTTCTCATAACAGAATAGAAAGAACTTTTGAGTATGGAATTTATGTAACCACCGGAAGCTCTCCGTTAATTGAATGGAATGAACTTATTAATAATAACTCTCAGAATGCCAGCCCCAAAAATCAGATTACTGTTGGAACTCAAAACAATAATTCACCAACTATCAGACACAATATTATCCGCGGTGGTATGTTTAACAGAACAGGCGGAATCAGCATATCAACTTTGATTAGCGGTTCTTCCTCGTCATCTGAAATTGCATTTAATGAAATTTATAATAACAGCTTCGGCATAACAATGACCGGCAACAATCCAATTACCTGTTATGTTCATGATAATATTATATATAATAACAATATAAATCCTGATGTTATGGCTGCCGGCAGCGGAATAAATACCTTCGGTACTGCTGTGGTTGCACCAATAATTTCCAGAAATCGAATTTATGGTAACTGGTGGGGAGTTACTATTCAGGTTGGAATAAGCGGACAGCCCGCTGCTAAACCTAATCTTGGTAATATTGAAAACCCGGATACAACTGATGATGGATTAAATATTATTTATGGCAATGTTCAAGGCTCTAACGTTTATGATTTATATAACAATACACCTGATCCGATTTATGCACAAAACAATGATTGGGGTGTTTATGATTCAGCATCAATTGAAGATCATATTTTCCATTTCGCAGATGATACAACGCTTGGCCTGGTAAAATTTATGCCGTTCTCAAATTCTATTCCTGTTGAGTTAACATCGTTTACTGCGCAGATTGTAAATGAGTATGTAAGACTTGATTGGATTACAGCAACTGAACTTAATAATTCTGGATTTCAGGTTGAAAGAAGAGAAGCGAAAAACGAGAGAAGTGGTGATTGGAATAATATTGGTTTTGTAAATGGTAACGGTACAATAACAGAATCACAAGCATATTCTTTTGTTGATAAGAATTTAGAAACGGGAGAATATCAATACAGGTTAAAGCAAATTGATTTTGCCGGCACTTACAAGTATTCAGATATTATAGAAGTTAATTTTGTTTTACCTCTTGGGTTTTCTGTGGATCAGAATTATCCAAACCCTTTTAATCCAAGTACTAAAATCAGCTATCAATTACCTGTAAACGGTAATGTAACATTAAAAGTATATGATATACTTGGGAATGAAGTTGCAAAGCCTATAGATGAATTTAAACCAGCCGGAAGATATGAATTTAATTTTGATGCTTCAGGTTTATCAAGCGGTGTTTATTTTTATAAAATAACCTCAGGTAAATTTGTTGAAACCCGCAAAATGCTGCTGATGAAATAATTTTTTAATGAGAGTCATCCTGATTACAAGGATGGCTCTCAACTTTAACACTAAAGACCAAAACTTAATCCGGCCATAAACCTTACTTCATATTTAGGAAGATTAACTGATTTTGCTGCATCATCGTAGGTGTACCCTTGTCTTCCGTTAATATCAGTTCCATCGGGCATATAAAATGAATCGTGTCCGCCAACTTTATTGCTAAAGTAATAATCGAACCCGCCTGAGACAACAAAACTTAAAGTCGGATTAATACCGAAATACAAATCTAATCCTGTTCCTAATCCAAACTGAGATGCTGTAATATCAAAAAACTCATTGCCTCCGATAAATTCAAATGTTGATGTCAGCATTGAGTAACGCGGTCCAATATATAATAAAGACTTCCTGATTGAGAACAGATTAACAGGCACAGCAAAGTCTAATCTAAAATCGATTGTATGTCCGGATTTATCAGGATCTCCGTTTGTATTATCATTTATAAAAATCTTTCTTGCATCCCAGGGATTGCCTGCATTTCTAACATTATAGCCGGCACTTAATCTTATTGATAAGGGTATATCATAAGTGAACTCAGAAATAGTTCCTGAAACATTAACACCAAAATTTCTTGTATATCCTACCAGAACACCAAATGAATATTTAGGATTTGCAGCTAAAGGCGGAACTGTTTGCGGATAAATTTCGCACACGATTATAAACAACATTACATTAACTAATAAATAAATTTTTCGAGGCATTATTTAACTCCCTTGATTTATAATTTGATAAACTATTGAATTTCCATTTAGAAAATTATTTTATCAAATTTTGTACAACTGACTGGCTGTTAAATAATTATGTTTTGGCGGTTAAATGCATTAATTGTCGCCAAAATTTACACGTGGATAAGAAAAAAACAGCTTTACATTATAAACATTTAACGACTAACTTGACGCATAAAAAAAATGTTTCGTTAACCGGTTATGTTTATGAAACGTTTGGCATTACAAAGCGATTTACTATCGAGTTATAACTACTTTTGATACGAGCTGAAACTCTTGATAAACCACTGAATGCAAAATGTTTTTTTTCACGATGTTGAGCCGCAGTACTTTTTCAATCTTTATGTATTTTTTCTTTCAATGGTTTAATATAACTATTTGAAATTCCGTATTTCTCACGTAATGGATTAACTATCTCATTATACAATTTTTCTTTGTATGATTTTTCTGCTCCTCCTGTTTTATATAGAATTTTCATATTCTCGTATTTATCTGAATATTGGTCTTTAATAAATTCAAAGAATACCTTTCTCGTTGCTCCTCGTAAATACAAAGTTCCAGGCAGCATATAATGAACGTTAGAAGCCCTTGCTTCTGAACATAAACTTTCAATGTTTGAATAGCTATCTGTTATGTAAGGAATTATTGGCATTGTATGTAATCCAACAGAGACATTAGTTTTTCTAAACTCTTTCAGCATCTTAAATCTCTCTATACTTGGGCTGCCATAAGGTTCAATCTTTTTACGGTCATCTTCGTTCATTGTCGTTATTGTTGATGCAATATTTACATAGGTAAGTTTTGACAATTCAGCAATTAAATCAAAGTCTCGAAGAATTAAATCTGATTTGGTTGAAATTATAGCTGGTGTCTTATGTTTAATTAAAACCTTCAAAACCTGAGGCATAATTTTCATTTTCTCCTCAGCTTTTTGGTAACTATCAGTCACACCGCCAATATTTATTATTTCTCTATTCCATTTTGGATTACTTAATTCTTTATCAAGAAGTTCGGCAATATTTAATTTTGCAAAAACTTTTGAAAAGCCTTGTTCTTTTAAAAAGTCGTGAGAATTAATCGCATAACAATATTTGCAATTATGACTGCACCCCCTGTATATATTCAAATCCCAGCCGTAAGGAATTTTTCTCTTTAATTTATTCAGTGCACTTGTGCAGATTATTTCTGTTATGTTATTTTCAGAAACAACTGTATCCATGCTCTTTACTCTATAATTTCTTTTCTATAAACTATTTTCCTGTTTGGAACATCGTATATTTCCATCACAGAACCTTCATTTTTATAACCATTATATTCCACATATTTTTCAATTGCAGGATATACTTTCATTATGCCAAACAAAATGGATAATTTTCCTTTACTTGGGAATTCGGCAACTATATATGACCTTTCTGGAAATGTTTTTGTACTTAACTCTTCAGCAATCTGAGTTAATTTAGAACTGTCCTTATCTTCGACAATACAACCAATATCTGAACGCAATTTACTTTTTTCCACTACTTTCGGGTTATCATAGTAAATTCCAAACCCTTTGCAGGTATCAATAGCATAGTTGTTAAGTAATGAATAATAAATTTCATCCATTAGCTTTGCACTTTTTGCATAATCACCTGTCATTTGTTTATATGCCAGTTTTTCTCCTCCTTGTTTCTCAATCCGACAAGTTACTTTAATCAATCCTCCATAGTAAACAAATACAATCGCAAATATTCCTAAAATCGCTACGATAATAATTAATGTAATGTTCATACTTTACCCTTTTTTATATGATAGTCTTTTTTCTTAGCATGCGGCACAACTGAGATTAGAAGTAATACAAATACTTAATCTTAAACACTCCTGCGCGGTCCGTTGTGTGCATTCTGCTTGGAAGCAAGTTGTTGTTTGAATCGTATTCATCGCTTCTATCGCGGAATTCGTTTATTGCAAGATAAATCCAGCTCTTTGGTAAAAAGTTCCAGCTGAATAAAAATCCGCCGATAATTCTTTCCATTCTATTTGTTGATCTGACAAAAACATTATCAACATAAACCCTGAAGTTTAAATTGTTAATCGGTGTTAATGAAAAAAACGGACGTGCATTGTATGTAATATCTTCAATGTTACCGTCGGGATTATTTTCAATAAACATATCGTAAGAGGTTCCCACAGTTAAAATATTCAGTGCTTTCCAGCTAGCCGAGAATCCAACCCAGGAATAAGCTGCAAGATAATTTCTGTTAAAGTTAAAAGTTTTTTGATAACCTCCCCAAAGATTTCCACTCCAGATTTGCGAGACATCAAACCAGGAACTAAAATTTAAACTATAAGAATTATAAAAAATTCCTTCGTCTTTACTCTTACCAAAATCAGTATTAATCTCATAACCCCATCCATCCCGAAACTGCATATTAAAACCAATAACTCCTGAATAATCAGTATATAGATCAGCATGTTCATAATTGATTGAAGAACCTAGATACAAAAACATATTTCTTATTACACCACTTTCAAGATACCATATCGGTCCGGTTAGAATTACAGAATTAAGAGTTCCTCTCCATGGAACAAATCCCACCTCGCTTATATTAAATTTATTTCCTATTGCCCTAAACCTGAATAAGTTCGCCCAGCTTTTGCTCATATTTCTAAAACCAATAGAAGCCGCATAATCACCCTTGCTGTTTTCAAAAGATCTTGCAAATTGATAAGCAAGCTGCCAATCAGAACCGCGAAATGCACCATCAATATCTATTACACCGTATGTATTATCATTTGTTTGTTTACCAACCATCAGCAAACCAATTGATGAATTTTCTAAAATCTTCTTTTTAAGTCTTGCTGAGCCAAAGTAAGCTTGTTCTTCCGTTAACTGCTGATTGTTGAATATATAATTTTCTTTTCCGGTTAGTGCAACAAATCCGCCATACTCCCAATCATCATATCTGCCAAAAGCCTTAGTGCCAAAGATCAATGGAACTTCTTTTCCGCCCGGTAGAAGTTTACCAATTCTTCTTGAATAGAAAAGCTCTAACGGGCTATAAAAACCTGAACTTCTTTCTTTACCTGATGGATTAAAAACTTCGTTGCCTTCTGTAAAGAATGGTCGTCTTTCAGAAAAGTAACTCTCGTAACGACTTATATTAAACGAAAAAGGGTCTGCTTCCACCTGAGCAAAATCAGGGTTAGCAGTAAATAAAAATGTAAGTCGTTCGGATGGATTGTAAAAAACATCTAAGCCTGCATTAGGGTCAAATTTGTATTTGTTATTACCGAGATAAGTTGTCTTTGCAATTCCAACAGGATAAATCTCTAAATTGATTCCGGTTATTGTTGGTTTAAAATCTTCAAAAATAAGTTTACCGAATTTAGAAATTCTTTGTCCTTCGCTTTGTTCATACTCGCACCAGTAAATATCTTCTTTATTGTAAGATCGCCAGCGGTCAAAGTCCAATCCCCACTCAGTAAGATTTTTATCATACTTAATTGATTTATAAGGAATTCTAATTTCTACCACATAACCCCAATCATAAATTTGTGAAGCGGCATCCCAGATTCCATCCCAGCTGTAATCACGGTTGCGTGCATCATCAAGCATTCGGGAATCGGACTTAACACCGGATGCATTGACAGCAAACTTGTAAGCAGTTTGCTTGTCGCCAAAAGTATCGAGCATCATTGAAACAATATCTCCTGTATATGCATCGTGTAAGCCTGCATTTGCCTGGATGTTGTTTTTATCATCATAACAGATCATTAGACAATAAATTGCTTCATCTGTTGTTAAAACTTTTGCAACTGTTTTTACAGATGTTGGCTGATTAAAAAAAGGATCTAATTGAAAAAAGCTTGTTGTTGAATCAGCGTAATTCCAAACATCATCAACTACTCCATCTATATTTATTTCTTTGTCAATTTTAATAAGAGTTAATGACTTATTTTCGTTCTTGCTTCCTTCGCTTGCAAGAAGAAAAGTTGAGAATGTTAAAATGAAAAGTGATATAAGTTTATTCATAAAGTAAGTGCTTTTAAACTTTAGATTGATTTTAACTGCCGAAAGTTACTTTATTAGTGAGTTTTTATTTGGAATTTTATATGAGCGGTAAATATTTTTTATGAATGATATAATTAGGTTATACTTTGCTTAGCAAAATATATTACTGCATTTGAAGCTATTACCTGTTAAGTAAATAATTTTTTACCGACACAATTTGTTTGGCTTTGAATTTGATTTTTTTTTTCAATTATATTTATAGCATAAAAATTACTTTATAAAAACTGCTCGGAGGGCACAATGAGTAAAAAAAAATTTTTCTTCGCGGTCAAATATTATAGCTTTTACAGAATTTGTTTGGGAATGATTTTCATCGCAGTGCTGTTTATAATCTTTGCATCTTGTGATGATTTGGAAAATATCTATGTTCCACCTCTACAACCATTACCAGAAAATGCAGCAATTTTCTTATCTATAGATGGTACAAAGGGAGGTCTTAGGATTTATAATGCTAACTCATTTCAGCTAATGGATAGTCTAATTACCACTCCAGCTGCACCTTGGAATGTTGAGTTTTCACCTGAGAACGATAGACTATATTCAATTTGGCATGGGTCGCCAAGTTACATACATGATTTATATGAAATAGGTTTAAAACCATTAAGAATAAATCGGTATATTAGACTATTTCCCGGTTACTATGCACTTACAATGAATAGTAATAATAATTTACTCATTGCTTTTGGAAGTAAAGGAATTCAAGTTTACGATAGAACGTCAATGAGTTTCTTAACACAAGATACGATTTCAATTGGGGAAACCAACACAGGAATTGCCGCTGCTAATATCTATAATATAGTTTATTATCCAATGTATGATATTAATAATAATTTAATTGGTTTTGGAATTTTTGATTTAGACTTATTTAAAACTGTCGATTCAATAGTTGTGTTTAAAAATTTAAGTTATTCAGGATTAGCTAACTCAGATATTTTAATATCTAAAGACGATAAATATCTTTTTTGTACTGCTTGGAACTGGCGAGGGTTAGGAGGGTATGGTTCTTTTTTTGTAATTGATCTACTTAAAAAAACAATTATCAAAGAATTTGAAGTTGGTGCATTTTCAAAATTAGCAATGAGTCCTGATGGTAATTCAATTTATATAAGTGATCCGGGAGGGTATCTTTATGGTTTTGCAAGTACTGGCAAGGTGTGGAAATATGATGTAAAAATGAATTCAAATAGTGTATTAATAAATGATTTATACTATTCTGATAAAATTGCAGTTGCTAAGGATAATAGAACATTGTTCATTACTCCTGTTGTTTCTTTTCAGATGAAGGATGGAAACAAAGCATGTGTTGTAAAAGTTGATGCATTAAATGGAAAAATCGTTGATTATTTGACAGTAACATATGACTCAGCAAATTATTTTTCAAACCTACCTAGAAATATTAAAGTTGGGGAATACTAAAGTTTTTAAGAAAGGAGGATTTTTATGACTGGAAAATAAATACCGTCAATGTGTTTGCCCACATTGACGGCGAGATAACAAACAACTTAGCACTTGGATTGATGTTGTATTGAAACAACAATATGCTGTTTTGTTTGTAGAGTAAACTTAATAAATATGTAGTCTTTTTTCAATCCAAAGAACTACTTAATAAAATGGAGAATAAAAGATGAAAAATTTAATAATATTCTTGTTTTTATTTGTAACTTTTTTTGTACAAGCTCAAAACTATAATAATAACGATCACTTTTGGATCGGTGATAAATTAGTAAATATTACAAATGATAAATCATCTATTGTGATAATTTTTAGACAAGATAAAATTGCACTAAATCAACCGCAACTATATAAAAATTTACCAAACATTTCAGAGTTTAAAATTTCAGATGATCAAAGAACAGTAATAATCACATATAGTAAAGAACAAAATAAAAGTGAAATAGAGATTATTGAGAGTATTGGAATGAATATTGAAAATATTGAATGGTATTCCCAACAATCTGGTTTTTGGCTAATAAACACTGATGGAACAAATATGCGCAGGATATTACCTTATAAACTTTTAAATCCTGTTTGGTCACCTGATGGGGAATGGATAGCATTTGTAGTACCAATAGGGGATGAGCGGCATATCTTTAAAATGAAATTTAATGGTGAAACATTTGATACTACGACAATTATGCAATTGATGATTGAAGGACGAAATTTTTTACCAAGCTGGAGTCCGGATGGACAGTGGATTGCTTATGATTCAAATACCGACAGCCCTAATGGAATGCAATTTATTTGGAAAATGAAATCAGATGGTTCTCAAAAAACCAGAATAGCCTATGATCCCAATAAAGGTGAAATAAGAATGCCAAGTTGGACAATAGATAACAATAAAATAGCTCATACAAGATATATTGGAGTCGGCGCACCTGAAATATTTGTAATGGATAAAAACGGAAATAATATAAGTAGATTAACAAACAACACTTTAGATGACAGTTGTCCACAAGATGTTTATGAAAAGAAAATTACATTTTGGAGTGCAGGTTGTCTATGGATAATGGACTCATTGGGCACAAATCAAAAACTACTTTCTGATCAGCTAATGGATTACTTATATAGTATTTCCCCTATTCGTGATAAAGTGGTTTATTTGGTAAATAATAATTCTTGGACGTATGAAAATGGAACATTGTGGATTTTGGATTTAATAACAGGGGGAAAAAGACAATTAACTTTTAATCCTAAACCGAATAAATAAGGAGGTGATACCAATGGACAGTTTATAAAGTAGCCCCCTAAGACAGTACCATTAAAATTTCTCCGGCAAGAGACATCATTAAGGAAACTTATCCTTTGAGGGCTGTAATCAATAAATAAGTAAAATATTGATCAAATTTTATAAGGGAACTTGATATGAAAAATCAATTATATAAAATCATTATACCTCTATTTGCATATTTTTTCTGTGCAAATTCATTTGCACAATCATCTACGATAACATACAATATACCAGACTGGAATGTTAGCGGTAATCTTATAGTTGAACCAACACCGGAAACCGATCCGACAACCAAGGCAGAATACACTAAATTAGTATTTAAGAACAAAAATGATGAAATCATTTATGAACTTTCACCCAGTACTATTGATAAACTTATAATTAAAATTCAAAACATAAAGAAGATGTAACGCTTCAGAAGGAAATGGAATTTTATAATTTTGTGTAATGTAAAAATAGAAAGGAAATTCTAATGTCCGAAACAAAAAGAGAAAGAAAACATTACTCCCCGGATCAGAAAGTTCTTATCCTTAGAGAACTTCTTGAAAACAATCTTCCCATCAGCCAGCTTGCTGAAAAGTACCAGGTTCACCCTAACGACATCTATAACTGGAAGAAAAAACTCTTTGAATATGCTAAAGATATTTTTCAGAGTAAATCAGTTAATCAGAAACAAACCTCCCTGGAACAGAAAAAGATTGAAAAGCTTCAGTCTAAATTAAGAGATCGTGAGGAGGCGATAGCCTTTCTGCTTAAAGAAAACATCGAAATAAAAAAAAGTATAGATGGGGAGATATGAACAGAAAGTGGGTTGAACCTGACGTAAGAGATAATGTTGTGGAGTTTGTAAACTTCATAAGACTCAAGACTGATATTCCGCTTAAAGGCATCACTCCTCTTTTAGGCATTAGTTCCAGTAAATATTATTCCTGGATTGAGAGGAAAGGAGTAAAAAATAACCATAACGGAAAGACTTCCAAGGAACATTGGTGCCTGGACTGGGAGAAGAAAGCCATTATTGTCTATGCTAAAGTTCATCCCGTAGAAGGTTACAGACGCCTTACTTACAAGATGATTGATGATAATGTTGTTGCTGTTTCGCCTGCTACTACTTACAGAATACTTAAAGCTGCCGGCTTACTTAACAGGTGGAATAAAGTTAAAAGATCTTCTAAAGGAGGTGGCTTTGATCAGCCAACAGCTCCTCACCAGCACTGGCATACCGATATTAAGTATGTTAACTATCACGGAACTTTTCTGTTTCTTATTTCTGTTATTGATGGTTACTCACGATATATAGTTCATCACGAACTAAGACGAAGTATGCAACAGTTTGATGTTCAGTTAACCTTGCAGAGAGCTTTAGAGAAGTACCCCGGCACAAAGCCAAGAATCATTTCAGATAATGGTCCTCAGTTTATTTCCAAAGACTTTGCTGAATATCTGAAGCTTCTAGGACTTCAGCATATAAGAACCTCTGTTGCTTATCCTCAGAGTAATGGCAAGATCGAACGATACCATAGAACTATTCATCAGGACTGCTTAATGAAAACCTCTTTAATCAATCTTGATGATGCACGCAAACAGATTTCATCTTATATTGATTACTACAATACTAAAAGACTTCACAGTTCGTTGTTTTATTTAACACCTGAAGATTTTCTTATTGACAGAGTTGAAGAAAAGCTGAAAGTAAGAGAACGAAAACTTAAAGAAGCTAAACTGAAAAGAATTGAGGTTAGATATGCAAGCTAATCTACCTTATTTAGTTAACACCAAATTCCATTTTCCGCTGAACCAATACAAAGAAGTCAAAGTCTAATATTGATAGTAAACGTAAAGCGATTGAAGTTGGTGCTGATGATGAAATCAAACGATTAAATAAATTAAAAAATTTTCTTTATGACAAAGAGAAAATGAACAGGTTTACTGAGAAACTAACAAAACATAAAGAAGCTGGCAATTCAGTACCGTGGTTTGATACAATTGAAACAATTAGAAATATTACTTTAGAAACAAATGGAACAGTAGAGTAGCAAAATGTATTCAAAATTAATTTTTATATATATGCTGTTATGGCTTTTAGGCTGTGATAATCCGATTGAACCTAGTTATAAAAAAGCCGTTTGGATTATTCCACTAGAAGAATCAGCACATTCTCCGATGGTTATGGATGATAGGTATATTTACTTTAATGGTTCTTTTACAAATTTCTATAAAATCGAAAAGGCTAGTGGTAACAAAAGTAAAGTTAATGTTACCCCAACAAACCTTTTCGGTTCGCCATCTCTTTTCGATAGCACTATTTATAATGGCACTCGAGGCGGAGCTCTTCATTCCATTAATCCAAAAACCTTATCAATAATTTGGACTAAATATGGGTTTCAGTGGACGGTAATAACTGCGGCAGATGAATTTGCTTTATATGTTACTGAAGAAAATAGAATTTCTGCATTACAGAAATCTGACGGTAGCTTAATATGGTCAACTGAAATAATTGGTAAGAATTCCTTCAATCCAGAAATTAACTCTGAGAAATTATATTTTGTTACTGGGGCGATGCATAGACAGGATGGTTACTTTTATTGTCTTAATAAATATACTGGTGAAGTGATATTCAGAAAAATCATCCCTTATTATGAAGATAAAAGTCAGTTTGGTGGTTCTGTAACTGGTGTCGGAATTTGGAATAATAACGTTTATGTAAGTTCGGACAATCGGTATTTATACTGTTTTAATAAAGAGACAGGTGATTCAATCTGGACTTATTTAATGGATGCGCCATCCGAAACACCGCCAAGGATTTCTGAAGGTATAGTTTATACAGGTACTTTAAATCGTACTTGTTATGCAATTAATGCTACAAATGGAAATTTTGTCTGGTCTTATCAAACTGTGGGATCAATTAGCAGAATACCGCCCCAGTTTTATGGAGATATGGTCGTATTTATTTCAGGCGCAATTATAATTTGTGATAAAAAAACCGGAAAACTAATACACGATATTTCAAGTCGAACAGGAGATAAATATGATTATTCATCTGTTATTTGGGATGGTGATGGCAAAATGTATTTAACGGCATTTGAAAATCCTGGTGATAACTTTGCAGTTATTGCTTATCAATTTTAGAAAGGGACTAAAATGAAAATATTTATTTTTTTATTAAGTAGTTTTATAATTTATGCTCAGTTTATTTTTGGTCAGAATTATATTTTAGTACACGGCTGGATGAACAATGGAGGTGTTTTTACAAATACAGATGTAAAACAATTGATTCAAAATGAGTTTGGTTATTCATACATCTATCAACCCAACCTAAATGGATCGCAAACGGCTGCAACACAAAGCTTGAATCTAAGGAATTACTTAAACCAGTATAATATTAATTCTGGTATTGCAATTTCATATAGTATGGGTGGTGTTACCACAAGAACACATTTGAAAAGACAATTTGACAATAATCTTTCTCAAAGAATAAATCAGCATTATACTATTGGTTCTCCGCATTTGGGCTCAAAAGTAGCAAATAACAGACCTGAGGCAATTAAGACTCTGATTCTAGGTGCATACTCAATAGTTGCCCCAACAGGTATTTTAATGGATGATCCTTTACAAGGCTTAGGCTTTACTTATGAAACTGGAAGGCACGAACAGTATTGGGTAACAGCCTCTTTACTTTGGGGTGGTAGTTTACTCTCGGATGCGATAGTGTCCTGTTTGTTAGATAGCCCTGGTTTTAATGACTTAAAAACTAACTCACAGGCAATCGCTAATATTAACCAACAAACTAATTATGAAAACAACACTATTAAAGTTGGTATTGCTGCCACCGAGCAAGATCCAATACTTTTTAGAATGCTTGCCCATTCTGACCCCCGGCAAAGATGTAACTGATTATTATTTAATTAACACACCGTTAACACCTGTAAACAACAAATTAAACCTAACAATACACGAACCTCAAACAGAACACACCTGGTTCGATAATGTTAGTTTACTTGAAACCAGAGCTAACCCTGATGAAACCATAGTCGTGAATGATGAAGGACAGGTAATAAACTACAAAGGTATATTACCAGCAAGGATAATGTTAAATGGCAATATAGATGTAACAGAAAACTTGTTATCAATGGATTCAGTTGTAGTTAAACTTTATCCTGGTGATGAAATAACAATAACCAGAAATGCAACCGAAGGAGATGGTGATGTTGTGTTGGGCGGCGAGGAACCAATAATTATCAAAGATCGTCCATCCTTATTACTTAATGTTCTAAAAGAAAGTAAAATAAGCGGTGAAAATGAAAAAACAGTTATTGAAAAAGTACCAATTACAAACTTTTATTTTAGACCAAACAGAAGCATCATAAGCAAAAAGTTAAGAAATCTTCCTACAGGTACAATTCAAATTACAGTTAATAAAGAAATAACATTAGATTACTTTGTCTTTGTAACAGATTTAAGAACAGCAAGAACAAGAGAATTGCCATTAGTTTCTGCTGTTCACAGCGTAAATGGGGATATAAAATCAAAACTAACGGACATAGATCAAAACTATTCTGAGATGTACCCAACTGAAAGAATAGATTTAAGCTTTAGCACAACCATAAACAGCGGCAACAGAGCTTATATTCTAAAAACAGTCGGCAGGTATGAAACTGATACAACTTTCTTGGCAAAACAAAATAATCTTGCAAAACTTAATGAACAGCCAATTATACCAACAGAAAATAAATTATATGATAATTATCCAAATCCATTTAACCCAAGTACAATAATAAAATACTCATTAAAAGATGACGGAAAAGTATCTTTGAAAATATTTAATTCTCTTGGTGAAGAAGTAAGAACATTAGTAAATGAGATAAAACCAGCAGGAAATTATGAAGTTGAATTCAATGCAAGCAATCTTCCAAGTGGTGTTTATATATATAGTATACAAAGTGGTGATTTTGTTTCATCTAAGAAAATGATACTGTTAAAGTAACGATCAATCTATAATCATATATGTTCAATAAATGCATTAATGTTTTAGAAAACTGAACATCCAACATTTAAGAATAATAAGGCGGTCTTTGGATCGCCTTATTTATTTCAATACAAAAAACAGAAAATAAATTACTCTATTGTTATAAAACGATTTAAAAGTATTTTTACCAACGATTATTTAGCTTACATTACTTAAAAGGCTTTGTAAAATATTTTTTCTTTGTAATTCTTTCTTAAGCATAATACATTTTACCCGCCACAATTTGTTACGGCTTTATTTTTAACATAATTTTAAGATACGTTTTAGGCTTAATATTTGTTAGAATAAAATATAGGAGAAGATTGGTATGGAAACTAAAATCAGAACAAGATTTGCTGTACACAAATCATTTAACCCCCATAAGTTAATTCTCTATAGATTTAAGATTCTCATTATACTGATAACCACATTATTAAATTATAAAACTCTCGCACAAACCCCGCAGTGGGAATTTATGGGTTTAGCAGGTGAAGAAATATATGATATTGCAGTAGATGACAGCGGGAATGTTTATGTAGCTTCCTGGACAGGTATTTTTAAATCAACTGATGACGGAGCTTCGTGGGAATTTAAAAATAATGGACTACAAATAGGAGATGTTTACAAGCTTTTTATCGATTATGCAGGAAATATATATTTATGCGGTTCTGCTAATTTTCCGGGTTATGGGTTGTATAAATCAACTGATGGAGGAGAAAATTGGGTAGGATTTGCAGACACATTAAATGGTGGGCCTGTAAATTATTTTGAAGATGTGACCATAATCCCAAATGAGCCGGGTGGTTTTATATATGTAAGTAATTATTACGGTGTTTACAGATCAACCGATGATGGTCAAATGTGGCAGAGTACAAGTTTTACTGACCCCGGAGCCAGAAATATAGGAATAAACACAAATGGCTATATGTTTTTTGGAAATAATTTAGCTTCGTGGTTCGGTATTTATCGTTCTACTGATTTAGGTTTGAACTGGGAAAGACATACATTTCTTGGAGTAAGTTCAATGGTTTATTTAAGAGATGGTTCTGTTCTAACCGGTTGTTATGATCCTGGATCAGGTTCATTTGGGATTTATAAAACTACAAATAATGGTTCAAATTGGATAAATACTAATACAATTTCTGGCCTAGATTATCCAAGTGATTTTGTCTTAGATACTAATGATGACGTTTATGTTTTCATAGGTGGTTTAAATTATGATGGGGTATATCTTTCTTCTAACAATGGTAATTCATGGGCCAATTATGGTCTATCGGGCTACCATCCCGTTACTTGCCTTTCAATTGACTCAAGCGGATATCTTTGGGCTGGTGCACATCAGGAAGGTGTATATAGAACCGAAGGAAGAACCGTACCAGTAGAACTAATTACTTTTTCCGCTTCGGTAAATGAAAATGACGTTATACTAAATTGGACAACAGCAACAGAAATTAATAACCAGGGTTTTGAGATTGAAAGAAGCGAGAAGCTAGAAGTAAGAAATGAGAATACAGATGAAGATTGGGAGAATATAGGTTTTATTAATGGCAATGGAACAACAACAGAAATAAGGCACTATACTTTTATTGACCACGATGTTAATAATGGTTGCTATAATTACCGACTTAAGCAGCTAGATTTTGATGGTTCATTCGAATATTCAAATATAGTAGAAGTTAAAGTTCGAATCCCTTTTGAGTTTTTCCTTTCTCAGAATTATCCCAACCCATTTAATCCAAGTACAATAATAAAATATTCATTAAAGGATGATGGAAAAGTATCTTTGAAAATATTTAATTCTCTTGGTGAAGAAGTAAGAACATTAGTAAATGAGATAAAACCAGCAGGAAATTATGAAGTTGAATTCAATGCAAGCAATCTTCCAAGTGGTGTTTATATATATAGTATACAAAGTGGTGATTTTGTTTCATCTAAGAAAATGATACTGTTAAAGTAACGATCAATCTATAATCATATATGTTCAATAAATGCATTAATGTTTTAGAAAACTGAACATCCAACATTTAAGAATAATAAGGCGGTCTTTGGATCGCCTTATTTATTTCAATACAAAAAACAGAAAATAAATTACTCTATTGTTATAAAACGATTTAAAAGTATTTTTACCAACGATTATTTAGCTTACATTACTTAAAAGGCTTTGTAAAATATTTTTTCTTTGTAATTCTTTCTTAAGCATAATACATTTTACCCGCCACAATTTGTTACGGCTTTATTTTTAACATAATTTTAAGATACGTTTTAGGCTTAATATTTGTTAGAATAAAATATAGGAGAAGATTGGTATGGAAACTAAAATCAGAACAAGATTTGCTGTACACAAATCATTTAACCCCCATAAGTTAATTCTCTATAGATTTAAGATTCTCATTATACTGATAACCACATTATTAAATTATAAAACTCTCGCACAAACCCCGCAGTGGGAATTTATGGGGCTGGCAGGGGAAGAAGTATTTGATATTGCAACTGATGATAGTGGATATATTTACATTGGTTCTAATGGTGGTGTATTTAAAACTACAGATAATGGAGGGACATGGATATTTAAAAATAATGGATTACAAGTTGGATTGATAAACAAAATTTTTATTGATTATGAAGGAAATATTTTTATAGGAGCAACTAGTTTTCCTAATACCGGATGTGGTTTGTATAAATCAACTGATGGGGGTGAATATTGGGCAAAGATAGCAGATACATTAAACAGCAAATTAGTAAATGAATTTTATGATATAACGATAATACCTAATGAAATTGGTGGAATTATGTATGCAAGTAATTATTATGGCATACATAGATCAACTGATAATGGTATTACTTGGCAAAGTACAAATTTTACTGATCCTGGAGCAAGGAATATTGGAAAAAATACAAATGGCTATATGTTTTTTGGAAATGACTTTGCTTCCTGGTTCGGTCTATATCGTTCAACAGATTTAGGATTGAATTGGGACAGACATACATTTCTTGGAGTAACTACATTGGTCTATCTGGCGGGTGGTTCTGTTCTGGCAAGTGCGTATGATCCAGGGTTAGGATCATGCGGGATTTATAAAACAACAGATGATGGATTAAATTGGTTAAATACAAATACCTTTTCAGGCTTATCTTGTCCAATTGATTTCGTAGTATACTCAAATGATGATATCTATGCTAGTGCGGGGTACGTATATCTTACCAATGACAATGGTATTTCATGGTTAAATTACGGATTACCTGGTCAAGGGGCATTTTGGCTTGCTACAGATTTAAGTGGCTATATTTGGTCAGGGAATCATTTAGATGGGGTGTACAGAACTGCAACCAGGATTGTACCAGTAGAACTTTCATCATTTTCTATCGAAGTAATCAATGAAAATGTTTTACTTACTTGGGTTACTGCTACAGAGATGAATAATCAGGGATTTCAAATCGAAAGACGAGAGACGAAAAATGAGGAATGGATAAATATCGGTTTTGTAAATGGAAATGTTACAACAACAGAACCCCAAGCATATTCTTTTGTTGATAAGAATTTAGAAACTGGGAAATATCAATACAGATTAAAGCAAATAGATTTTGATGGGTCATTCGAATACTCAAATATAGTAGAAGTTGAAGTTGGAATCCCTTTTGAGTTTTTCCTTTCTCAAAATTATCCCAATCCATTTAATCCAAGTACAATAATAAAATATTCATTAAAGGATGATGGAAAAGTATCTTTGAAAATATTTAATTCTCTTGGTGAAGAAGTAAGAACATTAGTAAATGAGATAAAACCAGCAGGAAATTATGAAGTTGAATTTAATGCAAGCAATCTTCCAAGCGACGTTTATATTTATCAATTAACAACACCAGGTTTTACTCAAGCACGTAAGATGATTTTAGCAAAGTAGATTAACCTAAAATAGATGACATCCCGATTCATAGGAACGTCATCTCAAAATTCTGAGTTTAAAAAACAAAAGCCCCGGTAAATCGGGGCTTTAAAACCTGAAACGAATTACTTTTTATCCCAAATAAGCTTTCAGTCTGCCGCTTCTTTTTGACTGCCTTAAATTTCTTAAAGCTTTTTCCTTAATCTGTCGTACGCGTTCGCGTGTAAGATTAAATCTTTCGCCAATCTCTTCTAAAGTAGCTGAATGGTCTCCATCAATTCCGAAGTATAATTTTATTACTTCTGCTTCTCTTTCTGAGAGAGTTGAGAGAACATTTGCAACTTCTTTTTTCAAAGACTCGGTCATCAACTTATTATCCGGCAATGGCTGTTCATCATTCGGAAGAATATCTACCAATGAATTTTTTCCATCATCACCTTCTTTTAAAGGCGCATCCATAGATACCTGTCTTCCGGCAATCTGAAGGGCATAGGCAACTTCATCAGAAGTCATATCAAGAATCTGAGCAAGCTCTTCAGTGGTTGGCTTTCTCTCATATTCCTGTTCAAGATCTCTGTAAGCTTTGCTTATTTTAGTAAGATTTCCGACTCTGTTAAGCGGTAATCTTACAACTCTTGATTGATCTGCAATTGCCTGCATAATAGATTGTCTAACCCACCACACAGCATAAGAGATGAATTTAAATCCACGGGTTTCATCAAACCTTTCAGCGGCTTTAATCAATCCGATATTTCCTTCATTGATGAGATCGCCTAAAGATAAGCCCTGATTTTGAAATTGTTTTGCAACACTCACTACAAATCGGAGGTTTGCCTTTATTAATTTTTCCTGGGCTAATCTATCACCTTTTTTAATTCTGATGGCGAGTTCAATCTCATCATCCGATGTAAGAAGATCAACTTTTCCGATTTCCTGTAAATACTGATCTAATGATTTACTTTCACGGTTGGTAAACTGCTTTGTGATCTTCAAGTTTCACATCTCCTTAATTATGATTTTAATTATTTAGTTTTCAAAATGACTCTTCTATATTAGAAGAATCGAAATGTCAAATTTGCAGGAGGCAAATATAACACTTAATTAGATAAATGTAAGTGAAAAAAGTTTCTTTTTTAAAATTTAAATTTTTCACCAGAAGCTGGAAAAAACACGTTTTTATATCCCTTTTGTAACAACTTTTCTCTAAATGGTAATGCCATATCTTCTTCACCGTGTACTAAAAATATGTTCTCTAATGTATCTGTTGAGTTTAGACGCAGATAATCCAACAATTCCTGTTGATCAGCGTGTCCTGAAAAGTAATCCAGTTTTTTAAACTGAGCTTTAACTTCGTACTCCTCTCCAAAAATGTTCACAAATTGATTTCCGTCCATAATCTTACGTGCCAGAGTGTGTCCTGCAGCATAGCCCACAAATAAAATTAAGTTCTTTGAATCTGAAATATTGTGCGCAAGATGATGCAGAATTCTTCCGCCTTCCGCCATTCCTGAGGCAGAGATAATTATCATTGAGCCGGCTTTTTCGTTCAGCTCTTTGGATTCATCAACTTTTTTAATGTACTTGAGTCTGCCAAAACCAAAAGGATCATCTCCATCCTGTAAAAATATTCTGTAAGTTTCCCTATCCAAGCATTCCGGATGAGAACGAAATACTTCAGTTGCATCAACAGCCAACGGAGAATCAACATAAATTGGTATTTCAGGAATTCTATTCTGATCAGATAGTTTATGAAGCATATAGACTATTGTTTGTGTCCTTCCAACAGCAAAAGCAGGAATGATTATTTTACCACCTTTATCAACTGTTTCTCTGATTATAGACGCAAGGTTTTCTGCAACTTCTTCTGCAGGAGAATGAAACCTGTTACCGTAAGTTGATTCCATTATTAAAACATCAAGATCGCGTAAAACATCGGGTGATTTTATTACAGGTGAGTCGGGTCTTCCAATATCACCGGAAAAACCTAAATTAATTTTCTTATTTCCGGATTCTTCTATCTCTAACTGAACTCCCGCAGAACCAAGAATATGTCCCGCATCTCTGAATGTAAATCTAACCCCGGGGAAAAGATCAATCGCTTGATTGTATTGAATGCCAACAAACTGCTGCATTGCCTGCTCAACATCTTCAATGGTATAAAGCGGATCAAGAGACTCTTCATTTTTCTTTTTTCGTTTTTTATTTACGAACTCAATATCTTTTTCCTGCAGCTGTGCCGAATCTCTTAACATTATCTGACAAAGATCGACCGTTGCAGAAGTTGCATAGATTAATCCATTAAAACCTTTACTGACAAGATTTGGTATGTTACCGCTGTGATCAATGTGAGCGTGAGATAATATTAATGCATCAATATCAGATGGATTAAATTTAAAGTTTTTATTTTTCTCGTATGTTTCGCTTCGCTTACCTTGAAATAATCCACATTCGAGCAAAATCTTTTTTCCATTTATATGAAGTAAGTGCTGTGAACCAGTAACAGTTCTTGCACCGCCAATAAATTCTATTTGCAAAATTGTTTTCCTTTAGAATAAAAATAAATTGTCTTTTCTTAAATATTCGGTTTTCTTGTTTTTCTGATTGAAGTCAGTAATAAGTTTATAAACAAGAGGTGTTTTTTCCTTCAACATTTTTATCACATCAGCGTGTAAATTTAATCTGTTGAAGGGAACAGGTTTTATATATTCCTGAATATTTCCCAATGTGCGCCCATATTTGTAATCATAAGTAAAATTTCCAAGTGAGTCTAATTTAACATCATTATTCAAAGTATTTGGTACTGAAATATAAAACTCACTTTTACTCAAATTATTATCACCAAAAAGATTGCTGTTGTTTAAGTATTCATATAATTCTTTTGCTGTGTTAACTGCCGGGTCAACCAATTCAATCGTTGGATACATTAGATCTCTATATACATACTTGCCATTTTCTTTTAGATTATAAAGCTCATTTAATTTATCAGCAAAAATATTTTTGTAAAAAGGATAGTGTGTGCATCCGAGAATTATTGTTTTAAGCGGGTTTGCTGATCTGGAGTTTTTAATCTGTTCAAGTAATGAAACCACATTATAAGTAATATAATTTTCTATTGAGTTAAGTTGAATTTCGGTGGGATTATTTCTTGTACCACTAAATAAAATTTTATTACTATCCCAATCAAAGTTGTAACGATTCAAAATTGTCTTATCAATTTTTGCGTTTTGTAATTTGAAAGAAGGTCCTTTGTACTGACTTCTTAATGTTGTAGCTTTTACATCAATGTAGTCTTTTATCCCATCTACAGCACCAGCCAAACCTACACCCGGCTGCTGATAAATATGTATATTGCCAACAAACTCATTTTCTTCTATATATTTATTTATTGCGTTTACATAGCCATTTGATAAAACAGTTCCTTCTGTAGCCATAACAGCTATGCTGCAGTTTTCATCCTTTCTTATTGATTCAAAAGCACCTTTAACTCCGGCGTTTATTACACCAATTACTTTTAAATCAAGATTAGCAGATTTCAGAAAATCATTAATTTTTTCATAACCGTAAGCCGTTGCAGTGTTACATGCTATTACAATTGCTTTAACAGGAAGCTTATCCGAATTATAATCTGGATTGGAAGCCTTTTCGTAATACTTATTTCCTAACAGAAATTGAACATCCTTAAGAATGTGTTCTAATAAAAGATCCGATTTATTTAACGAAGGATAATTTCCATATGGCATGTTTGCCTGATCGGCTAAATATACAAAACACTCTTTTTCGAAATCTAAAATTCCGTCTGGAGTAATACTCCCTGTCTGATTATTAAATCCATCGTAATTTACAATTGCATCCATTACAGTTAAACCGCCTGTTCCGGAATCAAAAATTCCAATTGGCAGTGTTTTGTTTTTTACCGGGTAGTTTTTAACATCAACAAAATAGAAACTAGATGTATCTGACAATGCGATTTCTACAAGATTCTGTTTTGTGATGGAAGTTTCACTTTTACATTGTAATAAGAGAAATGAGAATAAAAGAAGACACATCAATCTGTAATAAGAGCTAAGAATTTTCATGTTTGCTTAATTCATCAATTGTTTTGTGTAAAATATAAAATTTGAATCATTAAGAAAACTTTACTGCAAACTTTATCGTGGTTGTTGAGTTTCTAAGAGTTGTCTGCATCCCAAGGGCTTTTTCCAGCTTGTATCCTGTAATTCCAGAATCGCTAAAATTTTTTCTGCAAAGCCAATAAAGCTCATTATTATGGAAGTGAAATTCATTAGCTGAATCCTGCATTGCAAAAACTTTATTTTGATTTTCTTTAGAAGGAATGGATTCTAAAAAACCTATGTACAAAGTATTGGTTGGGTTTCTTAGTTCAGAATCATCAAAAGGTTTGTACTCGATTAAATTTTTTAACTCTGCAGCTGTTCTGATAAATGTAGCAACTTCATATCCAAGCTGTTTATGCAAATCAGATTCAATTTTCTTTTTCATAACATTTATAGTTTTTGATTTTGCTTCAAACACAACATTTCCACTGGCGATAAAAGTTTCCACATTTACAAATCCCATTTTTTCAAATAAAGATTTAAGATGATCCATTTTAACTGTATGTCCGCCAACATTTATGGCGCGAAGAAAAGCAAAATATCTGGGCATAAAATAAAATTGTTTTTTTAAAAGAAACTTAATTGAACATCTCCTGCAATGTCATCAAAGTTTTTTCCAAGTAAAGATAAAACAGAATCAGCAATCGGCTTTAATTGTTTTTCGATATAATGATCATAATCAAAATCATTATGTTTTAACTCGATAGGTATCGGACCGCGCTGAGTAATTACATAATAGATTATATCTCCTGGCTCATTCAAATATTTTGCAGCCCTTACATGTGGCGGAATGTTTTTGGTATAGTCTATTATTTCCTTTCGTAATCTTTTCTTGTAGATCAGCTTATCATCAAACTTACCTGATTTTAATTCTTTAATAACTTCTCTTATCCAATCCTCAACCTCATCGTGATGGAAAATTTTTTTATATAACTCAATTTGAAACTCCTTTGCAAGCTTAGTCCAATCGGAACGCACAGATTCCATTCCAACAAACTCTATGTTTTCTGTGTCTTCTTTAATTACTAATCCGGCATAACGTTTCTTTGCACCAATATCAGCACCGCGAGCAGGAGTTATAATAAACTGTTTATAAAATTTTTCAAATTGAAGTTCCAGATATGATTCAACTTTATATTCTTTCTTAAGTTTGTTTTTCCAGAATTGATTTAACTCTTTAACAATTTTTTTTCCCTGTGTTTCACCACTTTCATCGGCAACATCTTTTAACATAACAAATAATGAATCAGTATCGCCGTATATTACTTTAAGCTCTCTCTTTTCAAGATATTCTTTACTTCCGAGTAAAAGTTTATGTCCGCTTCCTGTAATTGCCTTTGGCAAATCAGGATGATAAAATCTGCAGTTGTATGAGCCCATTACACCATAAAGGCTGTTCATCAGAATTTTTATTGCCTGCGAAAGCTGTTTATCTTTTTTCTTTTTAGCTTCATCACGCTGTTTCATCAGCTCATTTATAAAACCAGGCAGAATATGCAATGAAGACGAAAACCTATAACCGTTAAGCGTTTCAATCGTATCTGTTTCTTTCATCAGTAAAGAATAAGGATCGATCTTAAAAGTCTGCATAATTGATGGATACAAACTTTTGAAATCAAGAACAACAATATTTTCATAGATTCCCGGAACCGGCTCAATTACATATCCGCCTGGGGCGTGTCCGGCTATGTAAATATCTTTTAGGTTTGGTGCTACAAATCCAGCCTGATGCAGTTTAGGAAGATATAAGTGATCGAAAGCAGCAGTCATCATTCCAAGCTGATCCATTAACAAACCAGAAATCTGAGCACGGCGAACGGATAATTCAATCAAACCAGTTTTACTAAATATATCGGAGACGAGAACAGCATCCTGCAGATTATATTCAGCCAGAGATATTTTATCTTCTTTAAATTGTCTTTCAATTTCTTCAACTTTTTTCGTATCAGGAGAGATTGTCTTTCCTTCTCCTAAAAGTTCCTGTGCAACTGTTTCGAGTTTGAAATCCTCAAAATTAAAAAATGAAGCTCTAAGCATTGCAGGACCATCAATTACAACTCTTCCGGTAAGAGAAATAAAATATCCTGATGGTTTTCTTTGTCTTATAGAAACTCTTCCATTTGCTCTTGCAATATCAAGACTTATCCCCAGTCTGCGGCACTTGTTATCAAGAAAAAGTAAATCAAAACCGATAACATGCCAGCCAATAATAATATCAGGATCAATTTCTTTGAACCAGTTAAAAAAGTTTACTAACAAATCCTTTTCTTCGGCATAAAAAGAAATATAATCCGGGGAGTTCTTTGGTTTTTCGCCCAGCATAAAAACCTTTTTTTGCTCTGCTTGTTTTCCGGTTATGTGAACAGCTATAGAATAAAGCTGATTTGACTTTGTGCCGGTTTCAATATCTAATGAAGCGATAACAAATCTCGGATTAATTGTACATGGCTCGATAACCGGATTAATAAATCTAGTCAGTAAACTTCTTTGCTCAATAGTACCGGTAACCTTTAGTTGGGAGTTTATTCCTTTTTCCATCAGATATCTTCGTAAAGGATCTATATCTGACTCATAGGTTTTAATCTCTGATTCATGAATTGAATCGGCAAGTGCGACAAGTTCTTTTTGAGTATTAAAATAAATAGCATCAACCGGCTGACGATTGAAGTTTTGAAGCCTGGTTTCTTTTCTTAAAAAGTTTTTTTTCAGCGGAGTTAGTATCGCTGTGTTTTCAACGAAGAAAACTGGTTTATTGTTTGTGATTATAATTTCAACCGGTCCAATTTCATCACTCGTTCCGATAAGCTTTAATATGTTTCTACCATTATAATCAATCCATTCACCCGTGAGGATAAAAACATCTGCCGATATTTCCCGTTTTTTATTCATCGGAAATTTTTAGTATAAACATTAAAAAGCCTTTGAATGTCTTCTGTTACTTTGCCGGGTTTGCCATTATTTACAAACCAATCATCTATTTTAATTATTGGAGTAACCTCAGTTGTTGTTCCGGTAATAAAAAACTCATCATAAGATTTTAATTCATCTACTTTAATATTTATCTCACTGAAATCTATTTGACTATCTTTACAAAGCTCTAATACTACTTTTCTTGTTATTCCGTCTAAAATATAGTTTGAAAGCGGGGCTGTGTAAATAGTATTATTCCTGACAGCAAAAAAACTTGTGTGTGAACCTTCTGTTAATAAATTATTGCGGTGCAAAACAGCTTCAAAAGCACCTGACGAAAAAGCTTTTTGACTTGCCAAGACAGCCGGTAATATAGAAGTTGATTTAATATCACATCTTAACCAGCGAAGATCTTTTTCCAGAACGACTGAAACACCTTCTTCAATTTGTTTCCTGTTATCAGCAATTGGTTTAACAAAAGCAAAAACATTTGGAGTTATATTATTTGCAAAATGATGAGTTCTTGGAAAACTAATTCCTCTGCTAATCTGTACATAAAAAGAATACTCTGAATTAATACTGTTTTTCTTTGCAAGCTCTTTAGCAATTGTTTCAATACTGTTAAAATCAGAAAAAGGAATTGATAGCTCGTTTAAACTATGTTTTAATCTTTTAAGATGATCTTCCAATCTAAAAAGTTTTTGATTATACGATCTTAATGCTTCATAAACACCGTCAGCAAAAAGAAATGAACGGTCGAAAGGCGATATTTTAACATCGTCTTTATGAAGAAATCTTGAATTGAAATAAACTATCATATTTACTTAATTTTTGTAAAGTAAAAATAATTAAAAGCTGAACAATGAACATTGAAACCATACATAAATATTGCCTGAGCAAAAAAGGGGCTGTAGAAGATTATCCTTTTGATGAGGAAACACTTGTATTTAAGGTCGGCGGTAAAATGTTTGCTTTAATTCCGCTTGAAAAAATTCCTTTACAAATAAATTTAAAATGTGATCCTGAAAAAGCTGTTGAACTAAGAGAAGAATTTGAAAACATTCAACCCGGCTGGCATATGAGTAAGAAGTATTGGAACACGGTAATAATAGATGGAAATATCCGCTGGAGTGATGTGAAAGAATGGATTGATCATTCTTATGAAGAGGTTGTAAAAGGGTTAAAGAAAAGTGAGAAGAAAAAAATATCTGAATAAAAAATTTAATTAGAAATTATTCAGAGCCATTAGTTATTTTATATATTCATAATAAAGATTTTTATTGCAAATTATAAACTTACGTTTATGCCAAAGACCACACATTTTTCATTAATTCTTCTTTTAATTCTTTTTTCATTTACTACCTTTGCCCAAAGCACAATCCTACGCGGCAGTTGGTCTGTAAATCCTGCGCTTGCGGAGTATTCGCTGGATAAAAATAATGGTGATAGAAACATGATTCTCGAAATTAAGTTTGACACGCCCTTCGAAAAGACACCTGAGATTATTCTGAGTGTATCCCAGCTTGATGCTGATAAAAATTCAAATTTAAGATATAAAGCAGAGGCGGTATCTGTGTCAAAAGATGGATTTACTATCAAGGTCAGAACCTGGGCGGACTCGCGAATATTTTCGATGAGCGGCTACTGGTTAGCTGCTGCAGATTAAGAATTGTTTGAAAATGCGTCATTTCTATCATTCTCAAAATAAATATTTGTAAAAAAAATCTTGAAAATGACTGTATCAATTCCAATTTTTAAGACAAAACTTAAGTTTTATATTTGCTAAATATAAAACAGTCAGAGATTTACTAAGCTTAACTATTTATGAAAAATTTATTGTTAATAATTGTTGTTTCTTTACTGCTTTTTAATTGTCAGACAAATCCCCCAACAACCCCCGCTGTTGTAATAAATGAATATGGGACAATAAAGATTCTCTCAAATGTTGGTGATGCTCAAATATTCCTAGATGGTAATAATACAGGAAAGGTAACTCCGGATACCATTAAAACAACAGTTGGAAATCATACAATAGAATTAAGAAAAGATGCGTATGATATAACAAAACAGAATGTGAATGTTATTAAGAACGGCACTGTTGAGATGAACTTTAATCTTTATGCGGCTGATAAAGTAGTGTTGATTGAAGATTTTGCAAATGTAAGCTGTGTGCCTTGTGTAACGAGTAATAAAATACTTGAGCAGTTAACAAATCATTCTTTCGGAAGAAGTAAACTTGTCGCTGTAAAATTTCCAACAAACTTCCCTTCGCCTGTCGATCCGTTTTATCTGGCTAATGGTCCGGATTGTAATTCAAGAATGGGCTATTACTCAATTATCTTAGCACCAACAAACGTTGTAAACGGAAAGCTAAAACCGATACCATCTGATTCTAATGATGTAAAAGCAAAAGTGATAAGCGAGTTGGCAAAGATCCCTCAATTCAGGATTACTGTTCAATCAAATATTAATGCAAATAATTTTATAATAGAAATTTCTGTTGAAGTAAAAGATTTAACAAATCTGGATTTTTCAAAACTTGTTTTACACACTGTAGTAACAGAGACAAATATAGAATTTGCAACTCCGCCCGGATCGAACGGCGAAACCAAATTTTATGATGTTATGAGAAAAATGCTTCCCGATAATCAAGGCGAATCTCTTGCATCAATAAACCAGACAGGCACATATACTTTCCAAAGGCAGATAGCAATTAATCAGAACTGGATTCAAAGCAATCTTAACACAGTAGTATTTATACAGAATAAAGAAACCAAAGAAATTTATCAGGCGGGCTCAACGTTTTAATCAAGATATGAACAAACAATATAAAGGAGATAATTATGAAAAGAATATTACTGATACTTTTGCTATTGGGTTTTGCTTTCAGCAGTTATTCTTACGATAGAAAATCAATTGTTGAAAGATTTACTAATGCGTCTTGCGGACCTTGTGCAGTTGTTAACAATTCATGGTATAATAACACTGTTGCAAATTTAATTCAGTCACAAACTATATCACACATTATTTATCATGTTTGGTGGCCCGGTCCTAATGACCCTATGTATCTATTAAATCAATCTGACAATACCATAAGAACAAATTATTATAGTGTTAATGGCGTTCCGGATATTATAGTAAACGGAACAAGAGTTTCTACCAGCACTAGTACAGCAACGATGAATGCCGTAAATAGCGGAAACTCAGAAATTTCACCGTTTAAAATAGTTTTGATGCAAAGGGCATTATCAGATAACTTAATTGAAGTTGGAGTCAGAATACTGCGTGACCCAAATGACCATACCACTTTCACTACAACAAAACTTAAAGTCGGCATTACAGAAAAGATGGTTTATTTCCAAACTGCTCCGGGCACAAACGGTGAAATGCATTTTTCCAGTGTTACAAGAAAGATGCTTCCGGATGCAAACGGAACAACAATAACAATTCCCGCTCCCGGTGATTCTGTTGAATATATTCTACAATATGTGCCAACCACTGCTTTTCTACAGGCAGTAAATATGGATAGTTTAAGGATAGTTGCATTTATACAAAATGAAACCAATAAATATATCTATCAATCTGAAATGCTGGAATTTACTCCAGACTATGTTGCACAGATAAATCCGCAAAGCCCAGATATTATTGCTGATAATAATACACCGGTAACATTTAGTTCAGTGGTTAAAAATGTTGGAATGAAGCAGGATGTTTATAACATTAGCTGTTCACTTACTGCACCCGGCGACTGGACTGGTGAATTTACAACCGCAAATGGAACCTTTCCCTTTGGAACACTCGATTCGATTCAGGTTATTCCTGGTGATTCTGCAGTAATACAGGTTGTTGTTAACCCGCAAGGTACTGATGGCTATGGTAAAATATCAGTTGAGTTTGAATCAAAGAATAATCCGGGTATGTCTAGAGAAACTGGTTTTAATTTTGTAACCACCAGCGGAATAGATGTTCTTGTTATCAGAGCTGGAGATATTGCATTCGGCTCAGATGTTACCACTTCAATAGAAAATGTTTTTGATGGAACATACGGATTGGTTTCCAGAAATGCATTGGAACCAGCAGGTGTTGATCTATCCAATTTTGGAATTTTGGTTTGGCAGAGCAGTAACGCTAAGCGTGCTTTCTTTGAAAATGAAGTTTCAAAATTAGAGGATTACCTGGATGCCGGCGGTAATCTATTAATTACAGGTCAAAATCTTGGCGCTGATATATTTGGAACTTCCGGCAGCAGTCAGTTTGCACAGGATTTCTATCATAACTATTTACATGCTAATTATGTAGCTGATGTTTCCAACCTGTTTATTATTAAAGGCATACCGGGTGATATTATTTCTAATGGAATTCAAATTATTGCCAACGCTGTTTATCCAAGATCGCTGGATAAAATTAGTCCAAGAGATTCAAGTGCAATAACTTTCTTACAATATTTTAACGGACCAGATATTGCCGGTATCAGAGCAATCGCAGATAATTACAGAGTAATTTATATGGTTGCAGGTTTTGAACAAATAAATGAACAAGCAATCAAAGATACTCTTGCATCACGATGCTTGAATTGGCTCTCAGAAAATGTTGTGGGAATTGAAGACCAAGGCAGCCTGCCTTTAGTGTTTGATCTGAAACAGAATTATCCAAATCCATTTAACCCATCAACGAAAATTGCTTTTACTTTAAGCGAAAAATCCTTAACAACTTTAAAGGTTTATGATATTCTTGGAAATGAAATAATTACACTGATCAATGAAGAGAAACCTGGCGGCACTTATGAAGTTAGTTTTGATGCATCTAAGCTCTCTTCAGGAGTTTATTTGTATAAACTTCAGTCAAGCGGACTGGTACAAACAAGAAAAATGCTACTGCTTAAGTAACAATCATTATGCCCGCTTTTGCTTAGCTTTTATCTAAACAGAAAGCGGGCTTTACTCAATTTTATAATACTCTTAATGGTCAAAACAATAAACTTTTTATCTGGATATATTGAATTAAAATTTTTTGGCTTCTTAAAATTAATTAACTTTATTTTTTTACTTATCCACAGGGGATAATATGCGAAAAATATTTACTTTCGTGTTCTTACTTTCTTTCTTAGTAAGTGCTCAGACTTTACTAAATGTTACATTTACTGGCTCTTTTCCGCCGGCTGGATGGACAATCGATGCACAGGCGGCTAATTGGACAGCTACTAATAGTGCAAATGCAGGGGGAACAGCTCCTGAATTAAGATTTAATTATTCACCAACCTTTAATGGCATCAGCCGTTTTATTTCTCCTTCGGTTGATCTTACCGGACAAACAACTGTTACTTTACAGTTCAAACATTCAATTGATCATTATGGCGGTTCTTATACTGTTGGTGCTGCTACCAGATCCAACAATGGAACCTGGAATGTTGTATGGTCAAAGGTTAATCCTACAGGCAGTATGCAGGAAGAGCAAATTATAACTATTACAAATCCTGATGTTGGTTCATCAAACTTTCAGGTGTGTATGTTTTTTTCAGGAAACTCTTATAACATAAATTACTGGTATATTGATGATATCAAACTCTTTATCCCGTTTGCACATGATGCAATGGTTAAAGATATTATTGTTGATCCAGAATACAGCGCAGGAATTCCATTTACACCGCAAGCTATCTTAAAAAATTTTGGATTGAACTCGGAAACATTCAATGCAACTTGTGTAATCAAAGTTAACGGAACAAGCATATATACACAAGACTGCTCTAACGTAACATTAACTGCTGGTCAAGAGCAAACAGTTTCATTTGCTGATTTTACACCTGCCTTGGCAAATGAACTATACGAAATAACGGTTACAACAAATCTTTCAGGAGATATGGATCCAACTAATGATTCGAGAACAGAATCATTTGATACATACACAACAGTCAGAGATATGGTAATTCTGGAAATTGCTACGGGTACCTGGTGTCAGTTTTGCCCTGGAGCATCAATGGGCGCACACGATCTTCTTGATAATGGAAAAATGGTTGGGGTAATTAAATATCATAACGGAGATTCATTTACTAACAATTATTCTAATGCAAGAAACAGTTACTACGGAATTTCCGGTTATCCAACAGCAGTGTTTGATGGTGTTAATTACTATGTAGGCGGAAGCGGCACCACCAGTTTGTATCCTGTTTATCTTCCTATGTATGAGAACAGAAAGAATAAAAACTCGGCTTTTGAGATTGAAATTTTCGGGCAAAATAATCAACTTGATTATTCATTAACAATACGAGTTACTAAAACTGCATCCATTCCTTCTTCTTACAATAATCTGGTTTTGCATCTTGCTTTAACTGAATCAGATATTTCGTTTAACTGGTTTAATCAGACAAAGATAAACAATGCTGAGCGTCTTATGGTACCAGATCAACTTGGAACAGCTTTGGACTTTTCATCTGGCAATGTTGTTGATATTAATTTGAACTTTACCCGCAATGCAAGCTGGGTTGCAGAAAATTGCGAGCTGGTTTCTTTTATTCAAAATCTAAATGACAAAGAAATTCTGCAAGGGACAAAAATCGCCTTGAATGAATTAGCTCCATTACCGGTGGAATTGACTTCATTTACTGCAGCAGCTTCTGTTGGAAAGGTAACACTTAACTGGACAACAGCAACAGAAATTAACAATCTCGGATTTGAGGTTGAAAGATCTTATAATGGAGAAAACTTTATTTCTATAGGATTTGTAAAAGGAAACGGTACAACAACTGAATCTAAATCATATTCTTTTACTGATAATATTGACTTGAAAGGAACAGAGAAAATTTATTACAGATTAAAACAAGTTGATTACAATGGCAGTATAGAGTATAGTGATGTTGTTTCTGTTGTTTTGGAAACTCCAGTAGATTTTGCACTTGGTCAGAATTATCCAAATCCGTTTAACCCTTCGACAAAAATAAATTATTCTGTCCCGCAAAGCGGATTGGTTTCAATTGTGATTTATGATTTAACAGGTCAAAAAGTTGCAACTATTGTTAACGAAGTTAAGCAGCCCGGAAATTATGAAGTAGAATTTAACGCCGCAGGTTTAACCTCCGGAGTTTACTTCTATAAAATGACGACAAATAGTTTTTCTCAGATTAAAAAGATGAGTATTTTAAAGTAGGACTAAATTAATTTGGAAGGAATCTTTCTGATTCCTTCCACTTAATAAATTTTACAAGGATTTAATATTTAATAAATGCAGGATATATGATGAAGAAATTTTTTAGTTTGATTTTTTTCTTATCTGTTTTGATAATACAAACAGCAAGCCCGCAGGATATTCAGGTAGTGGTTCACAGAACATTTATTGACAGCACACTTGGCTCAGAAATGGTTTTTGATTTTGAAGTAATAAATGTTTCATCATTTCAGCAGACTGTTTTTGAAGTAAGAACAATCAACAACTTACCGGCTGATTGGCAATCATCTTTATGTTTTGGAATAAATTGTTTTTCTCCTTTTACCGACAGCGTTGCAACTACTCCGGATTTTTTTGTTGATCCTTTAGGACCCGGAGATACTTTAATTACCTCACTCCACGTTTGGGCACTCAATAACAACGGAACGGCTAATGTTCAGGTTCAGGTTGGTACTTTCAGGAATCCGAGCGACAGAATAACACTTGATTTTACAGCTACAACAATGCCTGTATCTGTTGAAGATGAAATTGTTACTGTAAAAAAGTTTTTTATTGAGCAAAATTATCCCAACCCTTTTAATCCATCAACAAAAATAAACTATGGAATTGCTAAAGCCGGAAATGTTGAAATATCTGTTTACAATATTCTTGGCAGTAAAGTTGCAGCGCTTGTTAACGAATTTAAACCGGTTGGTACTTATAGCGTAGATTTCAATGCATCAAAATTAAGCAGCGGAATTTATTTCTATAAAATCAATGCAAATGGTTTTGTTCAAACAAAAAAAATGATACTGGAGAAATAGATGAGATCATTATTGGTATTACTAATCATTACTCTCGTTTCAACTTTAATTTTTGCACAAAGCGAAGAAGATCTTAAAGGTAGAAAAGCACCTAACTTTAAACTTACTGATTTGAATGGAAAGTATGTTGAACTGAATAAAGAAACCGGAAGCGGTCCGATTCTTATTAGTTTTTGGGCAACGTGGTGTAAGCCTTGTCTTGAAGAAATGGCGGAGTTCAACAAAATTTACTCTCAATACAAGGATAAAGGATTCAAGCTATTAGCAATTTCTACTGATACTGAAAAGACAGTAGCAAAAGTTAAACCCTATATCAAATCAAAGGGCTATGATTTTACAGTTTTGTTTGATACAAATAGTGATGTAGCCAGAAAGTATTATGCCCAACAGATGCCATATACAGTTATGCTGGATAAAAATGGTAATATTGTATATTCGCATTTAGGTTATATGAGAGGCGATGAGATAAAGGTTGAAAAATTACTGCTGGAATTACTTGAAAAATAATTTTAATAATAAAGTCCCTTGTAAATCATACAAGGGATTTTTCCTATCATACAACTTAATTCAAAATTAAAATGAAAACTTCTGCTTATTATCAAATTATTATTTTATTGATATTTTTTTCTTCAACACTTTATAGCCAATCGGATAGCTGGTTTTTGCTGCCTGATGGATTAGGAATTTCAAATCAACTTGAATACTCTTATAACATTGATAATAAAATTGAAATATTTGAGAACTGGCTTACACTTGATTATAATAAAAATATTTTCAGTGCGGGATTTAGATTTGAAGCCTTTCAGCCAAATGACCCCGATCCTTCCATCAGCCGAGGGAAAGTACATTACGCGGATATTGCTTATAAATATTTTGCTGTTGATATAGGTGATATTGAAAAAGGCATAAGCATAACTGCGGGAAACTTTTATGAATTATTCGGCAGAGGAATGATCTTAAAAAGCTATGAAGATAGAAATATCAGAATTGATAATAATCTGCTTGGTGTAAAAGTAAAAGCAAATTATCTGGGGTTCTCGCTTTCTGCATTAACAGGTTCTGCAGCAAACTCTGTTAACGAAAGAAAAGATATTTTGCATGCAGCAGATTTAAGTTACAATGGATTTGATTTTATAAAGCTTGGTACAACATTCGCATCAAACAAGCCAGAGATTGAAACCATTGCCAGAACTACTCTCAGCTCATTCAGAATACAGCCATCCTACTGGAATTTTGACGGTTACGCTGAATATGGATTTAAGAGTAATAAAGATATTCAGTCACAGATTTTTAATGACAATGAGTGGAAAATCGGAGAAGCGTTTTATGGAAGTTTAAACTTTTACTACGATGCATTTTCAATTGTTGGCGAGTACAAACATTATGACAATTTTGCATTTACATCTTATGATGGTACAATTTTCTACAACACATCGCCCTCATTAAGAAAAGAATATACTTATCAATTACTAAATCGTCATCCTTCTCCGCTTGATCAATCTAATGAAGATGGTTTTGCTTTAGAAGTGAATTTCAATCCTTCGGATGAAACATCTTTAACTGCAAATTACGGCGTTACTAAAACGCTTCCAACAAGCTCTTATTTTCAGAGAGTAAACAATATTTCAAATCCAATTTCAACACAGCTAAAGGAATTTTACTTTCAGGCTGCTCATAATTGGAATGAATCCTTTACTACAATAGCAGCATTGGGATATAATGAAGAGCTTTCAACAAATACAAAAAACATTACTCCAATTATTGAAAACAAATTTTATTTTGATGATATCAATACAATCAAAATTGTAATTGAACATCAGCAAACCGAAAACCTTACTACCAGCGAAAAATATTATGATGATGTTATAGCCATTGAATATTTACGTTCACCAGTTTTTAACGTGTCACTAGTAACCGAAATTCAGACCAAAGAACCCGAGGAAGGAAAAATTGTCAGGAAACTTTGGAGCTTTATACAGTTTGGATATAAACTTAGTAATCATTCAGACTTAAGTTTGCTTATTGGTTCAAGGCAGGCAGGTAATATCTGCATAGGCGGTATTTGCCGGTTTGAGCCTGCATTCCAGGGGATAGAACTAAAACTATTAACAAGATTATGATTACAATATTTTTAAAATAACTAATTGTGATTTATAAAAGTGTTTAATACATTAAATTTTTTTTACTCACATTAGTCCTATGGATTACAAACTCTTACCCGTTTAAATAAATTTGTTAGTTATAAATAATTCATATTTTTTTTGAAATTTTTATTGACTTTAAGAATAAATTTTATGACTTTCATAGTGATAATTTTAATTTCATTTATAAAAAGGATTTTCTATTTGATTAAATTGATACAGAATTATATTTCTAATATCCAAAGCCAAAACACTTTAGATAAATATCACATCTTAAACTTGCAGCATTTATTCTGATCTTAATCAATTAGAAGAGGGCTAAATATCTTAAAAGATGATTTTATTCATAACAAATTTTGGATCGCGAGCTGATATTTGGCTCAAAGATTATTTAATAAAAAACACTGGTGGATAAAATCAACCTAATTATACTTCGTTGTTCATTAGTGACAATTTTTAATGTCGGATGATAATCAAATTAATCACAATCATAAATAGAGGCTTCTCAACCCAATCAAATAAATTAAATTATTTTACTAGGAGGTAAAATGAGAACATCTTACATAACTAGACTACTATTTACAATAAGTTTTGTTTCTGCTTTACTTATTGCTGGATGTGTAGATACTAGTGTCAACCCTATTCCTGACAGTATTGAATACTCCAGTCAAATAAAGGTTGTCAATTTAGTTAGCGGCGCTGGATTGGCGTCTCTTATATTAAATGGTCAGTCCCTCGGTTCAGCGGATTTAGGAGGTGAAGTTCCTGGCTCTGGGAATGGTTTTCTAACTATCACTTCCGGAAACAAAACTCTTACTGCTAATTTTGCTAGTGCAAATAGTAACTCATACAAATTTGCAGCTACGACAGAAAGAAAATTCAGAGTTTTTCTTGTCGGCAATGATAGTTCAAATTCTGCTGTTGTCATGAATCAAAGATACGTTTGGCAAACAAAAGATTCCAAAGAAGGGGAAGCATTGTTCCCTGATGGGTTCGGATGGGTCGCATTTTTTAACGGATCACCCGATGCAGTACTTAACAGCGTTAGCATAGACGGTACGGAAACCACTTTTACCGGTGGGCTTGCTACGGGTAAAGCAAAGGGGTACATAAAACTTACTGCTGGTTCACATAGTTTTAATATATCATATAACGACACTTTAAATACTACATTCGATCTTAATGTAGCATCAAAAAGCAGATATACAGCAGTTGTATATGATGTTGCCGCCAGCATTAAAAATGCGGTTTTAGTAGATGATTAATAAACTAGTTAATAATTAACGGAGGAAAAAATGTTTCCCAGATTTTACAAGGTTTTACTTTTAATACTGTTTGCCTGCTTCATTACCTTTGCACAGACCGGTAGAATTTCTGGTCTGGTAACTGATCAGCAAACGGGAGAGCCCTTGATAGGGGCAAATTTAATTGTTGTAGGTACTAGTTTGGGCGCAGCGTCTGATGTTAATGGTGAGTACTTAATTACTAACCTAGTTGCCGGACAGTATAGTGTTAAAGCTTCGTACATCGGTTATACTGATGTAACGGTTAATAATGTACTGGTTACTTCCGGTTTAACAACCAGACTAAATTTTACGTTGCAACCAACAGGTCTTACAACCGGAGAAGTTGTAATTGTTTCTGAAAGACCATTGATAGATAAAACATCAACCAACGCTTTAAGAAGAATTGGACCAGAGGATGTAGAAAATCTTGGTCTTAGAACTTTAAATGCTATTGTACAGATTCAACCCGGTGTTGTTACTCAAAACGGATTAACATTTATCCGTGGCAGCAGACCAGATGAAACTGGTTACACTGTTGAAGGAACTGATACAAAAAATATATTGAATCGTAATGGCGGAAGTCTTGTAACAGTTACTGCAGATGCTTTACAAGAAGTTCTTGTTCAAGCTGGCGGTTATACTGCTGAGTTTGGCAACGCAAATGCAGGTATTGTTTCATCAGAGTTCAAGACAGGAACAAATCAATATAAATTCTCTTTTAGAGCTGAAACAGATAATTTTGGCAAATACCCCGGCGAAAAGTTTTTAGGAACTTATTCTTATGGTTATTCAAATTATGTATTAACTGCCGGCGGACCGATTGTTTCCGATAAACTTAAAATTTTCTTGTCTGCAGAAAACACATTTGATAGGGACAGCAGAAAATTTTTTGATGCCAACCCCACAGCATTTTCGGATGGAGCTCTTCTTGATACAACAAAGATTTATGATTATGGTACCTTTGGAGGATCCAAGACTGACTACCAGTATCTGAAATGGGATGCGGCAAATATTCTTGGTAATTCAAATAACAGATATACAACTAACGGAACTCTGCTATTTGATAATAATCCATTGATATTAAGACTGGCAGGTGCTTTTACTTGGAGAACAGGAAAAGGTACAGATGGAATATTTAATATATTTAATTCCGACAGATTGCAAGTTACTGAAGCATCAAGTCTTTTATTAAATTTAAAGGGCACATATCTGCTGGAATCAAATTCATTTATTGAAGCAAGTCTCGGCTATTTTGACTACAGAGAAAAAATATATGATCCTATTTTCAAAGATAATTTTCTTCTATACAGCGATAGCTTAGCTGCTGCAGAACATGGCTGGACATATGCAAACTATTATTCAGCACCACCACAATATGATTTTTATGGATTTCCGTTTAACAGACCAGGAACCAACCTGAGCAGATTTCGTAAAGATCAAAATAATTATATAAACGCAACTGCTTCATATACAGGACAGTTAGAAAAACACGCCCTGAAAATTGGCGGTAGTTTTCAATACTGGACTGTAAGACGCTGGGATAACGGATCACCAAGTAACTTCTTGTCAACTATCAGAAATAATCCTGATTTGGCAAGAGATTCATTATCAACTCTTATCGGAACAACATTGTTCGCTAATTTCAATAATTATGGTTTCGACGTGTTCGGTAATGAAACCTCAGATGCTGATGGTGTATTTGCACCCAAACATCCACTGTTTATTTCAGGATATGTAACCGACAGATTTGAAATTAGTGATCTTATTATTAATGCCGGTTTAAGATACGATTATATTGACATGGATAGCTGGGCATGGGAAAATCCATTAAACCCGGATATCGACAGGATAAATCATACTATACCTGATTCATCTTACAGAAAAGGTGATGTATTTAGTTATATCTCACCAAGATTAGGATTTGCATTCCCGGTTACAGATAAAACAGTATTCCATTTGCAATTTGGAAAATTTGTTCAGTCACCAAGTTTGGATGTTGCTTACAGAGGTGTTTACATCTCAGCTCAACAGATTCAAGGTGCTAACTTATTTACAAATCCGATTGCATATAATCCTAGCCCGATTAGAACAACTCAATATGAAATCGGATTATCACATCAATTTACAGACTTTGCAGCTCTTGATGTTACTTTATTTTATAAGGACATAAAAGGACAGCTGCAATATACAGTTGTGGTTACCGAACCCGGTGCTATAAGAAGTAAATATAATGTCTTCTCAAATCAGGACTTTGCAACAACCAAAGGTTTGGAGCTTGGCTTTAAGATGAGAAGAATTGAAAGATTTAGTGCAGGAATAAATTATACCTACTCATCCGCACAAGGCACAAACTCATTGTCAAACAGTGGCGTTGGTTCAGTAGAGGTTAACGGCAACGTACCGACTGTATTAATTCCATTGGATTACAATCAAACTCACAGAGGCTCTTTCTTTGTTGACTTCAGATTTGATAAAGGAGACGGCGGTCCTATATTAGAACAACTTGGTGTAAACTTATTATTTACATTTAATAGCGGACATCCCTTCACCTATTCAACCTGGCAGGGTTTGGGTCAATCATCAGCCTGGACTGGCGGTCTTACCCCAATCGGAACTGGTGATACAAGAGGCAGAAGACCTTACGGACCTATAAACTCATCAGAAACACCATGGGTTTATAATTTTGATCTCAGGATTGACAAGACCATTAACATTGAGAACTTTGATTTTAATCTCTATGTTCAGGTCTTTAATTTGTTAAATACAAAGAATGCGATAAATGTTTACGATAAAACAGGTAACGCATACGATGATGGATTCTTAAGTACGCCAGATGCACAAACTCTTATTGCTAATCCAAGGTATACTGAAAGATTTGCTGACCTTTACAGAGCAATAAGTTTAAATAACAGAGCAGCCGCATTTAATGTTTACGGTTTTGATGTCTTTGGTCCTCCAAGACAGTTGGTTGCTGGCATTTTGGTTAACTTTTAATTTATAGGAGATTGCAATGTTATCCTGTAAAAAACATAATTTACGCGGAGGTTATTTAATATGAAAAAACTCAATTTATTAAGTTTAATAATAATTCTCTTTGCCTTTTTTACTGCTTCAAATACTTTGCTGGCAAACTATAAAGGAGATGAAAAGGATAAAGGGAAAAAACCAGCGCTTCAAAAGACAACGGTAGACCCTCGACAAAGTCTGATGAACATCAACAATGTTACAATGTGGGTAACCGAAGAAGGTTTCCATGATTGGGTAGTTGCCTCTAGCTGGAACGGAGCCTTTCCTAATGGAAGTAGTATAGGAGCAATATTTGCTGAAGGAGTTGTCTGGGGCGGACAGGTAAATGACGGAAGCAGCCCGGTTGTCAGAGTTAATGGAAATACTTATGGAACTGGCTGTGCCGCTTTAACCAGATTATTTAGAGTGAGACCTGATTACTTAACCGGAGATTTATCTTCTGATGCTGCTACTTTTAACGGCATTCCGGTTGGGCAGGTAACTGATGCAGACATACAAGCAATAAGAGATCAATATGCTAAAGACTGGTTGGAATGGCCTGCAAAAGGAAACCCTAATTCACAATATGGCGATCAAGGTGCACCATTTGAAGATTTAAATGGTGATGGATTATATGACCCCCTTGTTGATATCCCCGGTATTCCAGGTGCATCTCAGTGTATATTTATTAAATATAATGATGACCTGTCTGAATCGAACTATGGATCCCCGCCTATTGGTCTTGAAATCTCAGAGGTTTATTGGGCTTATGCATATTCTGGTGCCCTTGGTAATGTAATTTATAAACAGATGACAATGGTTTACACCGGTACTCCTCAATCTTCCTCTACTGCAACAATTGATAGTATGTTTATTGTTCAATGGGCAGATCCGGACGTAGGTACATCATCAGACGACTTTGCCGGTTGTGATACAACCCTTAATTTAGGTTATGCATACACATCAGGTACAGGTGATGCTACTTATGCAGGTCTTGGATTAGCTTCTCCGGCTGTTGGATATGATTTCTTTTCAGGAGCTTCAAGTTTCACAGGAAATCTAAATGACAGTGCAGTTGTTGACCTCAAATGGAAAAAAGGATATAAGTATATTAATCAAAAACCAATGAGTAGCTTTATCTACTTTGCTGCCGGAGGTAACTGGAGCGACCCTGGATTTAATTACAATGGTACCCTCGAATTCTACAACTTGATGAGAGGTAAATTACCAATTCCAAGGTATCCAAGCGGCAGTCCTTTCCCTGTTGAAGTTGCTGATGTTACTCCTTATGGTACATATTTATTGGCAGGTGATCCATCACTACCAGCAAGCTCTACAAACAAAATTGATGGCGTTTCTGAAGGTCCTGGCGACAGAAGAACTATGTGCGTAAACGGACCAATCACAATGAGTTTGGGTGATACAGCCCAAATAGTTTTAGGTATTGTTTATGGATTAGGCCAGGATAATTTAGGCAGTGTGTCAGCTTTAAAACAAAACGATAACACTGCTCAAATAGTTTTTGATCAATTATTTCAATTGCCTTCATTAAAACCACCGAAAGTTAAAGTTGCCGCTTTATCTAACGAAGTTGTACTTAACTGGGGTTCTGATGAAGCCAGCATAAATGAAATTGAAAATTTCAATAGTCAAAACTATACTTTTCAGGGATACGAAGTTTATCAAGTCCCCTCTTCCTCTTCAAGTCTTGCCGATGGAATTTTACTCGGCACCTGGGATATAGTGGACGGCGTTACTGCTATATATGATGATGTTCCGGATGCCAATGGCACACTTATACCAACATTGGTTGCAAGTGGAACAGATAAAGGACTTACTAAATATTTAGCGATTCAGCAGGATCAGATTAGAAAAGCAGAATTAAAAAACGGACAAGAGTATTATTTTGCTGTTGTAGCTTATGCTTATAATCCATCACCATTGTTACCTTTCCACGTTATAAGATCACCATTTGTGATTCAAAGAGTAACTCCGCAAACTACAAAACCAGGAGATAGATTATATGCTAATGTCGGAGACAGCGTTCAGGTAAGTCATAGCCAGGGACATAGCGACGGCAGCGTGGTTGCGTTAGTTGTTGATCCAACTGTAACAACTGGTCATCAATACCGGGTTGATTTTGCAACTGATGGAACCTGGTCAGTAACAGATGTTACTACCGGAACAGTGAAGTTAAGCGGTCAAACAAATCAGGCGGGTGATAATGATTATGCTATAGTTGATGGACTTATAATAAAGGTTATTGGTCCACCTGTTGCCATTAATACATGGTCATTTGCACCTTCTGCAGCAAGATGGTTTACCGGTTACACTGGATTAGGTGGAGATCAATTCTTTGGAGGATTGGTGCTTGGTTCGGACTTCTTCGGCAGTAACATTACTCCCGACCAATATGTTACTGTAGAATTAAGATTCGTTACAGATCGAAATAACGGACAAAGAGCGTATAGATATTTAAGAGGTGGTACTCCAAATTACGGTTATGTTGATTATGAAAAACAATATTTCACCTTATGGGATGTTGACGCAAATCCACCACAGCAATTATCTGTTGCTTATGTTGAGCAAGCTGGCGGTCCATCAGCAGATGCTACCTGGATGCCAACTGCTAACTCGGCTGACAGAGAATACTTGTTTTTCTTGAAGACACCTTATAGTGATACTCCAGACCCAACCCTGACATCATTAAATTTATTAGGTGATGCAGATCAGTTCGCAACTCTATATGGATTGTGGCCATTACAGCGCGGATCTATGCCGTTTAACCCACAGGATGGTCAGGTGTTTACTATAATACCTAATTATGCCAATACTGCTGCTGACCAGTTTACATTTACTGCTCCGGATCCAAAAACCAGCAATACAGATTTGGCTAAGAAGGATGTTGAAAAGATCAATGTGTTTCCAAATCCATATTATGGATATCAATACAGAGAGCTTGCACCAAATAACAAATATGTAACTTTTAGTCATTTGCCAGACGATGCTGTTATCAGAATATTTGATTTAAGCGGTGTACTTGTAAAAACAATTAATCATGTTCCAGCACAAGGACAATTTGAAACTTGGAATCTGGCAAACGATAGTAACTATCCGGTAGCCAGTGGAATCTATATCGTTTATATTGATATGCCGAATTTAGGAACAACAAAAGTCTTAAAGCTGGCTATTATTCAAGAACAGCAAATGTTAAAAACATATTGATATTAAAAAAGAATGCAAGTTTAATTACTTGCATTCTTAAACAAAATTTTAATTATTTCGGAGGAAATTATGTTTCAAATGAAAAGAATAATGTTCATACTCTTGATACTGTGTTTTTCAGTCTTTGAAACATTCGGTGGTGGTCACAATCGTGCAGGTACCTCAGCTTCACCAGAATTAAGAATTCCGGTTGGTGCAAGATACCTCGCAATGTCAGGTGCTACAATTGCCAATGTTACAGGTCTGGAAAGTATCTATTGGAATCCGGCAGGAGTTGATTTTAGTCTCAACTCTGCCAATGCTATATTTTCATATCGTTCATATATGGCAGATATGAGTGTTAACTATATGGCTGCAAGCGGAAGATTAGGCGACTTTGGTTCACTTGGATTATCCATAAGAACTTTTAGTATTGGAGATATTCAAGAAACAACTATGGATCAGCCTGATGGAACCGGCGGAGTAATTAGCCCAACGTTCTTTGTGTTAGGTTTAACTTATTCAAAACAGTTAACTGATAGAATTTCTGTTGGAGCTAATTTTAATTTGATTAATGAATCTATTGACAGAGTTTCTGCTTCAGGATTCAGTTTTGATTTCGGTGTTCAGTATAGAGATATGCTGGAAGTTCCAGGATTAGACCTTGGTGTGGTTGTAAGAAATCTTGGCTCACCAATGAAGTTTGATGGTAACGCACTTTATGTTAATGCGATTGATCCCAACTCAAACAGAGGACCAACGTATCTTTTAGTTGAAGCAGCAACTGCTGAATTACCGTCAGATATTTCGATTGGCGTTTCTTATCAAAACAAATTTGACGAAGAAAATTCTGTAACGATAGCAGGAGCTTTTCAAAACAATAACTATACTTATGACGATTATAAATTTGGTGCAGAATACTCATATAAAGATATTCTCTTCGTAAGAGGTGGTTATCTTTTTTCACCGCAATCAACAGATGATACACCAAACATTTTTCAGAATTATACACTCGGTTTGGGATTAAACTTCAAAGAGTTTAGCGGTATTGATCTTACATTGGATTATGCGTTTGTACCTGTTAAGTATTTTGATTCAAACCATATATTTGCACTATCGTTCGGCTTCTAAACTATAGTTATCATTCTTTTATAATCCGTGCAGCAAAAACTGCACGGATTTTTTTTGCCCGCATACTCTATTAACATCATTGTTCAATCCTATTTGCCGTTTGTGTATTTTAATATGCAAAGATATTTTACTAATCAGAGTTTTGTGAACATTCATTATTCATTTAATAAAACTACAAGGAGATTAGCATGAAACAATTAACTATTTTAGGACTGATCATGATTTTTACCCTATCGCTTTTTTCACAGCAAACTGAAGTGCCGTTGATTCCAATGAAAGATTTTTTCAGAAATCCTGAAAAAAGAAGCTTTCAAATTTCACCCGATGGAAATTACTTATCCTTTATGCAGCCTGTTAATTCCAGAATGAATGTGTTTATCCAGAAAATCGGAGACGAGCAAACAACACAGATAACATTTGCAACTGAAAGAGATGTAGCAGGATATTTTTGGAAAGGTAATAACAGAATAATTTATATACAGGATTCCAAAGGCGATGAGAATTTTAGATTATATGCGGTTGATCGTGATGGAAAAAATCAAAAAGATCTTACTCCATTTGAAAAAGTTCGGGCTGGTATTGTTGACGATCTTGAAGACAATCCCACAGAAATGCTGATACAGTTAAATAAAAACAATCCGCAGGTATTTGATGTTTACCGAATTAATGTCAATACAGGAGAAATGAAAGTGGTCGGACAAAATCCGGGCAACATTACAGGCTGGCAAACCGACCACGATGGTAAGTTAAGAATTGCAACCACAACAGATGGAGTTAACACAAGCATTCTTTACCGTGATAATGAAGACCAGGAATTTAAAACTCTGATTACAACAACTTTCAAAGAAACTCTTGCCCCGATTTTTTTTACCTTCGATAATAAAAATCTTTACGTGGCTTCAAATATTGGCAGAGATAAAGCTGCAATCGTAGAGTATGATATTGCAAATAATAAAGAGATCCGGGTTTTGTACGAAAATCCAGATTATGATGTTGAAAATCTTAGTTATTCAAAGAAGCGAAAAGTAATAACATTTGCTTCTTATCTCGGATGGAAACAGGAATATCATTTCTTTGATAAAACAACAGAAGATGAATATGGTTTTTTAGCATCTAAATTACCAGGTAAGCAAATTGCTGTTGTCGGAGCTAATAAGAATGAAGATAAATTATTAGTAAGAACTTATAGTGATAAATCACTTGGTGCGTATTATTTCTTTGATGTTAACAAGAAAGATCTGAAAAAGTTGTCGGAAGTAAGTCCATGGTTGAACGAAGATTATCTTGCAGATCAAAAACCGATAACATATAAGTCTCGTGATGGTCTTACTATCCATGGTTACTTAACACTTCCAAAGGGTGTTGAGCCAAAAAACCTGCCTGTTGTTGTTAATCCACATGGCGGACCATGGGCGCGCGATGCCTGGGGTTTTAATCCTGAAATCCAGTTTCTTGCAAACAGAGGTTATGCAGTACTGCAAATGAACTTCAGAGGATCAACTGGTTATGGAAAAGAATTCTGGGAAATATCATTTAAACAGTGGGGCAAAACCATGCAAGATGATATTTCAGACGGTGTTAAATGGTTGATAAACCAAGGTATCGCTGATCCAAAAAGAATTGGTATTTATGGCGGATCTTACGGCGGTTATGCAACCCTTGCCGGTTTAACTTTTTCGCCAGAACTTTATGCATGCGGAGTTGATTATGTCGGTGTTTCAAACTTATTTACATTTCAAAATTCTATCCCTCCTTACTGGGCACCTATGAAGGAAATGCTTTATGAAATGGTAGGAAATCCTGAAAAAGATTCTTTGCTGCTTTATGATGCTTCTCCTGTTTTTCATGTTGATAAAATTGTTGCTCCCTTGTTAATTGCACAAGGTGCTCACGACCCACGAGTAAATAAGAATGAATCTGACCAAATGGTTGAGGCATTAAAGAAGAGAGGAATTGATGTCCCGTATATGGTAAAGGATAATGAGGGGCATGGTTTTAGAAATGAAGAAAATCGGTTTGATTTTTATGGTGCAATGGAACAATTTTTCTTTAAGTATCTCGGCGGCAGAGCAGCCGAATTGAAAGAGAGAAAAAATTAATTTCTTTTATCATTGCGAATGAAGTGAAGCAATCTGATTGATCGCTTCGCTTCACTCGTGATGATTCTAAACTGTTAACTGTTTATCCTTTTTATCATAATACCACTTGTAAATAATTAATGCAATTGCAGATGTTAATCCAATTGCAGCAAAGTAATACCAGATTAAATGCGCATCTGTATAATATGCAGCCTTCTGAATTTCGGTTAAACCCGAAGGTAATGTTTTAGGATCCGGACAGTATTTTTCCAATAAGAATCCGGAAATTATTCCACCGGCAATATAAGATATGAAAGAGTGCAGATGACTGAAGCCAAGATACACACCCTCTTCACCTTTTGGAGCCTGCAATGAGAAGAATTCTAAAAATCTTGGTGAGATAAAACATTCGGCTAAACCTTGCAGACCAATACCTACTATCATCATTATTGTGTATGGATGAAAAAGTATACCGAGCAGCGGAATTTCGGTACCAAACATTCCCTGCAGCCAGGGACCCAGTGACATTGAGAAGGCAGATAACGGCATAATAAACATTCCTACCAGCATTGAATTTACTGCCGATTTTTTTCTCATTGCTTGTGTAACAATCAATACAAATACCATTACAATAAACGGATTAACATTTGCAAGCCACTCAGGGTTTGCATCATTCCCCACCATTCTTAAAACAAATTTTGGCATGCTTTGATAAAGCTGCCCCTGAATAAGCCAGAAACCTGAAACAATTAATGTAAGTAAAATCAGCCTTGCGTTAGTTAAAATTTTTATGAGTGCGTTTAAAATTTCTTTAAATGATTTTCTTTCGGTTTTTAATTCAAGATTCCTGAATAAAAAGATAGCAAGTAATAAAGCGATAAAAGACATCCCTGCTGAAAAGAAATTAATATATTCAAGACCAAGCCCTTTTCTGATCCAGGGGACAACAGTTTTACCACTGAATGCACCAATGTTTACAATCCAGTAAAAAATTGAAAAAGCTCTTGCTCTGTTTACTTCGTCAGATGTTTTTGCAACCGTACCGGTTATTAATGGTTTAATAAAGGACGCACCAACCATCAATACAATTAAAAAGAAAATAACTGATACTTTTGAGTAAGTTATTCCAAGGAAAAAATATCCGATAGTAAGTAAACCAAAAGCAAGTATTAGTCCATTTTTAAAACCAATCCTGTCGCTTATTGCACCTGAAAATGGTGGAAGCAGATATAAAAATCCCGCAAAAAGTCCTGCTATTGTATTGCCCCATAAATCATCAAATCCAACCAAATCAGTCAGATAAACAGTAAGCAAAATGAAAAAGCCATAATAAGCAGCTCTTTCACATAGCTCCATTAAATTAGCTAGCCAAAAATCTTTAGGAAATTTCCATCCCAGTTTTGCTGTTGATTGGTCAACAGTCGGATTATTTGTAGCAGACAATATTAACCTCTGATATTTTGAGAAATTAAAAGATGCAAGATATGATTTTTATTTAAATTATTTTTTCTTTGAAATGAATTTCATTGAACCAGAGTTAATACAATACCTTAGTCCTGTTGGCGGTGGTCCGTCATCAAAAACATGCCCCAAGTGTCCACCACATCTGGCACACATTACTTCTGTTCTTATCATTCCGAAGCTTCTATCTTCTTTGTAGATTATCCGGCTGCTGTCAATTGGCTGAAAATAACTTGGCCAACCACAGCTGGATTCAAACTTTGTATCTGATGCAAACAGTTCAGCTCCGCAGGCAGCACAAATATAAATACCAATTTCAAAATGATCCCAATACTTTCCAGTAAAAGGACGCTCAGTTCCCTTTTCTCTTAAGATATTATATTCTTCGGGGGTTAATTCTTTTTTCCATTCTTCTTCAGTCTTTATGATTTTTTGTTCCATATTTTTTTCTTTCGGATTTAAGGTATCACTTTCACTATGGTTGTTAAATATTCTTTTATGTTCGGGATACGTTGGTTCTAATAACAACCATAAGATTACGCCTGCAACAATAACAATGAATACATAAATAATCTTGTTCATATTAGATGTATATCTTGGTTATATTTGTAAACAAAATACAAAGTTTTATTTAGAATATTTTCATATAAATGATAATTATCAACTCAATAATTTTATCAACAGGAGAGTTAATATGGAATTAAAAGAAGTAATTGAAAAACGTGCAAGTATCAGAATGTTTACTGATGAAAAAATTCCAGTTGAAGATATAAAAGAAATAATAAGAAGAGCCGGACTTGCACCAAGCATAAATAATTCACAGCCCTGGAAGTTTATAGCAATTACTAATAGAGACGTAATTGACCAAATGGGAAAAATAGTTCAGGAGAAAGTGCTTGATTATTTTCCACATGAGAACAATGAAGAAAAAATGTTTGCTCAGGCAAAAGTACTTAGATTTTCTACCTTCTTTATGGATGCACCTGTATTAATTGCTGTTGAGATGAGCCAATACAAAACCGTTGTTGAAGAGCTGTTAAAAGGGCGTGAACTGAGTCTGGAAGATGTTGACAAATTAAGAAACTATCCGAATATTCAATCAATAGGTGCTGCAGTAGAAAATTTAATTCTATCAGCATTTGATTTGGGTTATGGAGCTTGCTGGTTATCAGGATTACTTATTGCAAGAGATGAATTAGAGCAAATACTTGGCGTTAAAACTCCTAATACTTTAGCTGCTTGTGTAGCTATTGGAAAGCCAAGAGAAATTAACAAACAAAGGGAAAAGAAAGACTTTAACGAAATTTTTAAGCTCGTTGAATAAGACCTGTATTAAGCTTCAGTGCCTTTTTTGATGGTATCAGCAAATAAGCGCAGGCAGCAATTCTTCCGGCTGCAAAAGCAATAGTAGCTGCAACTGCTCCTACTAGCCAGAAATATTTTATGCTGATGGCAACAACTATCATTATTCCCAAAAACTCTATAGCGGTACCATAAGTAATTTGTTTAGTCTGTTTTGCCTTAACCAGGATAGCTCTTTGAAAACTGACTAAAACCGTAAGCACGGGGAAAAAGGACATTATTTTCAGTGGAGTTCTGGCAAACACTGTAAGTGAATCTGAGAGACCGGAAATATTATTAAACCAAATTTCTGATAACGGTGAAAAGGCAACTAACATTAAACTGCCGGCAGAAAATACTGCAAGCTTGGCTGCAAAGTTTCTTAATCTTTTATGATTAATAAAATTATCACCTGATAATGCTATTACCACTTCCTGGTAAGATAATCCGAAAGCACGAAAAATGAATACAAGTGATGTTACCACCGGCATTACTGCAAACGATTCAATTGCCATTCTGCTCTGCCCGATAAAAAAAGTAACAAATGGCTGAATACCTAATGTAAGTAAAGAAGTTAGAGCAAGCGGATAATAAAATCTCAAAATACTCTTTTGTGTCAGTGTTGAATCAACAGCTTCAGTTTCAGATTTTATTTTGGAAACAATTTTGGAAGCCATCATTTTACTGGCAACCGCCTCACATAATACTGCTGTTGATAATGCTGCTGCGCCTACAACTACTCCCGGCACATTTGTAAAAATGAAAAATAAAAAAGCAGTTAACGACATTGATGTAAGTCGGATTACCGTTCCGTATGCCACTAATTTTGTTAATCCATGTGTTATTAATATCCCTTGATAAAATCTTCTGAAGCCAATTGCTCCGGGCCAGGGAATTAAAATTATAACAGCAATGTAAGTAAGATGAGAAACTTCAGCAGGTAAACCGATTAGTTTTTCTGTAATTAAATAAAAAATTCCAGGTACACAAAAGAGACTTAATAAAGCGGTTAGCAGAAAAATCAGCAAGTAATTAAATCGGCGTAATTGTTTAAACGATTTATAATTTGTAACTAATGCAGTCGAAGCGCTCATCATCATTATTACAGGGGCTTCAAAAATCATAGCCAAAGAAAAAGCGATTCCATAAGCAGCAAGATTAAACTCAGGCTCTGGCAGTCTCGCAATAAGAGCTGAAAGATATGGTCCTTCAACGGACATCATAAGCCAGGTTATAGCCAGTGGCAGCCAGAATCTGAATATTGCTTTTTGGGTCAGAAGTTTTCCAGTTTTCAAAATATTAAAGCGATTTTAAATCCAAACTTAAAAAATATTTCTTAATCGTATTATATTATTATTAAATTACAGTGAGGATTTGATATTTTTTTACAATCAGGAGAGAGTGCTATGAAAGAAATCCTTTTGCTTGCTTTACTTGTTTTCCTTTTGATTTCTACAGCCTGTAGTGATAAATCCCAGCCTGCATTAACCGACAAAATAAAAGACGGACTCAGAAAAGATGCTAAGGAATTTTTAGAATCTCTCAAAGATGTTCTTGTGAAAGAAATTCAAACACACGGAATCGCTGCTGCCGTTAATGTTTGTTCTGATACTGCTCTGGTTCTTACTAACGATTATGGTGTAAAGAAAGGAATTTTTATAAAAAGAGTTACATTTAAAAACAGAAATCAAAATAGTGTTCCGGATAAGTATGAAAGTAAAGCTTTGCATTATTTTGAAGAGTTAAAATCAAGCGGCAAACTAACTGAATTCTCAGAGTTCATTGAGATTGAAGAAATAGGCGGAGTTAAAAAAGTAAGATACTTAAAACCAATTACCGTTCAGCCACTTTGTCTTAATTGTCATGGCAGTAATGAAAATATCAGCCCGGATGTTAAAAGCATCATTAGTTCAAGATATCCTGATGATAAAGCTACCGGATATCAAAAAGATGAACTTCGCGGCGCAGTTTCTATTATTAAAACTTTATAAAAAGGGAATTAAAATGATTAAAAATTATCCAACTTATCAGGTTCCAAATATCAATTCAATTCAGGAAATGCTTCTCAGGTCTGTAAAAGAATACTCAGATAAACTTGCATTAGAAGATTTGAATTTAACACCGATTACAAGCGTAACATATAAACAGCTTTACAATTATGTTGTAAGATTTGGAAAGTCACTTTTTGAAATTGGGATTAAAGAAAGAGACCATATCGCAATTATAAGCGAAAACAGAGTTCAATGGTCATTATCATATCTTACTACTATGTGCTTTAATATGGTGGCTGTGCCGCTGGATAAAAATCTCAATCAAAATGAAATGCTGAATATTATACACGAGTCTGATGCAAAGGCGATTATTTTTTCTGATTCTTTTGAACCTTTAATGAAGGATAAAAGAGATTCACTTATAAATCTTAAATATTATATCAATATGGATTCTAATGAAGACCGTGATGATATATTTTCAATGAGCAGAATGATTGAAAAACAAAACCCGATAATTGACCGTCTGCCTTATATTGATCCAAATGCAATCTGCGAAATAATATTTACTTCGGGTTCTTTAGGCAGGGCAAAAGGAGTAATGCTTACTCAAAAAAATCTTGCTGCAAATCTTATGGCTATGACAAGTATGATAGAAATTACTCCCGAAGATAAATTTCTTTCTGTTCTTCCGATACATCATAAATATGAATGCACCTGCGGACTGCTTTGCCCGCTTTATACCGGAAGCTCTGCTCACTATGCTCAATCTTTAAAAACAGTTGTAGATGATCTGCAAAAAGTTAAAGCTACCATCCTGCTTGGTGTGCCTTTGTTATATGATAAAATGTTTAAGAAAATATATAAGGGAATTCAGGAAGACAAATTAAAATCCAAAATTGTTCCCCCGCTTGTTTCTGTAACTAATTTTTTACAATCAATCGGCTGGAAAGGATCTAAAAAATTAGTGTTCAAAGAACTGCATGAAAAATTTGGAGGTTCAATCAGATTATTTATTGCAGGCGGTGCTGCACCAGATCCCAAGGTTGCAAAAGGACTGCGCGAACTCGGCTTTAACTTTGTACAGGGTTATGGCTTAACAGAAACAGCACCCATCGTTGCACTAAACAGATTATATAGTTTTAAAGATAATGCTGCAGGATTACCGCTTCCGGGACTGGAGGTAAAGATTAATAATCCAAACGAGCATGGTTCAGGTGAAATTTTTGTAAAGGGTGCAAGTGTAATGCTTGGTTATTATAAAAATCAAAAATTAAGTGATGATGCTTTTGAAAACGGCTGGTTTAAAACTGGTGATATCGGGTTTTTTGATAAGGATGGATTTCTACATATTAACGGCAGACAGAAAAATGTAATTATTTCTAAAAGCGGAGAAAATGTTTATCCTGAAGAAATTGAAGATATCCTTATTCGCAGCCCATTTATTCAGGAGTGTCTTGTATATGGTGAAAAAGACGAAAAACATACAGAAATTATTTCTGTGCAAATTGTAACTGATGCAGAATCTTTTATAGAATACTCCGGCAGAAACAAAGTACAAATCACGCCGGAACTTGTTAACACAATAATTTCAGATGCGATTAAAGAAGCTAACAAAGAGCTGCCAACTTATAAACAGGTCAGAAAGTTTTATATAAGAGATACTGAATTCGAAAAGACCACAACTCAAAAAATTAAGAGATATCTTGTGAAAGATGTTAAGCAAAACTCTTTTTGATTTGTCAACTAAGTAAGAAACTTATAAGAAGATAAGTTACTATAGGGCCAAAACTGTAGTAAATTATAAAAACAAAACTTTATCAATTGTACTAACTATATCAGAATTTCCACACTGATTAGCAGAAGATTAGATGTGATTTATAACTGAGTTTTACTGCGTCTGAATGATAAATAATTTTTTCAGAATATTTTTATAATAAGATTTTAAGTCAATCCGCCCTTTACAGACGGATTGACAAATTACTTAAACCTATCTCTTCTCGTAAGGCGGTTGTTTTGGATTAACCGGTGGATTTTCTTTCAGCAGTTGCAATACTGTTTCGATACCTTTTTCTAACTGAACATCAACTCCTTTTGAAAGTTTTCCCGGATCTTCAGGAACATTGATATCAGGATCAACACCGTGCCCTTCTTTAAACCATTCGCCATCAGGATCGTACATTCTGAAAGTCGGGACAGTAATCATTCCACCATCAATCAATTGAGGTGCACCGGTAATACCTATTAATCCACCCCAGGTTCTTGATCCAACCAATGGACCAAGTTTTGCTTTTCTGAAATAATCTGGAAAAGCATCACCACCGGAACCGCTCCAGCCGTTTATTAACATTACTTTAGGACCAAAGTTCGCAATAGCCGGATGTTTCCAGTTATCACCATCCCGAACAGCCCAAAATGCAAGCGGCTTTCTGTTTAACAGTTCTATAAAGCGGTCTGGAATTTGTCCGCCATTATTAAATCTTTCATCAATAATTAATCCTTCTTTATTGAATTGAGCATAAAACTGTCTTACTAGTTCTGTTTGTCCATCAAGTCCGGTGCTAGGTACATAGATATAACCAATTTTGCCGTTTGTTGCTTCATCAACCCTTTTTCTATTTGATTCAATCCATTCAAGATTTCTTAATCTTGTTTCATCTGAAAGCGTCTTCACCACCACACTCCACGCTCCATCAAAAGTTGGTTTGTTGTTTATAGAAAGATCAACAGTTTTATCTGCAAGTCCCTCGAAAGCTGCAAATGGCTCTTTTGTAATGTCAATTGGAACTCCGTTAACAGCAAGAATGTAATCACCTTCTTTAATTTTTAATCCTGAAGCTGAAAGAGGGGAACGAACTTCTGTATCCCAGTCGGCTCCGTTTACAATTCTCTTGATTCTAAAAGCACCGTTGTTCAATTCCCAGTCAATACCAAGATAGCCAACTGCTCTACGCGGAGCTTGTTCTTCATCCCCTCCGCCGCGATAAGTATGCGAAGCATTAAGCTCAGCGATCAATTCACCAATTATAAAATTCACATCACTTCGGGTTACTGCATTATCAATCAAAGCTCCATATTGCTTGCGCATAGCATTCCAGTCAACCCCATGCATATTTTTATCATAAAAGAAGTCTCTTTCCAGGCGCCATGCGTCGGTAAAAATCTGTTTCCATTCTTCACGCGGAACAACTGTCATTTCCAACTGTGATGTCGGAAGTTTTTTATCAAGCTTCTGATCAGGTGCAATATCTACAACCGAGAATGATTTTTGTTTTAATACCAATATCTTTTTCCCATCAGCAGAAACCTGAAAATTATCGGCATCATCAACAATTGTTTTCTCTTCCCGTTTATCAAGATCGTAATAAACAATTGATTTTTTCTTTTCTGCAGAACCTGTGTTCGGGAAATGATGATAAATTACCTTGCCTGAAACAGCGGTTAAATTATTATAATTACCTGCCTCAGGTGAAAGAATAACAACCCGGTCTTCAAAGCCATCAAAATTGATTTTTGTTTCTTTTACTTTTGATTCATCTTTTTTCTCATCTTTCTTTGTCTCACCCTTTTTATCATCGGATTTCTTTTCTTCTTCCTTCTTAACAACAGTTGAATCATTTTTTGCAAATAGAAGAGACGGAGTATCAGAACTTAGTGATACCGAAGCAATTTGGGTTGCATTAGAATAAATCCAGGTTCCGTCAAAGTCACTGTAAATCGGTTTAAAACTTCTGTTGGTTAAAAAGAACAAATATTTTCCATCGGGATCAAAAGTTGGCGACATATCGTTATAATAGCCTGAAGTAACCTGATGAATCTTCCCTTCTTTCGTATCATAAATTGCAATAGCCGAGGATCTGTTATCAAGATCTTTTGCATAACAAACATATCTGCTGTCGGGTGACCAGCTGATTGAAAATTGTTTTAATGCGCCTTCATACAACCATTTTTGTTTGTCAACTTTTTTAAGCTGATCTTTATCCATATCATATAAATTTATAGTCATCGTTTGATCTATAAACACAAGCTGTTTGCTATCTGGTGACCAATAAGTATTATAACGATAACCCGATTCAAAATTAGTTAATTTCTTTTCCGCGGTTGGATTTTCCATATCGCGAACGGTAAGCTGATATTCTCCTGACCGATCGCTGAAATAAGCAATATATTTTCCATTTGGCGACCACGAAGGAAATCTTTCTGCAACTCCGGGCGATTGAGTTAGATTAATTACTGTCCCGTTTTCTGCAGGAACAGAAAAGATTTCTCCTCTTGCTTCAAATAAAGTTCGGCTGCCATTGTACGAAACGTAAAAATTCTGAATAAGTTTTTCAACATTTTCATTTCTTGACATTAGGGTTGATTCATCGGTTACAACATTAATTTTTAATTCAGAATATTTACCGGATGTAAGATCCAGAAGATATAATAATCCGCCCGCTTGAAAAACAATTTCATTATCGCCAATTGATGGGAACTCAACATCAAACTTATCAAAATCGGTTATTTGTTTATTTTGTTTTGTTGAAAGATCATACACCCAGATATTATATCTTTGGTTTGCACCTCTATCCGAAAGGAAATAAATTTTATCTTCATGCCACATTGGAATTTCATCATTAGCAATATTGTTTGTGATATTCTCTGAAGTGTTGTTTTGAAGATCAAAAATATAAATATCGGCAGCCATTCCGCCGCGGTATCTTTTCCAGGTTCTGAACATTCTGGATAAAGTAGTAAACGCAATTTTTTTTCCATCTGGAGAAACAGACCCAAATTCAGCATAAGGCAAAGGAAGTTTTTCTGCTGCACCGCCATCTTTAGAAATTTTAAAGAATTGACTGAATCTTTGTTTACCGCTCTCCCTTGTTGAAGCAAATAATAAAGATTTTCCATCCGGATACCAATCAACAATTCGATCAGTCATTCCGTGATAAGTAATTCTTTTTGGCAAGCCGCCCATTGAGGGCATTACATAAACATCCGGATTTCCGTCGTAGTTTCCGGTAAAAGCAATTTGCGAACCATCTGGAGAAAATCTTGCAAAAGCTTCTATACCTTTTGCAGATGTAAGTTTGTGTGCTGTTCCGCCAGCTTTTGATACGATCCAAATATCATCACTATATGTAAAAACAATTTGTGATTTTGAAACATCCGGATACTGAAACATTTTTGCACTGACTTGTGCATTGATTTGTGTTATCAAAAGGATCGAAACAACAAAGCAGGAAATGAAAAAGTTCTTCATATTAAACCTGTAGAGTTATTTGTAATGATTTTGTGAATTCAAACGGGAATTTAAGTATAAATTATTTTCTGTAATGAATTTCCTTTATCAATGGTAAAATAATCTTACCGAAGGCATATTTATTAAATACAAATTAAGAGAGAGAAATGATCAATATGATTCTTAATCTGTGTTAATCCGCATAATCCGTGTCATCCGCGTTCTATTGGATTTAACGATATGAAGGGCACAAGCAGAGAAAATTAAACTAAGATTTGCTCATCTCTACGAAACTTATAATAATATGCTCTTATTACCAGCGAAAGCCTTCTCATTCAATTTCTTATCGGAACAATTCGTCAACCGTATTAAGCTATCAGGAATCGGAAAGACGGTATGCCATATGTCTTCATTCAAGCTCAAATTCAATTTCTTCTGGTTTAAGTATTTGATTAAGCTCATCAGTAAAGTAAAATTTTTCTTCACCGAACGCCGGCTGCAGATCTGTGTACCAAATTGCATCTTCATCATATTTTGCAAGAAAAGGACGGGCTGCCCAATCTGGATTTCTTCCCTGAATCATTCTGAAAACCATAACATTTTCACCTTTTACATCAGTAACTCCAAGTAACTGAACTTTACCAGGCAGGCAGGACATACTCGGTCCTCTCACATTTCTGCAAATTCCGCTTACTGATTGATACGCTTTTCTAAAAATATTCCAGGCATCTACAAGCGGAATTGAAAAATAATGCTGCGCACCTGTATTGCGTGCAACAAACATATAATATGGAATGCATCCAAGTTTAACTTGTTTCTTCCACATCTCTGCCCAGAGCTTCGGATTATCATTTATGTTTTTTAAAACAGGAGATTGAGTTCTTATAACAGCACCGGTAGTTAGTATTTTACTAATTGCATTTTCAACAGCTTTTCCTTCAAGTTCAGCAGGATGATTGAAGTGCGCCATATATGCAAGATGTTTTCCAGCTTTATTAACATCTTCAAACAATCTTAATAAATCATCAGCATCATCATCGGTTAAAAAGCGATACGGCCAATAAGCAAGTGCTTTTGATCCAATACGGATATTTCTAAGATGTGCGATGTTTGCTTCAAGTAATGGTCTAATATATGTTTCAAGATGTTTGGTTCTCATTATCATTGGATCACCACCAGTAAATAATACATCAGTAACTTCTTTATGTTTCTTTACATATTTTACCAGTAATTCTGCTTCTTTTGATGCAAACTTAAGATCTTCCATTCCGACAAACTGAGGCCAGCGAAAACAAAATGTACAGTATGCATGACAGGTTTGTCCCTGACTTGGGAAAAACAAAACAGTCTCGCGGTATTTATGCTGCATCCCGTATAATTTTTCTCCCTCAATCATCGGAACATTGTATTCCAGCTGACCGGCGGGCTGTGGATTAAGCTGCCGTCTGATTTCATTTGCAGCCTCTTTAATTCTTGGTTTATCAGCACCATTATTAATTACCGATTTCATTTTTTCAAAGTGCTCAGGAATTAACATATCGTACTGGGGAAATGTTAGTATAAACATCGGGTCATCAGGGATATTTGACCAATCAATAAGATTTTCAATCACATAATTATTTGTTTTAAAAGGTAGAACAGAGCCAACAATTTCAATCGCATTGATAATTCCAGGGGAAACATGCTTTAATTGAGGGATGTTTCTGAAGTTGTGAAGCATATAAGATGAATACTTCATATATCATCTCCTTTCTGATTTGTGAGTCCATTTATGGACTCGTTAACACGCAATTTATTTTTAAAATAAAATTTTTCATTAAGAAATCAAAGTCAAATGGTATTTTTTTTACTTCTGAAAAATCAAATATGTCATTACTGAGCAAAGCTGCCCGACTACAAGAGAGGTGAAAATCTTTGTTTATTTAATGTGTTTTTGCTTTTGTTAATCTGATAATTATATCAAAACCTTTTTCAGAAGATTTTGTTTTTCAACAAGAAGAGCGGATACAAAAAGTTTTCTTAGTAAAAAAACTTTCTGTACAGTTTAAGAGAATTATTTCGCAAGAGTAATAATTACAATCTCAGGAGTTGAGTTATATCGGATTGGCGCAAGAGACATTCCTAATCCACGAGTAACGATTGCCATCATATTACCATAATAACGAACTCCTTTAATAAAAGTTGTTTCAACCAATGTTGGAGTTAACTGTATAAATGGAAACAATAAAGTAATTTGCCCACCATGTGTATGACCAGCAAGAAATAAATCAAAATTGTTCTCTTTGGCACTTTTAATAACCTCGTTTTTAGGCTGATGGGTCAACATTATCTTCAAGTCAGAGTGATTTGATTTGGAAAGCTTCTCCAAAATATCTTTTGGAACAGATTCAACATAAGTATTAGTAATAAAGGTTATTCCAATGTCAGAATTATTAACGGGAATAATAATCGAGCTATCACTTATCATACTAACATTGTGTTTTTCAAGTGCGTCAGTAATTTCGCTAATACTTCTCTTTGTATCCTGACGGTATGCCCAATTGTCATGATCTCCCACACAGGAATACACTCCATAATCGGCTTTTAACATTCCGATATATTCTGCAGCTTTATTAATATAATTTGGCGTTGAAGTAATTATATCTCCTGCAATCAGTATCAGATCAGGATTTTCATTGTTAACTGCATCAATAAAGTTTTTTAGCCTTTTATCATCTGTATATCTATCAGCCTGAACATCTGAAATGAAAGCTATCTTAAAACCATTAAGTCCATCTGACAGATTTTTCTTTTTATATATAATCCGATTAACATCTACTGAATTGTAATCGTAAATAATTCTTGCCGGTATATAAACAACAAAGAAGAGCAGAAGAATGAAAATTATTATTGATTCGTATTTAACAAATTTATCTTTATTTTTTTTGTAAATCGGAAAAATAACGAGCTTTAGTAAATCAAAGACCAAATAGTAAATCACAAGCTGTATTACTAAAATGAATAAGAACCAGAAAGGATAAATTAAAAAATAATCCAGCAAGGAGTTATCAGGAAACCAGGGCGACTGTTTTGTAATCGCGGCATAAATTGAATTAATAATCAACAGAGCTGGATATAAATTTAGCAAAAGTAAAAAAGTGTTGATGAAAATCTTCTGCTTTTTTATCGGGAACCTTGATAGTAGAACTTTAAATGCAATCTTGAGCTTACTAACAAAATAGTATTCTAAAATAGTGATCAATACAATTGCAATTATAACTCTGATTATTATCCACATAATATTATACCTGATCTTTCTTTTGAGTCAGTATTTGACAAACCAATGAGAAAACTTGTTGTATAGAAATATCATTAATTTTATCTGTCGGCGATTTAATAAAATTATGATTTATTCCCGTTGGTGCCCATTCATTAGGGTTAGTCGGACCAAACAAAGAAATCATTTTAGTATTAACATATCCTGCAATATGCATTGTGCCGGTATCGTTTGTAATATAGAGGTCTATAATTGATAAAACTGCAGCAAGTTTTTTTATAGAAGCATTGTGCAATATTGCAAACTTAATATCCGATTCTCTTAAAGAAGACGAAATTGAACTTATTATTTCGCCGTCAGTCCAGCCCGACGTTATTAAAATATTGCTTTGAAAAGAATCATATATTTTTTTTATCAAACTAACAAAATTTTCTTTATCCCATCGGTTATCGGATTTTCCTGCACCCGGATGAAATGCGATTATCATTTTACTGCAGTCCGTAAAATTTTTTTTAATAAATTTATCAGCAAAAGAGTAATCATATTCTGATAAATTAATTTTAATGCTTTTTATTTCCTCTTCGGATAAATCACATCCAATTTGATTTATTATCTGAAGATTGCGTATTGATTGATGAACTCCGCTCCATAAAAAATCAGTTTTAATATTAAGGAGTTTTGAAAGTGGATTTTGGAGTTTATCAATAGAATTAACGCCGACTTTTAATTTAGCTCCGGATATGAAATTTAAAATATGAGATGTTCTCGATAACACAATAGTTGAAGGAACTATGCCAATCTCATACTTGCGGCTTCTTAGCAATTTGATAAAATGGATAATTGACGATAATGAAGATTTATCAAAAACAATAACCCTGTCAATAAAAGGATTTATATCAAAGAAAGGAATTTCATAATTGGTTTTAGCAGCAACAAGAGTAATTCTGGCATCCGGAAATTTTTTCTTCAATCCTTTATAAAGCGTAAGAGAGCACAGCATATCGCCAATTTGATTGTGCTGCCTTATTACAAGAATCTCTTTAACTGTCTCCCTGTTTTTTGTTTTGATGACTGCTTTCTTCTATTCTATTTATTTGTATAGTAATATCTCTTTTAGCAAACTGATGTGCAGTTGCTAAACTTGATATCAGGAATTTTAACAATAATTACACTTGAAATTTTTATCTGACTAAAACGAAAACTCAAGTTGAACAAATTTAGTAAAAGATTGAAAATATTTTAATGCAGAAAATTTTTAGAGAAGATATAATCAGAACCTCGGGACTGTTGCCAAACAATCCCGAAGATAAGTGCATTTTTATAAGTAACCTTTTAAATGATTAACATACTCAGCAGCCCCGCCAGGTTGATAGCCTGTTTGTAGAACCATATCTCCTTTTGAATTAAACAAAAGAATTGTCGGGAATCCCTGTATGTTATACTTTTGTGCAAGTTTATTGTTATACATTTTCGTTTCAACAGTTTGCTCAATGTTTTTTGGAAAATCAAGCTTTACCAGAATTAGTTTCTCGTTTGCAAAATTTTCAAAATCATCTTTAGAGAACACTTCATCACTTAAACGCTGACACCATATACACCAGTCAGATCCTGTAAAATTAACAAGCACTGCCTTATTTTCTTGTTTTGCTTTTTGTAATGCTGTCTCAAGATTAGTTTCCCAATTTAAATTATCCTTTGCACCGCTTTTACCGCATCCGATTAAAAGCACTGAAAGTAAAATCATCGATAATGTTACTTTTTTCAAATCATACTCCTTTAATTTTTCTGATATTTAGATTCAATATTGTAATTATAGTTTCATTTAATTAATCAACTTATAAAAAACTATTCTGCTTCACTTTTTACTTCTTCAACTTTTTTTGGTGCCGGGGGTCTTTCATAAAGCTTCGTCAAGCCTAAATATTTCAGATGAAGATCATTTGTAATCTGATCCCACGTAAAACGCCACATCCAGTTTCCACCAAGCTTACCGGGGAAATTCATTCTTGATTCGCCGCCAAGATTTAAAATATCCTGCATCGGAACAATAACAATACTAGCCACCGATGCGTAGGCAGCTCTGATTAATTCATAAACAATATTATCTCCAAAATAATTCAAATACTTTTGGACATGATCAAAGATATCTGAATCTTTATCCACTTTAGCTTTTTCAAAATAAGCACGGGTAGTATCATTGTCATGTGCTCCTGTTAACACAACACAATTCGGAATATAGTTATGAGGCAGGAATTTAGTTTCCATGCCTGTTCCAAATGCAAACTGCAGAATTTTCATTCCCGGAAATTCAAAATCATCGCGCAGTTTTTCTACAGGCGGAGTTATAACACCAAGGTCTTCTGCCAGAATGGGAACATCTCCAAGATATTTTTTTATTGATTTAAATAATTTATTACCCGGAGCTTTTACCCATCTTCCTTTTTCGGCTGTCAGTGCATCGCCAGGAATTTCCCAAAATGCTTCGAATCCTCTGAAGTGATCAATACGAACAATGTCAACCATTGTAAAAAGCTGCTCGAAGCGATTACGCATCCATTGAAAGTCATCCTTTTCCATTTCTTTCCATCTGTAAAGCGGATTCCCCCAAAGCTGTCCTGTTGGAGAAAAATAATCTGGCGGAACGCCGGCAACCGTTTCTAATTTACCTGATTCATCTACTGTAAAAAGATGTTTATTTGCCCAAAGATCTGCGCTGTCGTATGCAATAAATATCGGCATATCCCCAATAATTTTAATCTCTTTATTATTTGCATACTCTTTTACACTATGCCATTGTCTGAAGAAAATAAATTGAACAAATTTCTGATAATGAATTTCTTCAGTTAATCTCTGCTTCCATTCATCCAAAGACTTTTTCTTTCTTAAGACAAGTCCTTCATCCCAGTCTTTCCAGACTATTCCGCCATGAGCTTCTTTAGCTGACATAAAAAACGCAAAGTCATCAAGCCATTTTTTGTTGTCTTTACAAAACTTATTAAACTCATTATCAAATTTATCCTGATGATGTTTAAAATTGTTAAATGCTTTTTTTAAAAGAGATTTTTTATACTCAATTACCTCGCCGTAATCAATTGATTTTGGATTGTGCGGGGGAATATGTAACAAATCATTCTCGCTTAACAAATTATCATCTTTTAGTTTATCGGGACTAATAAGATTTGGATTTCCTGCAAAAGCAGAAAAACACTGATAAGGCGAATCACCATATCCCGTTGGTCCTAATGGAAAGACCTGCCAGAGCTTTTGTCCGGCTTTTTCTAAAAAGTCAATAAACTTAAATGCATCATCACCAAGATCTCCGATACCATATTTAGAAGGAAGAGAAGTTGGATGTAATAATATTCCGGCATTGCGCTCAAATTTCATTTTAAAACCTTTAAAAAATTGCTGGGGAAAAATAGGCAGAGCATAGACGAAAAAAAATCCTGCTCTTTTTAGGGACTGTGTGAAAATACATTTGTTAAAGTAGCCGCAACCTTCAGGTTGCGTTTACATCTTAATATCGCAGGCTGAAGCCTGCGGCTACCACATTATTTTTAATTTTCAAACAATCTTTTTATAGAACAGGATTAAATCTTTAAATTAATCTACCGGGTAAAGAAAACAGTAAATCCGGCATTTACGCCAAAAATATTTTGTCCGTTTCTATTTCCAGTCCAACTTTTAGGATTCATTGTTATCTGATCGTAAGATATCGCAAAATTAATCAGAGAACTCTTACCAACCTGAAATTTCATTCCGCCTTTAAATCCCCAGGCAAAACCTCCGGAACTAATATCCGGTGTTAAAGGAATACCATCATCAGTCGAAGATGAATTATAACCAATTCTGCCTTCGATAAAAGGATACAAATTGCTGCGCAGATTAAACACCCAGGATGGTGCAAAATAAATTCCGAATGTTGTTGAAGAGTAATCCCCAATCCCTGATCTTGTGAAAGAAGGCTCTATTCCAAGTTCAAAGCTGTTTATAAAAAAGTAACCGATATACGGTTCAATTCTAAAAGTTGATGTAGAATTACTTGCACTTTGACCATTGATAACACTTGTACTGCTGGAAAAACCTAAACTGCCTCCAACTTCAAGTGTTCCTCTGTTCGGAAAATTTTGTGCAAAAGAAAGTGTTGTGAAAACAAAGAGTGCTGTAAAAAGAAAAGAAAACGCTTTCATTATTTCTCCACTGTATTTAAGATAATTAATTAAAAAAGAGGATGCCTCTTATTATAATTTAAAAAAAGAGGCTGTCGCATAGGATCATTTTTTGTCAGACTTTAGGAAGCCTTACAATTATACCTTTTGAGACAACCTCTTAAAAGATTCTAAATAATTTTTATTTTAATACCTCAGTAAATTAGAATTTGAAATCTACGCCAAGGTCCAATCCGCCGTAACCAAGTGAACCAAATCCAAGTCTGGCAGAAACTGCAATTGCTGGTGAGAACCAATATCTTGCACCTGCATTACCGCCGAAGAACATTCCACCATAAGTCGGGGAGGAATAGTTATTTCCACCTGGACCATCCCAGGAAACTGAACCGGCATCATAAGCTAATGTAACACCAAGCCATGGATCAAATTTACCATCTCCAACTTTGAAATGATAATTTGCCTGTGCACCAACCAAAATATCAGTGTACTTCCATTTACCTGAAAAATAATCTTCACTATAACTCCAATAACGGACAACACCGCCAATACCAATTAACCCAAAATCTTTTACATCCATACCATACTCATAATTTAAACCAAACTGTGGAGTTGAACCGAGAAAAGAAAATCCAACACTTGGTCCTAAATGATGTTTATTGGGGGAAAATTGAGCATTGGTAAAACTTGTACAGAGAGCTGAAATCAAGAAAACAAAAAGTAACCTTTTCATAGTTTTTCCTTACGTTTATTTTAGATTAGTTAATTATTTGCTTATTAAAATTAATAAAAAAAACACTATTGGCAAATTTAAAAGTAGGCTGTCATTTACAGACAGCCTATTGTTAATAATTAAAAGCCGAAACTTGCCGACAAGTAAGCGAATGTATTATTCGGTCCGCCAACAATTCTAAATCCTTCTCTTAAAATTTCATCATTAACCGTTGCATCTAAAGAGAAGCTTCCGAATCTGAATCCTATACCAAGTCTAACATCACCACGTCCAAAATTAGTTCTTGTACGCTCGTTGACTGTAGTTGACGATGCTGGTGTCTGAGTTGTAACTGAAGAAGTTGATGCAACATATCCTGCTCTGCCGATTAACCAATCAGTTAAAAACCATTCAACACCAAAATTCCATGCAGGAAATACAAACCGGCTGTCTTTTAATTCTGGTTGAGTACCTGAATCAGCAGGTGTAGTAGTACTTTCAAACATAAATGCTGGTCCGCCAGAAATAATTACATTTTCAACCTGATATGTTAACCCAACGCCAGCTCCGAAACTCATCATAGATGGAAAATCTGTTGATTGAGAGCCGACACTATATGAACCGCTTTGATTGGCAAAGGTAATAGTCGGCACCAAGGTAAATACTTTGGAAATTTTTAGAAAACCTCTTGCATTAGCCATCATATAAGTACTGCTTGCTTCAACTACGTTACCAGTACCGGGTGTATATTTTGCTGATGGAAGAGCTAATGAGAAAGAAGCATCTAAATTAAACTGTGGTGATAATTTACCCATAATACCAAGATTAACTCCAAACTGAGATGCACCATTTTTATCACCAGTACCTGTGGCAGGAGTAAAATCGTTTGTTGTGGAAGAATAAGAGGCACCAAGTCCAACAACAAAAGTTCCAAACGAATATGATGCAAGAAGTTCAAAATTATTGTCTAGAGGAATTATGGCTGCACCAGATACATTGCTGTTAATTTGGTTAACCAGATCATTTGCAAATAATGAAGCAATGCTTGCTGCAGAAAAATCATTTCTGCTTAGCATTGCACCAATAGTAAATTCTTTGCCTATTCTATAGTTAAATGCTGCAAATTGCCCGACACCATCTGTTGATGAAAAAGCAGATGAGCCTATATCTCCCCATAAGAAGTTAGAGTAAACAGAAGAATATGCAGTATTATATTTTATATTATCAGGATCAATAATGTAAGGATTATCGCCCATACTGTATAATCTTGCAAATCCACCGTAACGCATATCTTTTTTTTCACCTTCTTGTGCAAACATTGTTGCAGCAAAAGTGAAAACCAGAGTAAATAATAACCCTTTTCTTAAAAGGTTATTTGAAAAGAAAGAAATAATTTCTTTCATACATTCTCCTATTATTTGTGATTAGTAAAAAAAACCGTTTTTGGGGGCACCCAAATCTATTAAAAAAGTAACAAAACAATGGGTATGCGGGTACAAATCCTATTGCTTTTAATTAGTTGCACAAAACACTTTAGGTTTAATTGTAAGTCCGCAAGTTGATCGTTTAATGACAGTTATTGTGCCATTAGATTTTATTAGAATTTTTGCACAATAAATAGCTTAAAAAGACATTTAAGCTAAAAATTCAGTCTTTTTTACAAAGTTGGATTATTTTTTACATAAAAAAACCCCCGAAATTTCTTTGGGGGTTTTGTGTAAATAAACAGTCTTAAATAGGAAATCAAAGTTTAAATTTAAGTGATGCGCCAAACTTTAATGAAAGAACGCTGTTGCTTTGTCCAGGGAAGTTATAAGTATCAGTTATTGGGATATAAACCAGAAAATCTGTACCCAGCCCCATATCAGGAGCAAGTTTAAATGTATATCCGATACCTGTAGCAATGTCAAAACGAATAGATTTCGTTTCAGGGTTCATCGGTTGAACAACTGGCTGCTGACCTGTTGCCGATTGTGTTGACTCACCACTTGAATTTAGTTTAATACCTAATGATGGTCCAGCAGTCATGTAAAATCCGCTAAACTCCATCTTAAACATTGGATCAATTGCAAGATAAGAAAGACTAAGAGAAGTTTCTTGAGTAACATTGTTTTGAGTTTGTGAGTTAGAAAAATTTCTCATATCAAATGCGGTCAGATTAACCATCAATCCAAGCATTCTCCCAAAAGTAACATCAACTGTTGCCCCAAATCCAGCACCGATTCCGTTCCAGCTTCCGGTTAGTCCTTTTGCATTATAAATATTAAAATTACCCGATATTCTTGGACCAATCATTACTGTAGTTTGAGCAAGAATATTTGTGGATAGAAAAAGAAAAACTGACAAAATAATCAGTTGCTTAAGTGATTTCATTGTTTTCTCCGTATATGATTATTAATAATTATTGAATTGTAATGCTTGTTGTCGAAGTGTATGAAGCTCCAGTACTGCTTCCCACTTTTCCAACAATTGAAAAATCCCATTTCTGTCCTTGGGCAAGAACAGTAATTGGCCCAACATAAGCCGGATTGTTGGCATCGTAAACAGTTGTGCCATTATCTGTTACCTGTTCATTATTAACACCAGCGGCTGGGCAATTTGCTGTGATGGTGTTAATTACCACAGGTGTACTTGGTTTGAATTCAAAAAAATATTGCTGCTGCTGATCCTGTGCAAGGTTAACAGTAAAGGTTACACTGCCACCACCGCCGCCGTTTCCGCCACCGCCAAATCCGCCAGTATTGTTTGGTGAGGTCGAATTGTCCTTACAACTAATAAATGCAAACACAGTTAGTGCCGCCAACAAAAATGTAAAGGTCCTCTTCATTTTATCTCTCTCCTTATGTGATCAAATATAGTTAGTTAAATATCCCTGATTCTTTTAATTATAAGATACTTGTTTAGCTCAATACCGACACTACATAAGTCTGTAGTTTAAATTATTAATTGTCAAATATGCCTAATCAAATATATATGATTATAAATATATGCTCAAAGCTTACTAAATTTAGCTGAAAACAATATATAAAAAATAATTTTCAGACAAAATACGCTATATGTATTAAAAATTTAAAATTAAATCTGACAATTAGCTGAGAAACAGTTTAGATAAAACTTCTATTGGTATTAGCTAAAAGTATATTATATAACATTTAGAGAGTTTAATTCTTATCTTAATACATTTTAATCAAAGTCAAACAGTTTCTAAATTCAATCAATCAATTCATAAAATCCCCTGTTTCCTCTGATAATGTTGCATTTGAAGTAATATTATCAGAACTCAGTAAGATAGCTACGTGAAAAATTGCAAAATCTTCATCAATATTTGCCAAAAGTTGATTATATATGTTCAGAAATTATGCCATTAGAATATCTGCAGTTTTTTAATTCGGTTAAAATCATTTAAGTTTGATCTCAATTATGAAAATTGTTAGAAAACTTTACGATTGGGTTCTTCACTGGGCTGATACTAAATACGGGGCAATTGCCCTGTTTATATTGGCTTTCGCTGAATCATCCTTTTTTCCAATTCCACCAGATGCACTTTTGATTGCATTAGTATTAGGCTCTCAATCCAAAGCGTTTAAGTTTGCAGCAAACTGTACTATTGGATCTGTCCTTGGTGCATTATTAGGTTATGTGATCGGACATTTTTTGTGGTGGACACCTTCAAATGAATTTTCAGGTATAGCACAATTTTTCTTTAATAATATTCCATCATTTACTCCTGAGGGATTTTACAAAATTCAGGATATGTATAAGGAATATGATTTCTGGATAATATTTACTGCCGGATTTACACCAATTCCCTACAAACTTATCACGATCACAGCAGGTGCTTTTAACATTAATTTAGTTATGTTCATAGTCGCTTCTGTTATCAGCCGCGGCGCAAGATTTTTTCTCGTTGCGTTTTTAATCTGGAAATTCGGTCCGCATATAAAGTCATTTATTGATAAATATTTTAACTGGCTTGCCCTGGTTTTTACAGTTTTGCTTATAGGCGGATTTTTAGTTATTAAATATTTTATTTGATATAAAAACAGGATTCAACATGTTTTCAAAACCTTTATTTGTTTTCTTTCTGTTATTCTTCCTCAACTCATTTGCTCAGGATAATAAATCACATTTAAAGTTTGATCCGGACAGAGATCCTTTTGAAGATCTAAAGATAACTATTAAGGCAGCAGAGCAATCCGATAAAAGAATTATACTCGATGTCGGCGGCGAATGGTGTATCTGGTGCCATAGAATTGATGCTTTTATGCAGAACACAGAAGAAGTAAAATCATTGCTGGAAGAAAACTTTATAATTCTTAAAGTGAATTACAGCAAAGAAAATAAGAATGAAAAGTTTTTATCTCAATATCCGCCGATAGATGGTTATCCGCATTTCTTTATGCTAGAAAAAGACGGTGCTTTATTACACTCACAAAATACCGGCGAACTGGAAAAGGACAAAGATTATAGTAAAGAAAAGTTTGTTGAATTTTTAAATAAGTGGAAACCAAAAAAGAAGTAATTATGAATGGGGTGGATTTTAAAACCTGGATGAAAGTGTTCAGCCAGTCCTGGGTGGATAAAAATTCTGCTGTTTTTTCTAATTTATTTTCAATTGATTCAGTTTACTACACTTCACCTTTTAATCCACCTGCAAGTGGAAGAGAAGAAATCAAATCATCAGCAGAAAAGTTATTTAAAGATCAATCTAATCTTAAATTTAATTATGAGATTTTATCCTTTGAAAACAATGCCGGCATTTGCAGATGTTGGTGCAGATACTTTAGCATTCATAAAGAAAATCTAATTAAGTTAGACGGTATCTTTTTTTGTCGTTTTGATAAAAATAATCTTTGTAATTCCTTTAACAGTTGGTGGAATAAGGAGGCAGAAATTTCTTGATGTATAATTTTAGATTTAGAATATATAACAATGCATTTTCACTCAAAACATTAGGTGCTTTAATTGTTTTCCTTTTATCTGATGCGGCTTTTGCTCAGGTTAAAAGTGATTTCGTTCTAACTCCTTGTATCGGCAATCAGGTGCTTAATTCCAAAACAACTGAAACTGAGCTGATAAAAATGACCGGTAAAAATAATTCGGAACGAGTTGAAAGGTGGTATAGTGAAGGTACTGAAAAAATTATCGGCACCGTTTTCTTTAAAGATACTCCACAATCCTTTTTTGTTAAGTGGCGCGATACTGTTAACTTCAAATATCCTGAGTGGATTGAAATTCATGGTGATAAGTCTCTTTGGGAAATTGATAATGGAATTAGGATTGGCACGGAATTAAAAGAACTGATTAAATTAAATGGAAAACATTTTAAGTTTTCGGGCTTTGACTGGGATTATGGCGGTTATGCAATTTTTGAAAAAGGAAATCTGGAATCTGACTGCTATTCTGTGCAGCTTTATTACGATTATGAAAATTTATTTGAAAATGAATGGAATCAAATTGTAGGAGACAAAATTGTTTCTACAAAAAATCCTGTTTTAAATAAAATAAAAATATTTGTTGATGTAATTACTTTTTATTTCAAGTAGGTTTATAAAACTGGAACACGGGTTAATCCGTTTGATTAGTTTAATCCGTGTTCCAATTCGATTTACTTAAACTTTAGAACCCGTCTTCACTGATATTTTTCTCAATCACTCTTCCATACTTTTTAGCAATGTTTCTAATCTCATCTGCTTTACCGATGAGTACAAACTGCAGATTATCTTTTGGAAAATATTTTTTTATAATCTGACTTGCTTTTGTAACTGTCATTTCATCAACAGCTTTTTCAAAATTATTGATGTAAGAATCTTCTATTCCATAAATATATTTTTGTGTTAAAAATCCAGCCAACGAACCAGAAGTTTCGTAATTAGGAGGAAACTGTCCTTTGATATAACTTTTCGCCGAAGCTAAAGTTTTTTCATCAATTCCATTATCAAAAAGCCTGTTATATGTTTTTAATGCTAGATCAATTGCTGGTTCAGTAAATTGATTTGCCGTAAAAGTGCTGATATAAAAAGTCCCGGTTGTTTTGTACGATGTAAATCTGCTTCTTGCACCATAAGTATATCCGGCATTTACACGAAGCTCATCGTTTAACCAGCTTGTAAATCTGCCTCCAAGGATTGTATTTATTACGTCAATCTGACTTTTGTCAGGATTACTCACAGGTACTCCAAAACCGCCAATCATAAATGTGGTTTCTCTTGCATTTTCTTTGTTGATCAAATAAACTACAGGTTCTTTCAGCTCTTTTTGATCAGGTCTTGTATCATAAATTATTTTAGGCGCAGTTGTAAACCAATCAGCAAAGACATTAACAAGCTGAGCTTCCATTTCATTAGAATTAAAATCACCAACAATCGCAATTGCACAGTTTTCGGGTCTAAAATTCTTCTGATAAAAATCTAAAACTCTGGCTCTGTCTATTTGTTCAATTGATTTCTTAGTGCCGTCAACCGGATTCCCATAAGGTGAGTCATCAAATAAAAGTTTATTATAGTATGAACCGATAACCTGTCTTGGACTTTCTTTTGCCTGATCAAGTTCTGAAATCCATCTTTGTTTTCTTTTAACTATTTCTTCATCAGGAAAAACAGGTGCTTTAATTATTTCTGCAAGTACCGGTAAAAGAGTCGATAAATGTTCTTTCATAAACTGCGTAGAAATACCTGAGTAATCTGATCTGGAATATGTATTAAGGCTGCTACCATAAAAATTGAAAATTGAATCAATCTGATTTTTTAGAAATTTCCTTGTTCCAAATTTCAGCGCTTCCGCAGTAAATGAAGAAAGCCCGCTTAAATCACCATCTCTTACTGCACCGGCATCCATGACCACAGAAATAGAAATTATCGGAACATCTTTCTTCTCCATTAAATAAATAGTTAAACCATTATCCAACTGGACGAGATTATAATCTGGAAGTTTAAACTGTGAATAACTACTGACACTAAGCAGCAAGAATAACAAAGTTTGTTTTAATGGCTGCATAATAGATGGTATCCTTCTGTTCTTATCTTTTTTAATATTACTTAGTAAATAATTGTTTATGGATTTCATTTGTCTTCCTCCGTGTTTAACACCCCAACTGTTCTGTTTTGTCTTGAAAAATATTTTACTGCAATATTTTTAATATCACCGGCTGTAACTTTTTTGTAATCATCCGGAGCTGTAAACATTTTTTTGTAATCGCCAAAAAACAGTTCATAAGTTCCAATGGTATTGGACATTCCATTTATTGTTTCAGTAGTTCTGTAAAAAGACATTAGCTTCTGGTTTTTTACTTTCTGCAGCTCATCTTCACTAATTCCATCATTTATAATTTTATCAATCTCAGACTGGATAGCATTTTCCAATTCACTGGCTTTAACACCATCGCTGCATATACCATATAAATAAAACAAAGTTGGATCAAATGCTTCGGAATAAAATGCTCCAACTTCTAATGCGAGCTGTTTATCATCAACAAGCGAACTGTAGAGTCTGGAAGATTCTCCTTCCGACAAAATTGAGCTAAGTAAATCAAGGGCGTAATAATCTTCTGTACCTGATTGTGGAACGTGATAAGTAATCATTAAATAAGCATTAGGAACTTCCCGCTTAACGAAGACTCTTCTTTCCCCTGTTTGCTCGGGTTCTACTGTGTGCAGACTTCTTGGTTTTGGTCCGGAAGGGATCGGTTGAAAATATTTTTCTGCAAGTTTCTTTACTTCATTTAATTTTACATCACCGCTGATAACTGCAACACAATTATTGGGTGCATAATAAGTATGAAAATAATTTTCCAGATCTTCCTTGGTCCAGTTTTTAATATCAGATTCCCAACCAATAACTGGCCACTGATAAGGATGTGCAATAAACGCTGCGGCTTGCACCTCCTGCCACAATTGTTCAAGCGGATTATTTTCTAAGCCAGTGCTCCTTTCAGAAAGAATTACACCGCGTTCGCTTTCTATCATTTTAGGATCAAAATTCAGATTGGCAATTCTGTCTGCTTCAAGATCAAATATCACTTCTAATGAGCTTGAAGGAAACCAATCAGTATAAGCAGTGATGTTCTCGGAAGTATATGCATTATTAGACCCTCCATTTGCTTCCATAACACGATCAAATTCTTTAGGTCCGTATTTTTTTGCACCATTAAACATCATGTGCTCAAAGAAATGTGAAATGCCGGTAATACCTGTATATTCGTTCCTAGAACCGACTTTAAAAAACAGATACATATTTGCATTTGGAATTGAATGATCCTCAAGAACAAAAATTTTCATCCCGTTTTTGAGTGTAAACGATTTTACATCATCTGCTTTAACTTGTGCAAAAAGTGAAACAGCAGAAAACAGAAAAACAAAAATGTACTTCATAATTTTCCTTAAATAATTAAACGATTGATTTAAAAATACAAATTGTGAAGTGTTATTTAAGAATAACTTTTATGAGCGGTAAGTAAAAAGAATTAAGGGCAGATATTTAATTCCATCAGAGCAAGTGCTCTGATGGAAAACATAGCAGTTTTTAGGCCTTATTTAACTCGGCTGAAATTTCAATCTTAACTTCGTCACTGACCACAATACCGCCAGCTTCAGTTAAGGCATTCCATTGTAAACCAAAATCAAAACGATTTAGTTTTCCAGATATTTCAAATCCTGCAACATCAACACCGCCAAACCCCTTTGTTGACCCATTATAAGTAACGTTCAAAGAAATCTCTTTCTTTGTTCCACGAATAGTTATGTCTCCAATAACAACATAATCCTGATCTGATTTTTTTGATATTGATTTTGAAACGAATGTAAGCTTGGGGTGGTTAGCAGCATCGAAAAAGTCTGCTGATTTTAAGTGTCCGTCTCTTTGTTCATTCTTTGTATTTATGCTGTTTACATCAGCTTCGAAAGAAATTTTAGCATCAGAAAAATCTGCTTTTTCTGACTCAACTGTGCCGGAAAAGGAATTGAACTGACCTGTAACAGTAGAAACCACAAGGTGTTTTACTTTGAATTTAATTTCGCTATGTGCCGGATCAACTTTCCATATTGTCATAAAAATATTCTCCTTTAATTAATTGTTTTAAATTTTAGTCAAAGATATGTGTTATGACACGCATTTGTCAAGCCAGAGATATTAATAATACATTAAAAACTGTTTTTTGTGATTATAATCAAAAAAGTTTGTGTTTGTCTATGGATTTAAGCTACAATTATCGCAATTGCCACAAGGTTTTTCTCCAGGAAAACCAAAATAATCCGAAATAAAAATACGCCTGCATTTTTCGTTTCTAAAGTAGTTTACCATCGAAAGAAGTTTTTTATTGTCGTTTAATAATTTTTCTTTAAGGTAATCTTCATCCAGCAAAATTGCTGGAAGAGACTCAATAACTTTAAGATTTTTCTGTTCAATTTCTCCTTCAGTTACCCCATAACGATCTAACATTGCAATTGCAGTTTCAATTCTAAAATCATTCCTGTTTTTAAAGCTCATTTGTTCACGTAAATAATCAATCCCGCTTGAGTTTATCAATCCAATATCCCGCTGTAACAAATTGTAAAGGGCAAAATAAAAATCCGCATCCGGATTTGACCATTTAATAAACTCCATTTGTGTGTATAGGTCTTCCTGATTGTAAAGCAGTAAACACAATGAATCTTTTCCGTCTCTGCCTGCTCTGCCAATTTCCTGATAATATGATTCAATTGACGAAGGAACTTCAGCATGAATGACAAATCTTATATCTGCTTTATCTATTCCCATTCCAAATGCATTTGTTGCAAGAATGAGTTTTTGTTTACCATTTAGAAAGTCTCTTTGCATTTGTTTTCTCTGCCTATCTTCCAGCTTACCATGGTAAACTCCATGCTCAAATCCTTTATCACCAATAATCTCAGAAAATCTTTCAAGAGTTTTAATAAGTGAAAAATATATAATTCCACTTCCGTCATATTTTTCTAATGTTGAACAAATTTCTTTTAACTTTTCTTTATCATCAAAAACATCTGCTGCTTCTAATCTGAGATTTGGGCGCTCAATTCCCTGATGAAATATTTTTACTTCATCAGTTTTGAGATTGAGTTTTAATATAATATCTGCCTGAACATCTTTAGTGGCAGTAGCTGTTAGTGCAATGGTAAGCGGATTACCAAGTATTTTTCTGAACTCTCCTATACGCGAATAATCAGGGCGAAAATCATGTCCCCATTCCGAAATACAATGCGCCTCATCAACAGCAAGCAAATCAATTTTAACGGTTTTTAGTTTTTCAACAAAATCTTTTTTACGGAATCTTTCCGGCGTTACATAAAGTATTTTGATACTCCCATTTAAAAAATCTTCCAACCCTTTTTCCCGTTCTTGCTTTGAAAGAGTAGAATTTATAAAAGCTGCCGGTACATTTTTCTTTCTTAAAGCATCAACCTGATCCTGCATTAAAGCAATCAGCGGACTTATTACAATGGTTTTATTTTCAAAATAAAGTGCTGGTATCTGATAACATAAAGATTTTCCGCTGCCGGTTGGCATTAGAACTAAAGAATGTTTTCTTTCTTCAGTTATCCGCTTAATTATGGTCTCTTGTAAACCTCTAAAAGATTCGAAACCAAAATAATTTTTTAGAATTATTTCTGCTTTATCCATATAACCGATATGTTTTAATAATCATCAATTTTTAACAATGCTAATTTATCTCAATTATTTAAACATTATTTGCGATAATTAAATTACTTTTGCGTTGTAAAGATATTCAAATATTTTTCAATAGAAGGTTTAATTAAGCAGGCATAAGAGATTACGTTATTTAGCAATAAACTTTATGATAATAAAAACCACAAAAACTATTCTACTTGTTGAAGATGAACCAACAATTGCAATGACAGAAGCCAATACTCTGAAAAAACACGGCTATGAGGTGATAATTGCATACAAAGGAGAAGAAGCAGTTGTCATTGCATCAGAAAATAAAGAAATAGATTTAATTTTAATGGACATTGATCTGGGGAAGGGAATTGATGGAATCGAAGCAGCTCAAATTATTCTTCAAAGCCGCGAAATTCCTGTTGTGTTTTTCTTAAATCATGCCGAAAGTGAAATTGTAGAAAGAACTGAAAAAATCACTTCTTATGGATTTTTTGTTAAAAACACCGGAGAAGCAGTGCTGCTTGCAACCATCAAAACAGCATTTAAACTTTTTAATGCACATACCACAATGCTTGAAAATGTGAGAAGACTTAATATGTCGTTAGAAGGTACAGGCATCGGATTATGGGATATGAACTTTAGAACACAACAAGTTTACAGGAATGATAATTGGTTTGCAATGCTTGGATATGAGCTAAACGAAGCTTCCGGTTCACTTGATTTTTGGAAAGGGATTATTCATCCGGATGATTATGAATATGTAATCAAGGAAACAGAAAAACATCATAAGGGTTTAACAGAGTATTTAAAAGTTGAACACAGACTAAGATGTAAAGATGGTTCTTATAAGTGGATTCTTAATTGGGGAAAAATTTTTGAAAGAGATAAAAAAGGGGAGCCCCTGAGAGCTTTGGGTGTTCATATAGATATTAACGAAAAAAAACTGGCTGAGGAATCTTTAAGAAAAAATAAAAATAAATTACAAAGTATATTTAAAGCCGCACCAATTGGTTTCGGACTTACTTCGAACAGGATTCTTATTGAAGTAAACGAAAGAATTTGCTCTATGCTTGGTTACTCCTGTGATGAGTTGGTTGGTAAAAGCGCAAGGGTCCTTTATCCGACACAGGAAGAATTTGAATATGTTGGCAGTGCTAAATACGATCAAATTGCAAACCACGGAATTGGAACTGTTGAAACACGATGGCAAAGAAAAGACGGCAGCATTATAAATATTCTGTTAAGCTCAATACCACTTAATCTTGAAGATATTACAGCTGGGGTTACTTTTACAGCAATTGATATAACCGAAAGAAAAAGAGTTGAAGAAGCACTGCAAACAAGCCTTGTTAAATATCAGGTATTGTTTGATTCGTTTCCACTTGGAATTACCGTTTCTGATCAGGCGGGCAATATACTTGAAAGCAATAAACAAGCTGAAAGACTCCTTGGAATAACAACACAGGAGCAGAACTCAAGACAGATAGACAGCAAAGAATGGTATATAATCAAAACCAATGGATCGATTATGCTGCCTGAGGAATATGCTAGTGTGATCGCACTTAAAGAAAATCGCCTTGTTGAAAATGTTCAAATGGGTATAGTTAAAAAGGATGAGGAAATAGCCTGGATAAATGTTACTGCTGCTCCAATTCCCCTAAAAGATTATGGCGTTGCAGTTGCCTATGGAGATATTTCAGAGCGTATTAAGTACGAAGAAGAATTAAAACAGAGCGAAGAAAAATATCGCAGGTTTTTTGAAGAAGATTTAAGCGGTATTTTTATTTCAACTCCCGAGGGCAAAATAAAAGCCTGCAATCAGGCATACGTTAAAATGATGGAATACAACAGTATTGAAGAACTTCTTTCCAGCAATCCGGTAGAACATTACGACAATCCGCAAAAAAGGATAGATTTCTTAAATCTACTTCGTAAAGAAAGAAAGCTAAATGATTTTAGAGCAGAAGTGATAACTAAAAACGGGAAAAAAATTTATACACTTGAAAACATTATCGGTATATTTGATAAAAATGATACTCTCGTCGAGTTCTGGGGTTATGTTAATGATATTACCGAAAAAAGGAATGCTGAGATTGCTCTTAGAAATGCGGCGGCTGAAAAAGAAGCGCTCCATAAAGAATTACTCCATAGGGTTAAAAACAGTTTTAATCTTATAAAATCTTTAATCTTTATTGAGCGGGATAAAATTAAAGATCCTAAGGCAAGCAAAGTCCTGGAAAATATTGAAATGAGGATAACAGCACTGGCACAGATGTATTCAATCTTAAATGACAGCGGAGTATCTAAAAAAATTAATCTTGGTGCTTACTTAAGACAATTAACTGATACTCTTTCACTAACATACATTAAGAATTATGAAAAAGTAAAAGTGCAGCAATTCTACGATAATGTATTTACTACAACCCGGAACGCTACTTCGGTGGGACTAATTGTAAGTGAACTTGTTACTAATTCATTAAAATATGCCTTTCCAGATGAAAGAGACGGAATAATAACCATATCGCTGGAGCTAATTGATAAAAAAGTTAACATCACAGTTTCAGATAATGGTATCGGGGTTTCTGAAGATTTTGATATTGAAAATTCAGCCGGTTTAGGGACACAGCTTGTCTCTATGTTAGCAAAACAACTTAATGGAACAATAACGCTGAATAAAGAAACAGGTGTTAGTTATACAATTATATTTCCAATTGATGAATAGCATTGCATGTTTCTACATTAAGTTATTACTTTTGATTAAATAAAATTGAGATGATCTATGTCAAGAATTTTTGTTTTACTAATTACCCTGAATATCATTTTCTCCTGCACTCAGAAGCCGGAAGCAGATCCAAATTATGTAAAAGAAATAAACGAATGGGATGCAAAAAGAACTTCAAGATTAAAAGCCGATGATGGCTGGCTTAATCTTATAGGAAGATTCTGGTTAAAACCCGGCGAAAATACTTTCGGAACTTCAAAAGATAATGACATTGTTATTGAATCTTCCAAGCTGCCTGAGCATATAGGGTCTTTTTTGTTTAATGATACTGTTGTAACATTTAAAGCAAACGATGGAATAAAGGTGCTGCATAATAACAATCCTGTTAAAGAAGTAATTATGATTGATGACCAAAGAAAGGATATGACAATTTTACAAATTGGATCTATAAAATTTAATCTGATTATCAGAGATACTTTGTATGGCATCAGAGCACGTGATCTTAACTCAGAGCTTGTAAAAAACTTTAATGGAGTTGAGAGATTTCCAATTGATCAGAGCTGGAATATACAAGCAAAATTTGAGGCATACATTCCGCCCAGGGAAATTATGGTTCCAAATGTTCTCGGACAAATCGATAAGGAAAAATCCCCCGGCGCAGTTGTATTTGACCGTGATGGAAAAACATACAGAATTGATGCTGTGGATGAAGGCGGCGATAAACTCTTCTTAATAATTGCAGACCAGACAAGCGGCGATGAAACTTACGGCGGTGGAAGATTTTTGTATGTTAATAAACCTGATTCAACCGGTACAATTAACCTGGATTTTAATAAAGCTTATAATCCCCCCTGTGTATTCACAAAATATGCAACGTGTCCTTTGCCTCCGTTACAAAATTATCTTAAGCTAAGAATTGAAGCTGGTGAAAAGGTTTATGGAGAAGGGCATTAGCGCTCCAAATATCCTCAGGATTTATTTGAGATTTTGTTTGGACAAAAGGCGCTAAAGTTTTCTATTCTTCCTAACGAAAATATCTTTTCATAAAGCCGAATAAATGGCACACGGATCGAACAGATTAAACTGATGTAAACAGATCAATCAATAATATGATAAGAAGTAGTCGCTATTTAACTAAATAAGATTAAGGCTTTGGCAATCTGTCTAAAATGTATTGTGCATTCCAGTAAAGAAATTTCCAGCCTTCTATTGTTACAAAGCGAGGGTCTGTGTTTAGTGAGTCCTTATAAACATTATCCACTAAATCCTGGAATGCTTTTACCTGAACTCTGCAAGCAAGTGAGTCGCCGTTTTGTAAGTTTGTTTTGGCTGTGGTTAAAATGTTTTTGAGTTCGTTGGAGAAAGTTAAATCGCCGAGCCAAGTGTAGTTAAAAACGCTATCAACATAATTATTTAAGTTATCTAATAAATCGATAGTCGGTTTCAACGAATCTGGTTGAGCTGGTACGAACAATAAAAGAAATTGCTTTTTCGAGCGATATGTTAGTGAGTTTGTATCAGATATACTCAATTGTTTTAATAAATTAATAAAACTTGGTTCAATATACCTTTTAGATTCAAAACCATAATTCAATACTTCGAATGGATTAGGCAAATATTTCGCTCTCAGCGTGTCATTGTTTTCATTCTGTAATGCGAAGATACTTCTTTCTGGTTGACCATCTTTATCTATTATACCCAATTCAAAAAAGTAGTCATATCTTTGTTCACCTAAATTGTTTTCAAAGTAAGTATCTAATAAAATCGTTCCCTCATTAGAAAAAATATTTAGATCATATGCAAGCATAATTACCTGTGAGGTTGTACTTGATGAAACAATTTTGTTCATTATTATTGATTTAACCTCTTCTTTATATCTGCTATCATTCCCATACCAAGCAAGCAAGTTAATGAATAACTCAGGGGAATCATTATATCCAGCAATAACAAAACTATAGTTATCGTAAATTCCAATTTCTGCAAGTGTTCGTATTGCAAGTAAGCGCGTTAAATAAGTTGCATGATTTGCTATGATTTTCATTTTTTCAACTGCCATATTATCCCCAAGTAACCCTCTAAAGAAAATATTTGTATATACTTTATACCAGTATGCAGAATTTTCACTTACCGATAAGGATGTATCGATCTCAGAGTTTAAATTATCTAATAGAAATTCTGCATCTGATTGAATATAATATAAATACTTAACGGAAGCAGGATAAAGAAGATTTTGAGATTCAAGGTCAACAGTAACGATAATCTGTTTTATGCTATCAACAGAAAGATTACTCATCATATGTAAACTTCCAAGATCTATTTTGCCTCTCAACCACATATTTTGTCCATAGGAAATTGTTGAGATCAATGTTATTAATAATATCATTTTAATTATAATTTTCATTTTTATCTCCGTTATCAAATTTTATTTGTTAAGGATTACACGGAACGAACTTACAGTCATAATAATATGGAGGACCATACAAACCAATAATTCTAAGATCACACCACCAACTTTGTTTACTTGCCCAAAGTATAATTCTTTCTTTTATTTTCTCATATTCTAATGATGCAACTCTATCTGCTTCTATTTCAGCTTTAGAATGACCTCCGACATCGTATCCCATTAAATGCGACATATTATTAAAATAATATTCCAAGTCAAATTTTAAATTATCTCTAATATCAAGTTCATTTTTAATTAATGCATCTTCAGGGCATTGATAAATTTCACTCTTTTCGATTTTTTTAGATTTCAACCTTCCAAATCCTCCCACACCATTCCAGAAAAATGGTAAGAGTCTTTTAATTTGCTCAACATGTACATTTTCGTGAGCGACAATGCCTGTCGAAAAATAATATTTGTATAAAGGTTTCATTCCTATTCTTTCAGGTCCAATAATCCAGTAATTGAGCGTTATCATAACTTTGTTATAATCAGAACAATCCTTGATATGTTGAGTTAACAGTGTAGGATTCGACCCATCACCTAAATCAATGTAACCACATTGTTGCGGTTGGTTAGGACAGTGAGAAGAAAATAAAGGAACACGAAAATTTTCAAGACTAAAATTCCAGTAATGATGGCCTGGGTCATTTTTATCAAGACAAACCGTCACTTTCATATCATCAAGCAAATTATATACAGGTGGTGCACCGATACTTGGCATAATATAGGTCTGGCCAAATATAACCGTGTCACAACCTGATGGTAACTCATAATTACATACAGCACCTGTATTTGCTGTGTGGGGAGTTCCTTGTTTATCTACCCATTGCCATGGATCGTTTTCACCTAAAACAGATATGGTCCCAACATTTTCAAAAATTGGTGGGCTATAATTATTACACACCACTATCTCCTCATCACACCCATTCCTCACCACCACCAAAACCCCACCTCCCATATAATCTCTTTCAATCTCTCCAATAAAACAATAAGCTGATGTGTTTTCAACAAGTGGTTTTTGATGGTTAGTTGGATAATCTATTTTCGTTTCTATTATCATATTCCATATTGCTCAACTTTTGTGCAAAACAAAAACACTGAATTCTGAGTATTTGAAACTGAGATTTTTCTTGTTTGAAAATATTTACAGATAATTATACTCTTATTTACCGATATCTTGTTCTTGTTGTTATTTAAAAAACTAAATACTTTTTTAGTTCTTAGAAAAATGGCACACGGATCGAACAGATTAAACTGATGTAAACAGATTATTCTATCTTCTTTCCTGCCATTTACGCTCCTTGTGAGAAATGTTTTTATAGCAGGTTCAGATTAAGAACTATATGTTGAAATATCTATTGTTAAAAAAAGTGAGGCTGTGTTGTTTGAGTCTAAGGAAGCTCACTAATAAGCTGATAACGCTTGCAATATTTTCCTAAAAAGCACTAAAAGATTTTTCACCATAGGAGTGTTTTTTACTTCTTTAACTTCTCACGAAAAATCTTTTCAAACTTCTCTACTTTGGGAGTAATGACATAAGCACAATATCCCTGATTAGGGTTGTTCTCATAATATTCCTGATGATAGTTTTCTGCGGGATAAAATTTTTCAAGTTTAGTTATTTCGGTTACAATTGGTTTATCCCATATCTTTTCATCAGTAAGTTTTTGCTTGTAATATTCTGCTTTTTGCTTTTGTTCATTGTTGTGAAAAAAAACAACCGAACGATATTGAGTTCCAACATCATTGCCTTGTCTGTTAAGTGTAGTGGGATCGTGAGTTTTCCAAAATATCTCAAGCAGTTCGTCATAACTGATAACTGATGGATCAAATGTTATTTGAGTGCATTCTGCATGTCCAGTTGTTCCTTCACAAACTTCTTCATAAGTAGGATTTTTAACTGCTCCTCCGGAATAACCTGAAATAACCGATGTAACTCCGTTTACTCTTTCAAAAATTGCTTCCGTGCACCAGAAACATCCCGAACCAAAGGTTGCTGTATCTAAACTTGAATTGCTTTCATTCATTATGGATTTCTTCTTCTGAATTTCTGTAAATTTGTTTTTGTTACAACCAATCGAGGTTAAGGTTATTACAAGCAAAGCATAAATTACATATATGATATTTTTCATTACTCTTCTCATCAACTATTCTTTACACTATTGTTCTGACTGGTTCTATTTCAAAAATAGCTGGTTTAACATAATACAATCCCGGTTGAAAATAAATTCATTTTCATTAAGCAGCTTTGTTTTTGAGAAGAATCACAGTGTTTTAATGATTATGAAAGTTGTTTTAAGCAAAGTAAAATTATAATTTTATAACACATTCAATTAATTAACATAATATTCCTTTAGCAGGAAAATTTATGGGCAAAAAAATTACAGTTGCAGTACCTAAAGGCGGTGTTGGAAAAACAACAACAGCAGTAAATCTTGCTGCCGCTTTTGCTATTGCTGAAAAGAAAACGCTATTAATTGATTTTGATCCTTCCGGTGCCTGCTCAGTTTCGCTGGGGTTTGACAATGAAAAGCTGAAAGGAGATATATTTCAGGTAATAAGTTTTATTAAACATATAGATTCTGTTATTCATCATACTGATTTACAAATGCTTGATTTCATTCCCTGCAGTATTAACTCAGCAGAAGTTGAAGAAAGGATAAGCAGGCTTACCCGCAACATACACCTCTTTGAAAATATTCTTAATCAATACGCACTTGAACATTACGATTATATAATTATTGACTGCCCTCCATATTTAAAAGGCTTAACAACAGTTGCTCTTGCGGCATCAGATTCTGTTTTAATCCCAATCCGTGCCGGTCAGTTTTCTATCTCTGCAATAAAAAAAATGTATAATCACATTTGCTTGGTAAAAGAAAATCTTAATAAAAGATTAGTTGTTGAAGGAATACTTCTTACTATGTTTGAAAAAAATACCAAGGCATGGGGATTAACTCAAAATGCTCTTTATAGTAACTTTGGCTCAGATATGCTTGATACTGTAATACCTAAAAGCACCACGATTTCTGAAGCAGAGTTTTATGGAAAGCCAACTATGCTGTTTAATGTAAAATCACCCGGCTCTGTTGCCTATTTAAGACTTGCAAATGAACTGATGAACAAGAATGGTCAAGCCCATCACGGAGTATTATAATTTACAGCAATAAAAAAGCCCCTGAAACAGAGGCTCAAAAATAAAATTATACTTCTGGAGTAACCTTTTTCTTTTTTAGAATAAAAAAGAGTGCAACAACAAATAATACTGCCAATCCGACAACAGCATAAAGCCATAAAGTATCTTTTGGTGTCATAACAGATTTCCACTCAGTAATTTTCTTTTCTACCTCATCCTTTTGTTCAATTGTTAGAAGTTTGCTGTTCAACAGATAAGGCATCCATTCTGAAGAAATAGATTTGAACCAAACACTGTCCGTAAATGCTGTAAAAGATTTCTCTGACTCATCTTTATTCTTAATTCCAAAATTTTTAATCTCATCAGAGATATATTTTATTAGAATAGATGTAAACTCATTGCCGTTGTTAAACTCCTGCAGATTTATATTGTGTAAAGAAAACTCTTCGTTTATAGATTCCCATGCTTCTTTTTTTATCCTGTTAGCCCATACAGTTAACAAGTTATCAATTTCCTGTAGCTCAGCGGATTTTTCCTTTTTACCAGCATATACATCTAAAAGCTTTGGTCCGATTTTATTCCACATACTCAAGAAATTTTCCTGCTGTTTTCTAACATCATCAAGGTCTTCAACTTTTAAAGATGTAACCTCTAAAAAGCGGCTGTTATCCCTTAACGATTTTTTTATAGTTGCAAGAAGATTGTTTCTTTCTATCTGTGAATAGACTTGTTCTTTATCCTGCTTGGTCATAGAGGAGACATCACCGGCTAACTTAGGAGTAAGACTATCAACAATACTAAAAATAAGCTGGTCGCGTTTTAGTACTGTAATTCTTAAATCAGCTATAAGTTTTTCCAATTCATCAATTGTTGCAGCATCTTTTCTTTTTTGTATCTCTAAAATGCTAATACGATTAAGCAGCTCATTATTTCTTTTATTCAGCAGATCAACTTCGGATTTTAATGTTGTTACTTCAGTTCTCAGTACGTCAATTTCTGTAAAATCATCACGCCGTAATTCAAGTGATGCAGTCAGGTTATCAATTGTAGATAAAAAGTTCTCAGGATAAAGACTTTGATCAAGCAGAAATTTTTTTGCGGCAAAGTCTCTTTTGAAATTATCTATCTCTAATCTTAGGCTATCAAGCTCTTCAAGACTTTTAGCCGCTTTAATACTGTTGGACAAATTAAGATTTCTTTCTTTAAAGCTTTGCACCATCTCATAATCAGATTGTGCAAATAAAACTGCTGAAGAAAACAGTAAGGCAATAAACGAAATATTGATAAAAAATTTTAATTGTGTCATTTAATCTCCTCCTTGTATTCCATCAGAGGTTAATCGATAAGACTTTCCATTCGTAATTAGCTCTATAAACAGAGATCTTTGGTTAAAGACAGGATCCGACATCCCGATTTCATTTATTTGAATTGTGTTCTTAAGAATTAAAGAATTTTTCTCTTCACCAAAGATATAAACGTTTTTAAAATCAACCGCAGTCATAAAATAGTAGCCCTCACTATTTCTTATTAATCTTAACGTTTTACCGGCATAACCAAGCGAGTCTTGCATTTCTTCAAGAAATAATTCTTTTGTATTGAAATAGATAGAATGTCGTTCTTCTTTTACAAATCCCTGATTATCTATTTTTAAAACTGCCTCCAAAGGCCATCCAAATTCTGCTGGAGTTAAAGTTAGGGAAGAACAGCTATAGTAGAAGAAGCTTATAATTAATATGAATAATATTTTTAATTGCTTCATAATATTTCCTGCAAAAAATCGTTAAGACAAACTTAAGAAATACATTAACTCTACCCAAGAAAGAAAGCCCAATTTTAAATGTTTTTTAGGGCGAGCAATTTTTAGCAATCATCTAAATTGCCTTTTAGGTTATTTGGTGGGCTTTTCCTCTGGTGTATTATTTGAATTAAGTCTATTGCTCTTTTTTAACGAATCAATCAGTAAAAATTCTATTTGAGAATTAATACTTCTCAAATCATCAGCCGCCCATTTTTCAAGAGCGGCATAAACTTTTTCATCTATTCTTAATAAAAATTTTTTCTTTTCTGCCATTTTTTAATTTTCTTCGTTAAGATACTACTCCGCTTTTCTTGCTTTCAATTAAAAAATACCAAACCATCATTATTATCCATGGATTTTCATCAATGATTATCGATGGTTTAACAATGGTTACTATGTCTTTTCCTTTAAAAGAAAACACTTTCTTTATTTCCAGCAGCAACTCACCCATCTCGGAATAAATTCCACATATTTTTTTAAACATACCAAATTTAAGATTAACAATTTCGCCTTTCGGTAAAACTATTGTTCCTTTTGTTCTAAAGAAATTGGCTGTTAATACAGCAAAAGATAATTCATTGCCATACTTTCTGATTTCTATTTTTGAATTAAGAAAATTCGGTTTAAATATTTCGTACTTGCTATCAAAGCAGTCAACAACTGCCGTTAAACTAAAGAACTTCGGAAAATACATCTGTGCTAACAGCTCTGACGATGAATTAAATTCATATCTACGTTTTAACAGCGAAGGTTGTATTAAAACCAATTCTTCACCGATATAATTTGAAAGCGGTTTCATATTTATTATTGATATAATGTTCCGGTATTGATTACAGGCTGTACGGATGTTTCTGAAACCAGCGCGACCATAAGATTATTTACCATCGTTGCTTTTTTATCTTCATCAAGATTAACAATGTTTTGATCGCTTAATGATTTAAGAGCCATTTCAACCATACCGACAGCACCTTCAACTATTTTTTGTCTTGCTGCAATTACAGCCTGTGCCTGTTGTCTTCTCAGCATTGCCTGTGCAATTTCCTGTGCATAAGCAAGGTGGCTTATCCTTGATTCGATAACCTCAACTCCGGCAATTTCTAATCTTGCCTGCAAAGTCTTTTTAAGATTATCTGCTATTTCCAGCGGTGTGCCGCGTAAAGAAGCTTTTTCCTCATCACTTACATCATACGGATATTCTGAAGCAAGCGAACGAATTGCTGTTTCACTTTGTATAGCAACAAACTGCTCGTAGTTCTGAACATCAAATATTGCACGCGCAGAATCTACAACACGCCATACAATAACAGAAGCTATCTCAATCGGATTACCGTGAAGGTCATTTACTTTTAATTTTTCACTGTTAAAATTCCTGATGCGTAATGAAACATGTTTTTTTACAGTAAAAGGATTAACCCACCAAAAACCTGATTGACGAATTGTGCCTGTATATTTACCGAAAAGTATCAGAACTCTTGATTCGTTTGGCTGAACAATCATAAATCCACCCAGAGTAATAAAAGTTATAAGCACAAGTGGAATAAAAAACCAAAAGATGTTTGAATCTTCGGTCTGAATTCCGTAAGCAAGAAGATATATGTCAAGAACAATAAGAATTAAAATGACAAACAGGATAAAAAATCCTTTCACCTTTGCTGCTGTTTTTTCAGTTACTTTTTCCATTTTAAAAACCTTTCTAAATTTGCTATCGGAATGATATCATTTTAATAGCACAGATGCAAATAATATTTAATAATGTGCAGAATTTGATGTTTTTAGGCTAAAAGTAAAAGTAAGCGGTAAAAAGCATAGATTTGAGAATTTCTCTTTATTAATATATTATCAAAAAATAATGTAAAAAAAAGCAGGGTAGAATACTGCTTACATATCGAATATCGGTATGAATTCAAAAACAAAAAGCCGGACTCAATTATCCGGCTGTTTAATTTTTTCTAAGATATTTTTTACAGATATTTTAAAAATTTACAACTTGTACCATATTCGTTTGAGTAAATGTTGTTTTTAATGTTCCTGCAGAATATGTTCCCCCTGTGTGTAATCCATTGCGGACTGTTCCCCCGCTATAAGTTCCACCTGTGTAAACTTTATACTGAGATCCCGCAGTAAGCAGCGGATCGGAAAATATTATTGAGTAATATCTTTTGTTGGGTGCGAAGGTTAATAAATTATTTCCGTTTAAATCTTCTATATGAAACAATGTTCCGGCAGCCAGACTTGAAAATGATTTCAAAAGAACTGAGCGTTGCGTAGAAGAACTACTTGGTGCCTGTGTTAGCATTGAGTTTGTCCCTGAAATAACAACAAAACCGCCGGATATTTTACATTCGCCATTAAAGTCCAGCCCAACCTCAAAAGTAAATCCAGATGCATCCGGTCCGTGAGCAACAATTACACCTCCATTAATATAAATATCACCATTGGCATCAATTGCGTCAGCTTGAGTCGAACTAACAAAAATGTGACCGCCGTTTATTATCATTTTACTTCCATCATTAAACTCTCCATCAACACCGTAGGTTGTATTTAATGCATCATCACTGGCTTTAACGCTTATATCTCCTCCATTAATTATTAAGTTGGGAGTTTCAAGACCCTCGAATGACTGGGTAATATTAATAGTTCCATCATATATAATCAGAGAGTCTTTCGATTTTATTCCATCATCTGCAGAACTGATTGTAATATTACAATCAAAAATCCTTATAGTGCTATCAGCAGAAATCGCTTTTGATTCTGCGTAATTATTCTGTGAGATAAATATCTTCTGACCAGTAGTAGTAATATTTATCATCGGTTGAGTTGTTGATGTTCCAACGAGCATATTTGCATCAATATTAATTCCTTTACCGCCCTTTCCAGAATTACTGAGAGTGATTTCTCCATCCAGAACGATTACACTTCCATCAGTTTTAATGCAATGTCCTGCATAGGCATCTTGCTGACCTGACGGATTGGTGTATGCAGCTCCATCGCCACTTGAAGTAATACTAAGAGAACCGGAGTTAAAAACAAAATTTCGGTCACAAGAAATTCCTCTTCCTGCAGGACCGCTTGTGGTAATTATAATATCTGAAGAAATAACAATAACATCCATGTCAGCTTTGATAGCTGTACAATAAGAGGGGTCAAACCCGGAACCGGAAGGTTTCAGCACAACTCCACCCGAAGTTATTATATTAACAGAACTATTTTCAAGTGTTATGTTTTGTTTAGACTTTATACCTTTTGATTGATTTCCCTGAACAGTAATATTTAATTCACAGCCTGAAATATTGATTACGCCATCTGCTTTTATAGCGCTCTTATCATTGACTGTGTTTAAAACCTTAACAGTACCGCCGGTTATTTCAATAGAGCTTTCGCCGGCATCTATTCCATCGCTATCTGATTTGATATCTACGGATCCGCCATTCATATAGAACCCGTCGTTTACATTAATACCATCCTTAACTGCGCTATTAATAGTTATATTTCCCTGATTTATTACAATATAGTCATCACTTACAAGTCCGTGCTGATTTGTTCCACGTCCGTTTATTGTAAGATCACCACCTCCGGAAAAGACAAGCTGTCCTTCACTGAAAAAAGCTGCCTTTTGATCTTCGCCTGTTGGTGCATTTGAATAAGTAATTCCATCGGTTAAAATATTCTGCGTTCCATTTTCAAGAAATACGGAGATCTGTTTACCAGATTGTATGTTAATCGCTGGACCATCGTTATTTGTAATTTGAACATTGTTTAAGTGGAGATTAAGTTTTTTATCTGAGTAAATCTTAAACATCCCGTCAGAAGTGATTCCGCTTAATACATAATCAAGATTTTCAACGCCGGAATTAGCAGTAACGATTACATCAGCATCCGACAAACTAACCGAAACTCCCCGTCCAACAAATGGATTAATTATGGATGCAGTGCTGTCGTCATAAGTAATATAAATTGTTGAATCTGTAATAACTTCAAAAGTAATACTGTCTATATCGGCAAGATTAAACTGATTAAGATCATACGTTGTCTTGAAAAATATTTTGGTTCTGTCTTCGTTAAAGAATGCACTATCTATTCCGAGAATAAATAAATCTTTTGCCTCTGTTTTAGTATAAACAACTAATTTGTTCAATGGTAATTGCTGTTCATACAAGCCTGATACTTTGCTATAGGTAATGCTATTAATATCAGAGAGATTTACTGATTGAGTCTGCCCATCTTTTTTAATTACATTAAGGGCTTGCGGAAATGAACCTGAGCAAATCAGTATTACAAATAAAAAGGATAAACTTTTTTTCATTTTCTATCTCTCCCTTATTTCAGTAAAATCATTTGTTTGGAAATTATCTGCTCATTACTGCTAACAGTATAAATATATACTCCGCTTACCACACTAATATTTTTATCATTAGTCCCGTTCCAGGTAATTTTATATTCTCCTTTATGCTGAGTTTCATTGAGCAGGTCTTTTACGAGCTGTCCGTTAATATCATAAATACACACTTTAACATTTGAAGTGTTTGGTATCAGATATGTAATTGTTGTAGAAGGATTAAACGGATTTGGGTAGTTCTGCAGAACACTAAATGTTTCAATTACCTGCTTTAGATTTTCAAAATCTTTTATATCTGTGGCTTCTCCAAATTCTAATCGTTGAATATCATTAACTGAAAATGATATGGTACTGCCATCTGATAAATTAATGTTCATATTTATATTTTGACAGAAAACCGGCGGACTGAAAAGCAGAGTGAAAAGTAGAAACTTTTTCATAAGCAATCTCCAAGTGTTGGGTTATTAAGTGACTATGCTATAATAAAAAAACAGAAACACGCTCAAATTAAAATATGCCTTTTGTCTGTCTATTCAAACAACATTTTTATTTTATGAGATTGTGTTATTGGTGAGCAAATGTAAGCAGATAACAAATAAGAAATATTAAGACAATAATTATGATAAACTCTTTGCTTATTCTCCGGAATAACTTAATGAGTTTGATATAAAAATAAGGAGTGAATCGCCAGATAAAAAAATCTCTGTCCGAAAAAATTACCAAGCGAAGTTAATGATTACAAAAACACCGACCTGCCGGCAGGTATGTTTTGACTATTAATGCTCTGTCCGCAGTAAATAATTTATGGCTTTTTCAATAATTGGTTTCATCACTTTATATCCATCAACATTTGGATGAACACCGTCTTTAGAATACTCTTTCTTTAATCCATTATTTTCATCTGCCATTTCAGAAAAATAATCAACATATACGAATTGATTATTTTGCGAATAAGTCTTTATTCTTTTATTAAGTTCAATAATCTTTTCTGATGGATTAATTCCCTGCTTCCACGGATAATCAAATACTGGAAGAACAGAGCAAAGAATAACTTTAATATTATTTGTCTTTGCAATCTCAGCCATTGAAAAAATATTGTCTTCTATCATTTCCAGTGTTGATGGACCGGTGTTTCCTGCAATGTCATTTGTACCTGCAAGTATCACTACAATTTTTGGTTTAAGATTTACAACATCTTGTCTGAATCTTATAAGCATTTGCGGTGTTGTTTGTCCGCTTATACCCCTATTAATAAATTGGTTTTCTGTAAAGAAATCCGGATCAACTGTTTTCCATCCTTCGGTGATGGAATTTCCCATGAAAACAACTCTGTCTTCATTTTCCAAAGGCGGATCAAGAATCAAATTTTCTTGTTTGTATCTATTAAGATTAGCCCAATCGTCTGTTTGAGTAAAAGATATTTGATTCATAATAATTACAGATAATATTATCAACAGCTTCATAATACTTATTCCTGCACTAAAGTTCTTTTACGAGTCCCGAATATTTTCTTTCTATTTTAAATCCAAAACGGTAAAAATATTCCGGACGGAAAAAACCGGTTGTAACAAATTTATAATTTTCTGATTTCACTCTGTTAAACAGCTCTTTCATAATTCCTTCGCTTATTCCGTTTCTTCTGTAGCGATTAGAAACTACAATCTTTTCCATGTGAACAGTTGTTTCGTCGCTTCGATAATAAAAAGCTCCGCCTATAATAAATCCTCTGTCTGATACAGCAACAAGAAATTCATGTTCGGGTCTGAAGTTAACATTTAAATTTTCTTCAAGATAAAGCTGATATAGTTTTGAGATTTCTTTTGGACTGACCGGATTTCTAATTGTAAAAGCATTTCCATCATTGTCACGAAGCTGAACAACCAGATTTGGATATCCTGCAACTTCTGATCTAATCTTAATAAGTGCAGCCGAATCAGTTGGTTTAAGGTGCGGATATCCAAGCCGGGTAATAAAATATGTTTCTTTCTCATCCAACTCAAACTCAAAGTTCAGTGATGTGATGAGCTTTAATGATTCTTCTTTTGAAATTTTTCTGTGTCTTTGTTTTCTTACAAGTTCGCGCAATACATTTTTAAACCTTTGAGATGAAGAATAAAAAACAGTTTCTAAAAAAAATCTTGCTCTTACAGCTGGATAATTTTCTTCAAGATCAAATAAGTGATAAGTATCATAAAGCTCGTATATCATTTCTGCCTGAGCAGATAAAGACGCATCTTTGTTGAGCTCAAACCATCTATGAAATCTTTTAACTGCAAAGTATAGCTGTTTAGGAAGATAACCGTGCTCTTTAATATTATTCATCAATAATTGAATCCGGTAAGTTATATTATCCTTAATAGCCAAATCAGATTTTTCAACTTCTTTCCTGAATTTATTTATCAGATTAATACCTTCATCAATACCAAGTGCTTCGATAATGCCTGAAAAAACAGCGTTCCAAACAGAAGGCTTTTTTATCAGCGGATATTTTTCCTCTGCTGGTTTAACAAATTTTTCATAAAAGTTCATTACAAAAGAAAGAACTGATTCTGATTTTCTTCTCTGGGAAAAAGAAGTTATTATACATTTAGTCTGATAATCATGCTGTGAAACAACAACAGTATCAGTATTAATTTCAGCAAGCTCAGTCTTCATTTCAGAAAGTTTCCAAAATTTTACATAAGCTGCAGAAGCATTCCATACAAAAAATTTCCAAAGATTTCTTAGCTTTTCATTTGTTACCGCATCATTTCTTTTTGATTCGCGCCGCATAAACCTCTCAATTGATTCATCACCAACAAACTCTTCGGTCCACAAATTAAAATCTTCCCAAAGACCGCCGTACTTAGCAGCGATCTTTTTTTCTAAAATATCAGTACCGGCAATAACCTTCCATTTGCCCTCTTCTTCAATAACTTCAGAGCTATCTGTATGGTTTAAGTGAATTGCAATATCAAATCCGCCGAGGAAACGTGTCTGAATAGTCAAACGAAATACAGATCTTCTTTTAGTTTCAGAAAACTTACTAATCCATATTCCCGATGGTAAAATATTGTTAAGTGATATCAGCACACCGTTTGAAATAAGAAAAACTGCTTCTCTTATAATCTGTCTTTCAGAAAGTGCCTTGGTTAAAATATTTTTATCACTATCAGAAATTGCCTCATCAAATATTAATACATCAGACCATCTGTATTCTTCACCGGTTTCAGGATCTATTGAAACACGAGGCACTTCTCCCAGCCAGATAGTAAACAGTCGTCTTAACTCCAGCCGTGATTTTCGTGCAAGCTGCCGCAGATCATTTATTGAACCGTATAATTCAAACTGTAAAATGAATCTTCTTATTCCTTCATAGCTTGCAGGATGGTTAGCTCCATAACTTACCAGAAGATCAAATAAACCAGGTATCGGCGTTTTGTCGAGAAGTGTTTTAGGGTCAGCTGCTGAAATTAGTTCTTCTAAAACAGTTTCTATTTCCTTTAAATTTTCATCTCCCCTGCTGATGTTATCAATTGCATTTATTATTTCACTATTTAAAAAGTCATTATCTGAACAAACATAAAGCTTTAGTAATTTTTTAAAGTTTTCTCTTCTAAGTGTCTGCAGGGCAGCAAGAAAAATCCTTCTTCTTGTTTCAGTCTTTTGAATGATACTAGGTCTGAAAACAATCTCGACAGTTAATTTATAATGTGTGGAATTTACATCGCTAAGTATCGCAGAAAAATATTCTATAGACTTTCCAACCTCCTGGTCGTCGTTTGATTGAAGCATAACTGTAGCAATATGAAGTCCCGGGATAGAAACCTCTTTTGCTTCAAGCATTTCACTAAGTTTTGCTCTTTCGGTATCGTTAACCTTTACTTCCGAAATACGATCAACAAACTCAAGCTCTTTTTGTGATTCTGATTTTCTGAACCAGCGAAATATACCTGAGCCTGTAAAATCAACCACCCCAGTATTACCCAGCCAATAAAAAGGATTTGTAAAGATATCCTGAAGATCTAATTGCTTTGTTCTAATTAGATATGAATAGTTACCTATTTGAAATATTTTTTTCTCATCATCAACCACTTTAATACTAAGCAAAGCACTAAGTTTTGGAATAGATAATAAATCTGAGCTGAGGGAAATGTCACGGCTAAGCGCACCCTTCTCTCTTAAAAACCAGTTAGGAACTTTGATTTCATATTTGTCAAATCCCAGAGCCAGATGATCTTTTTCATACATCAATTGAATAGTGTCTGCAAAATTCTTTTCAATTACTCTTCTTTTATATGTTGCCTTCGGCGTAAGCTCGCCATGTATATCATCAAATGGTCTGCTGATAATTTTAAAATCAACTATCCTTTCAAATGGTGCGAGAAAATTATTTACCGATACTATAACATTTGAAAAATATTCCTGCCTTTGATGTTCGTCCATATTAATTAAAGGCGAGTTTGCAGATTTAAGATCAGGATAGATAAGCACAGTATTAAAAGGACGATGATCACCGACAAGAAAAACCTGTTTAACAAATTCAAAATCCCTAAAAAGATTTTCAATCTTCTGAGGGGCAATAGTTTCGCCTTTAATGTTCTTATATATTTCTTTCTTGCGGTCTATAATCTCAATAAATCCATCGTTATCCATTCTCATTATATCTCCGGTTGCAAACCATCCGTCAGCTTCAAATGTTTGTTCCTTTTTCTGATCGAAATAATTTATCATAACATAAGGTCCGCGTATTAGAATTTCGCCGTCTTCACCAAGTTTAATTTCAATTCCCGGAAGTGCTTTGCCAAGTGAATTTTCTCTGTATCGAAACGGCGGCGTCATTGTAATTCCACCGGTTGCCTCCGTCATTCCAAAACCGCTCATTAACTCGATACCATAACGCTGAAAGAATCTGAAAACATCGGGCGGTAAAAATCCTGCCGCTGAAAGTCCCCACTTTAAATTTCCACCGGTTGCATCAGTAACAACTGAATTGATTTTATCATCATCATCTGCTTCCACATCAACCCGTGCTGTAATATATTCATAAAGCTGTATCCATTTTTTTGGTATTGAAATAAAAATGCTCGGTTTTACAAAACGCATATTATCAATCATTGTTTCCACAGATGGGTTTTCCATAAAACAATATTCTGAACCCCAAAAGATTGCACCTGTCATTTCGAGCCATCTTCCAAATGTGTGATACAGTGGAAGAAAAGCAAGATAACGATCTTTATCACTTATAACGGGAATTGCCATTGCGCGGCAGAATCTTTTATAAACAATATTGGCGTGCGAAAACATAATTCCTTTTGGCTCACCAGTGGTGCCGGATGTGTACATTATTGTTGCAAGCGAATCAGGTTTTAGGCTGGTATAAATTCTTTTTTCCTGATGAAGTGAAAGTGCCTTGAACTCATCAAAACTGATCACCCAGTCCTCTGCGGCGTTGCCTTTAATCAGAACAACGGTTTTAAGATTTGGTATTTCATTTTTTACTGCTCTTATTTTTGCAAGCTGTTTTTCATCATCTGCAAAAAGTACAGGCGATTTAGTTTGATTAAGAATAAATTGAATGTGTTCAGAAACTGAGTTTGCAGGAATCATAACATTTACAATTCCGCTTGTTAAGCATGCAAGATCAAGCAATGCCATATCAAGGCTGTTTTCAAGAAGAAAAGCCGTAAATTTTTGTTCGCCTTCGATTTCAATTAATAATTTCTGAATAGATAAACTATATGCGGAAACAAGCTCTGATGTTTTCTGCCACGAGTAATCTATTGTCTGCCTGCCTTTTATTATTCTGAAAAGATTTTTCTTCTTATACTGATCAACTCTTTGATTAAACATCACATCAAAAGTATAACTGCTTTTATCTATCAGCGATTTAATAAGATAATCCCATCTTCTTTCATCGTAAATTTTTTGAAGAAAGGAAGAATAGCGAAAATAATTCAGGTAACTGTGTATGACTGCTGTAATTTTATCATCTAAACCAACGGAATCAGAAGCAAGATAATTGCCAAACTTAAAAAACAGATCCTTATCCATATTATTCATAAAGTCATCTGAGATTCCGCCATCGGTTAACCCCTTTAGAATGCTTTGCCATACTTCCGAAAACTCGGGCAGATTAAGATTGTTATTCTCAATAGCATTATTCAATTCGATCATCAGATTATTTAGTAGATCATCGATCTCGTGCTGCTCAAGCGAAGCTTTGCCAGCGAGCAGTTTTTCGTTCAATTCTTTCAGTGATAATAAAGACAGGCTCATTGTACTAAATTCTTTTATAAGAGAATGAAATTTTTTCCTAAGGAATATAATAAAAAGCAGAACAGAAAAATTAATTCTTTTTATCTTGAGGGATATGAGATAGCATTTTCATTTAAACACATAACGGCGTTGTGGTTAAGCTGCTGCCCAGAGCAAGAGTGCAGCTTAGAATACAAATACTGAGTGCGAATACGCTGTCGGGTTGATTGGCTGGCTGGTTATATGCCTTTAACCAAACAACTTATTAAAAAAGCCTTTCTTTGCTTCTCCATTTGTCGTAATAACCTTTAATCCAATTTCACCTAGCATATTTGTCAATTCATCTTCAAAGTCTCTGGTCGCATCAGTCGCATTACTTTTTGCATGTGCTACTTCGTGTAATAAAACAGCTTTAAATCTTTTTGTATTACTTAAGACACTACGCTTTATAAATAATTTGATCATCTTGTCGCAATCTTTCTGAGGGACGAAAAGAAAAGTCATCTCTTTGCATTGTTTCTGAAATAAGAATTTTATTAATATTTGAAGGTCTGCCTCCTACTAAATCAAGTACTCTATCAAGTAAATCGTAATTTTGTTTTTGCTGTTTGATAAGATTCAGAATTTGAACATTTTATTTGTAGTTCGTTCAGAACTGAATTTATTGAATCGGATAATTTTCCAATTCTTTTTGTCTTTGCGGTTTCCTTTTTCAAAGCATTTATTTCTTCAAATTGCTTATCATAATATCTTTTGGTAGCATTTACAAAAGAGTTGCAATAAAATTCGTTTATGTCAAAAGTTTCAGGTTTATTAATTACTGCAATCTGATAATTTTGTGGGACACCGGCTGGATACATTGTTTTGAACTGCTCAAGTGCTGATTGAATTACATTAGAATATTGAGAATTGTTTTTCGCAGATTTTAAGGTGGGAAGCAAGGTTAAGAGAAAATCGTATCTACCCTTAATTGTTTCCACATTTTTTGAAGTTGCTAAAATATAGAGACTCTCCATAGTTTGGATTATTGCTCTCTGAGTATCCATAACAAAAAAAAGTATCCAAAATATTACTCCTCTGATATTATTTTGTAAGCACCTAACTAATACTTATAAGGAATCCCCCTCAATCATCTGTTGGGTAATTCCTCTTATTTCCTTTCTCAATATCCATAACTGACCTAAATAATTCAAGCAGAAAGTTTTGTTTAATTGCTAAACAACAATAAAATCTAATTTTGTCCGCTGCTATTAGGAAAAGAACTAGCAGATATTATTAAGGCGTCAGAAGTCCGTTAGATATGTAGATAATTTCTTGTCAATCCTATCTGCTCCGGTCATTGAACATAAAAAGAATTGATCTAAAAATTAAATGACATCAAATCATTTACAGCCTGCCTGACTGACTATCGTTATCCAGCAGGACTATGCAGATTAAATATTAACAACTAAAAGTTAAGTCTTCGGTAAGCTGTTGGCACTCATAAATTAAGACAATAAGAATGTGAGTAATTAAAAAAATCTTCGGTACTATAGGAAAATTTAATTCTGTTTTTTATGTTAGCCGCCAGTATTCCGTTTGGCAGGGGAATAATTAATAAATTATTCTAAATAAAACAGGAGTCATTATGCAAAAGTCTTTTCTGAATTTTCTATTTCTTTCACTGCTCGCTTTTCTTCTTTCAGCTTCTTCAATCAATGCGCAAAACACAGATGATGATAAATACTGCTGGGGTCTTAACTTTATGTGGGGCAGGGATTTTACCATAGGCAAGCAAAAAATCGATGAGCTTAACTACGATCTATCAACTCCTGAATCTGAATATATAACAGGCTTTGGTATAGATTATTACCTTAATAAAAAATCCAGTCTTTACCTTCTTGGCAGTGTTGGTATCGGCAGTGATAAAACCGAGAACACAAGCGGTACTCAGGAGTTCAGCTCATCAGAATTTGGGGCAAAGCTTGGATATAATTATTACCCGTTGGGAATGGATAAACGAGTTTATTATTCTCTTGGCGGATGGGCAAGCTATGTATCCTACAGCGAAACCCAAACTAACACACCAACTTCCGGCACAGAAACAAAAGATGAATACTCTGCATCAAGATTAGGCGTTGGTCTTAATGCCTCCGCTTATGTAAGACCCTGGGAAGATCTTCAGTGGGAGTTTTATGCCGGGTATAATTTGGGAGCCTTCATCACGCCTAAAAGTACAATCACTCAAACACAAAACGGAACGTCTAATGAAATAAAAGGGCCAAGCAGTTTTCATCTGCAGGATTGCGGCGGATATGTTGGTACAAGATTTAGATTTTAATTGATGTGTTTTCTACTGTCTAATTCTTAAGCTGTCACGATTCTGAATATCATAATCATATAAAAAGAAGTCACGGGAATTCCGTGACTTCTTAATTAATAAACATTCCTGTTTTATTGACAACTAGCTTTTTATTCCCGCAACTTCTTCAAGCATTGCAGTAGTTACAGATTTTGGTCTTTCAATTGGATAACCAAGTCCACGATCCCAGATAATATTTGCAACAACACCAAATGCTCTTCCAACAGCAAAAAGAACTGTGTAGAAATCATATTCTTTTAGTCCGTAGTACCATTGTATAACACCCGATTGCGCATCAACATTTGGCCAGGGGTTTTTTGCTTTGCCTTGTTCCAACAAAATCGGCGGAACAACTTTGAAGAGAAGATCGACATATTTAAACAAAGGATCATTTGGCAAATGCTTTAAGCAAAATTCTCTTTGAGCCATATAACGAGGATCTGTTTTTCTTAAAACTGCGTGTCCAAAACCCGGAATTACTTGTCCGCTTTGCAAAGTATCCCAAACAAATTTTTTCATCTCTTCTTCGGTTGGAACTTTGCCGCCCATTTTATCATAAACACCATGCAGCCAGTTTAACACTTCCTGATTTGCAAGTCCGTGTAATGGACCTGCTAGTCCATTTGTCATTGCAGAAATTGAGTAGTAAAGATCTGATAAAGCACTTGCAACCAGGTGACCGGTGTGGGCACTTACATTTCCGCTTTCGTGATCGCTATGTAGAATAAAATACATTCTTGCAACATCATCATAAGGTTTTGCGATGCCCATCATGTGGGCAAAGTTTCCGCCAAGATCAAGTGTAGGATCAGAAGGAATAATATCTCCATTTTTATATTTCAATCTATATATGAAAGCAGCAACCGCAGGAAGTTTTGCAAGAAGATTTAGTCCATCTTCGTAAGTTGGCGCCCAGTAATCATTCTTTTTTAGTTTACCCGAATTATACTCTTTGACAAATTCAGATTCACGCTGCATTGCAAGAATAGCAGTTGAGAACATTACCATTGGATGAGAATCAGCAGGCATCACTCTTAGAATATCAAACACATACTTAGGTACAGAAGATCTTTTCTTAAACTCTGCTGCAACTTCTTCAACATCTTCTTTAGAAGGAATATCACCTGTTAATAAGAAAAAGAAAAATCCTTCAACATAAGGCATTTCTCCACCAGGAACTTTTGGAAGTTTTTCCAACACTTCGGGAATTGTAAACCCACGGAAACGAATTCCTTCAAACGGATCGAGATAGGAAATATCTGTTACAAGGCATTTGATATCTCTTGCACCGCCAATTGCCTGTTCAATTGTTATTTCCTGTAATTTATTGTTACCGAATTCTTTAAGAAGTCGGACTGTGCGCGGGCGCCAGGCTTCTATTTTATCCTGGACTTGTTTTTTTAGACGAGACATGCTCTCCTCCTGAAAAAAAATTTGATGAAAGAAAATCTTTATTTCCTATTTAGCAAGGAAATTGAATTTGTTTTTTTTAATATACAAAGAAAAATCAATTATTGCCTTACGCAATTAAAGGATTTTTAATTCTTTCCCTACTTCTGCAATCTGAAGTTTTATGCTCTTATTTTTTTTCAGTATTGATGACCCAACCCAATCAATTGCTTCATCATCGCCATGTGTTAATATTACATTATCAGGTTTAAGTTTATCAACAATCCTTAGTAAATCCTCTCTCCGGGCATGCGCCGAGAATTTGAAATTCTTTATCCCACATTTAACCTCTGTTGCTTCATCAAAATCAGTTAACCAGATTTTATCGCCTTGTTCTGAGTTTGCTATTGTATAACCCGGGCTTTCGGGATCCATATATCCGACAATAAAGACAGCTGAATCTTTTTGTTTTAAAAACCTTTTAGCAAAATTGTACGATGCTGTGTTCTTTACCATCATTCCGCTTGATGCAAGAACAATGCAGGGATTTAAAAAGAAATCATCGGGATTTGTAACTTCATAATAATCTTTTTGTGGAATTGAATTTAGCTCGAACTCCTTATCAATTCTATCAACAACATATTTGTTATAATCGTAAACACGATTAACTCTTGTTCCAATTCCACCTGTATAAATATCTACTGTTGTTAGTTTCCTTTTCTGTATTAACTGCCAGATTGTCGCTAACATTTCCTGCATTTTGCCCAATGAGAAAACAGGAATTAAAATAGATCCGCTGTTATTCAGGATCTTATTTGCTTCTTTTGCAAACCTTAGTGATTCTGCCTGCCAGTTTAAAAGTAAATCTGAATCTGTTGCACCATAGGTTGTTTCAAGAATTAAGGTATCAATTTTATCTTCAGGCAGCTTTGCTTTCGGCTGAATAGTTTGATCGGTAAGGTTGATATCTCCTGTATAAAATATTTTGTAATTGTTATTTTCCAGCAAAATTCCGGCAGAGCCTAAAATATGTCCTGCATCATAAAAAGTAACATTAACCTCAGAATTTTTAATCTGATGATATGAATTAAGTTCGAACTGATATCCATATTCTTTATACTCAATCATTTTAATAAGAAGATCAACTTCATCGTGTGAATAAAACTCAAATGATTGATCATCAATTTCTTTTTTTAATATGGATACAGAATTGTGCAATGTTAGTTCAGCTATAGCTCTGGTTTGCGGGGTTGTAATGATTTTTACATAAGGAAATTTTTTTATCAGAAATGGAAGCGAGCCAATATGATCCTGATGAGCATGAGAGATCAAGCAGGAATCAATCGGTCTATCGTTAAGCAAATCAAATTTTGGAAGTGAGTCCAGTCCTGTTTTTTGCGGATGAATCCCGCAGTCAAGAATAATTCCGTTGCCGTTAAGATTTAAGTAGTAACAGTTTGCACCAATTTCATTTCCACCGCCAACCGGAAGAAATGAAATCATTTATTTTCTTCTCTCATTTCGTTTTCAATATTATCAAGATCAACTTCATTCAATGTAATTTTTTCAGGAATTGTAAACTTATCTTTTGGAACGGAGCCTTCGTTAATTCTGGTTGCAATTACATTTATCTCCAATCCTCTTGAGTTTGTCTCGGATTTCAACGTAATCCATTTCCAAACCCAAAGTTTAGTTCCGGTACTGCGCATTTCATAAATATCACAATCTTTTCCGAGAAACTCTTCTTTACCGATTTTATTTGCGCCGATACTTAAGAGCATCTGTTCTCCAAACTCGTTAAAACCTTTTTGACCTTTTAATTCATCCATAGATTTTAAGACCGGGTTTCTTGTTTTTGTTCCGCTGTTCTGATCAATGTTTATCATATATTGATAATCACCGTCAATAATGTTTACAATATTTATTGGTTTGCTAAATCCGCTAACAGTCAAAACAGAACGGGTATATTCAGCTTGTCTCATTCCCCATTTATCAAAGTAAAGTGTTTTGGTTCCCTCCTGTGAGCCTGTTATTATATATTCAACAACTGCTGATTTAATACCGTATCTTTTTTGTGTGTCAGAGGAAGCATCTTTGTTTGAAATATCAGAGCTGTCTTTGCTGCTGTCTCCACAGCTCAGCACAAAAAAAGAAAGAGCAACTGAAAGGGTTAAAAATATTTTTTTTCTCATAATTATAATCTTTATTATTTTTTTCTGATTGAAAATAGTAAAACCGAAATCTTACTTCAATCAAATTGCTGGTCTGAGAAAAATTTCTTTTGACAAAATTGGCGGGAAAATGTATTTATTGTCCAAAACAATTTAAGAATCTTGATTACTCCTGCCTACGTTGCGAATACTTTATCAACAGAATTGTTAAACAGCTTTGTAAATAATGAATAATTACAAGACTATTTTTTTATAGCCCAAATAACATCTGCCAGAGTTGGTTTATCTTTTTCAAAATTAAACTTAAGCAAAAAATTCGGATTAAAGCCGAGCATATATTTTTCGATTCGTTCTTTAAGCCAGCCAATTTCTGATTTTAATTTCCAATGCTCCCCATCTGCAGAATAAAGAATAATAAACAATCTGCTTTTATAATGCTTACGCTGCTGCTGTGATTGATTTTTGTATAACCACCTAATCAATTCATCGGTTTTTTTAATTGCATCATCAATTTTATAAGGAAAATTTTTCGGAAAGATTGATGTTTTATGATCAAATGCCTCTCCCCGAATTGTAAAGTCAATCAGTTTGTCTTTATCATCCAGGGCTGGTTTAACGTTTGGCAGCGAGCAGAATATATCTTCAACAGCTTGTGCTGACCAGAAGTTATACCACCGGTTAATTGAGTAATTGAAATAAAGATCATATTCTTTTTCAGATTTAAATCTTGATTCAATTTCTTTAAGAAGTTCTTCAAACAAAAAAGTATGATAAATAAAATTTGTTTGTTTATCGAAGTTATCGTTCTGTTTTTGTCCCCATTTATAAGGATAGATTAATCTTTTTTTTAATTCAATTTCAATTTCTTCTAAATTATATTTCATAATACAAATGAACCTGAAGGACGGTAGCCTCAACCTTCAGGTTGAGCAAATACGAATAATAAATATTTAATAACTTTGTAACCTAATCCCGCAAGCTGAAGCTTGCGCCTACCTTTTAATTACATCTATTCATTTCTTCTGAAACACAAAAATATACTCGTGTCTAAACACATAAAATCCACCTACAAGAATCTGTAAGAATGGTAGCCTCAACCTTCAGGTTGAGCAAATAAGCATAATAAATATTTAATAACTTTGTAACCTAATCCCGCAAGCTGAAGCTTGCGCCTACCTTTTAATTACATCTATTCATTTCTTCTGAAACACAAAAATATACTCGTGTCTAAACACATAAAATCCACCTACAAGAATCTGTAAGAATGGTAGCCTCAACCTTCAGGTTGAGCAATAATTTCCAAATTATATTTCACATTACAAATGAATCAGAAAGACGGTAGCCTCAACCTTTAGGTTGAGCAATAACGCATAATAATTGCACTATTCCCATTCATATAAATTATAAACTGTTGAACCAATGTAAGGATATTTTTTCCAATAGTTCACAATACCAGCTCGAACAGGGTTATTGAGTATATATTTTAGATGTATTTCCAGATTTTCTTCACTTCTTAAAATGTGATCATAATAATCTTTTTGCCAGCTTACATTTGCTTTGCTCTTACTTAAATAAAATCCTGTTTTTTGTTTAAACATCTCAAGGCACTTTTTAATATTGGAGTCTGGTTCATTTCCTGCCAACACTAAATGCAAATGATCAGGCATAAATAAATAAACAAACGCAGAGCAATTATAATGTTTTAATTCTTCTAATAGTACTTTTTCAAAATATTTAAATGCACTTTCATTTGTGAAATAACTTACCCTTCCTTTTAAACATAAGGTAAAAGCAATTGGTCTTTCGCCAATGTAAATTTCTGCAGCTAATCGATGTTTGTTTTCTCTTATTCGCTTCATTGTTTACGGTAAACTCAATTTTTAGGTTGAGCATTAATTTCCAAATTATATTTCATAATACAAATGAACCTGAAGGACGGTAGCCTCAACCTTTAGGTTGAGCAATAATTTCAAAATTATATCTCATATTACAAATGAATCAGAACAACGGTAGCCTCAACCTTCAGGTTGAGCAAATACGAATAATAAATATTTAATAACTTTGTAACCTAATCCCGCAAGCTGAAGCTTGCGCCTACCTTTTAATTACATCTATTCATTTCTTCTGAAACACAAAAACATACTCGTGTTTAAACACATAAAATCCACCGGCTAATGCACGATAACGCCATAGCTCTTTCTGATTTCTCTTTGCAGTAGTTTCATCAAAGTTTTTAACGATTACAGATTTTAAAATCATTCTGCGTTTTAAAAATTCCTGCATTACATAAAATCCCAGCGGAATCCATTCACCATCAGAATATTTATCGCCTATAACAACTGCTGCAAATCTTTTTTTATCAAGATGAGGAAGACAATTATCTAATACACTTCCAAATTTAGCTATAAATTCTTCGATTGATTTACTGTTGGATAAGTCAGATTTATTATTACTGAATTTTATAATATCCCAATACGGTGGATGAAATATCTGAAATTGAAATGACTTAATTCCTGATTCATCCAGGTGATTTCTTAAATTAATTTTTGAGCTGTCTCCGTTTATAAATTTAAGTTCAATAGAATGCTGATTTTTTTCTTTAGAAATTATTTTTCTTGTCTGATTCAATACTTTTTTTGAAAGCTCTATACCGACAGCATTTCTGCCCAATCTTTGTGCTTCAATTAATGAAGTTCCGCTGCCAAGAAAGGGATCTAAAATCCACTCTTCTTTTTTTGTATATCTTCTGAGAAGTTGATTTGGAATTTGCGGAATAAAATTTCCCCAATAACCTGCGTGGTGAACACCTGTTTTATCGCGTTTATCCAGTATCCACAGGCTGTCCGTAATTATGTCGCTATATTCTTTCCAGCGGTTAAGATTAAGATCATTAATTTTACTTTGTCTTTCTTCTGTTAAGCTTTTCAATAATCGCTTAATATAATATTTTGTCCGCTCAAGAGTTTGAGTTTCAAGTATCTGATTTATTTCCCCGCATAAAAAATCTTTTGTAACAGAAACATAGCCATCGCTGATTAAAATATCTTCTTTACTCTCTTTAACTTCTTTAAGCAGAGCAGAGTAATTTCTTTTAATTTCTTTTAAATCTGAGTATTTCAATGAGTCTGAAATAATATTTATTAGATTAGTTTTCATTCAATTATTTTATTTCATCTTTAGATACGCAAGTGAAGATTCAGCTTTAATAAGTAAACGCTTAACTTCCGGTTGTTCGGATAATGAACGGGCTGCTGCCGTAACATTAATGCTTCCGTTAATAGTCCTAATATTGTGGTACTCTTTCAATGGAGTTTAATTCTTTCGGATATTATTAACTATCAGAGTTTCTTTACAAATCAAATTTAACTAATTCAGTATAGTTCTAAAACTATCAGATAAATTTCTTTAATTAATTTCTAACCTTTACTAGTAATTTTTCTTTTTATTTCTTTTCCACTTTCTCTATTATGCAGCGTCAATTAAAAACAATAAGGATACAAAATGCCGATAGAAATAAATAAAGTTGTTACCTTAAATTTTACATTAACTGATGATGCTGGTAATGTTTTAGATTCAACTGATCATGGCGGATCGTTTTCATACATTAGCGGAAAGGGAATGGTTTTACCAAAACTTGAGGAAGCAGTTAGTGTAATGATGATAGGCACAAAAAAGCAGTTAAGATTGGATGCAGCTGATGCTTATGGAAATTATAATGAACAAATAGTGCAGGTTGTCGGAAAGGAAAATTTTCCGGAGGATTTTGTTTTAGAAGTCGGGATGGAATATATGGCAAGTAATCCGGATGGTGTTCAAATGCCTTTTACTATTATAGAAGTAAATGATGATGAAATAACAATCGATTTTAATCATCCTTTTGCCGGAATGAATTTAAATTTTGATTTAGAACTCGTGGATGTAAGAGATGCTACTGTAGAAGAATTAGCACACGGTCATGTTCACGGACCAGGCGGACATCATCATCACTAATATACATTTAGAAATTGGGAGGATTGAATTATTTCAATCCTCTTTTATTATTAATTAATTTTCTTTTTTAACATCTGGCTTAAACCAGCACAAATTGCCCTTCCAGCACCTGCTCCAACAGAAATCCACATTGCCAGGTCTTTGCAAAAATTCCGATAATTGCACCAGCGCTAAATCCGATAGCAAGCCTAATAGAAATTGGAAGAGTATGCTTATTTTGATTTTTATTACTTATAATGTTCAAATCTCATTGAATTATTAGTTACATCTGCATCAGGAATATTTTTATTTGTCAATTCAACAGTTTTAACTTTTGATTTTACATCAACATCGAGCCAGACCTCTTTATCTCCATTTTGCCAAATTAGTGTTGATGATGTAAGTTTTGTTTGTATCCCATCTTCAAATGTTAAGGTCAAATCAATTGGAACTGGAAGATTACCTACATTTTCTACAAGCACACTTGTTTTGTTGTTTTCATTCTTAACATCTTTAATTGCAAGATCAGGAATGTGCGATTCAAAAAACCATGGTTTCCAGAACCAGCTTAAATCATGATTAACAACATCTTCAAATGTGTAAAACATATCCCACGGGGTTGGATGTTTACCATTCCATCTTGAAATAAATTCATTTAAACACTTCTTAAATAATTCATCTCCCAACGCAGATTCCAGCATTTCAAAAGCTAATGCTGATTTATAATAACTCAATATACTTAAATGTGGATCACGGGAAAGTATTGATGGGAATATCATCGGTATATCCATTTCATTTCCAGCCCACCTCGAAAATCCAACTGCGGCGCGTGTTCTATGATCATATTCTGATAATTCAATCTGCAGATCCCATGGAAGAAAATATGCCATACCTTCATCCATCCAGCCGTAACGGGTTTCATTTGTGCCAACATAAAAAGGGAAGTACATATGTGAAATTTCGTGAGTAGTTACGTAAACATCATTTACTTTATTTGAGAATTGTCCGTCATTTACAATCATCGGAAACTCCATTCCTCCATCACCATTAAATACGGTTATCTGCGGGTAAGGATAAATTACACCGGGCATTTCCTTGGAAAAAAACTCGATACTTCTTTTAGCCATTTCTGCAGCTTGAGTGAAGAAATCTGATGAAGGATTGTAGGCTGAAAAACACCCAACTCTTTTTCCGGGTTCAAGTTCAATGCTAGTTCCATCCCACAAATAAAAATCACTCATCCCGAATGCAAAATCTGAAATATTTTTTACAGAATATTTAAAAGTTGTAAATCCATTTTGAGATTTATATATCTCTTTACCGCTATCTGATCTTGAAACGATGTTGATTAAATTGTCGGAAGTTAATGAGAGACTATATCTTTCTAAGTACGGTTCATTTAGTACTTCCTCTGGGTTTTGCAGCATTCCTGTTGCCCAGATACCAAATCCCTTTGGAACTTTTATTTCAACATTAATATCGGAGTAATCAAAATAAAATTCATGTTCTGCATTATAGCTTAACAAATCCCAACCGAGTATATCATCATACACAGCAATTTTGGGATACCAATATCCAACAAAAAAAGTTAATTCGCCGTAAGTCCCGATTCTTATATCTGTACCTTTTGGAATCACAAAACTCCAATCAATTTCAATTGCGATGTTTTCTTTCGGCGGAAGCGGTGAAGTAAGTTTTATGATCAGGTTGGTCCCCTGGTAAGAAATTTTTTTATCATCAGGATTAAGACTTACTGAAGCATTGTCCACAGTTAGCTTGCTTACTATAACTCCATCTGTTACAGTTACAGGATTAAGTTGTCTGTTTCTTGCCGCACCTTTTTTGTACATATCCTGGTAAAGCTTTAACACAATGTTCTTAAGTGTATCTGGACTATTGTTAAGGTAAACGATTTTTTCGCTTCCTGTTAGCAACCTTGTATTCGGATCAATCTCTGCTTTGATGTTGTACTCCGAAAAGTTTTGCCAATAATTTATTCCAGGCTTCCCATCGTAAGATCTTGTATTCTTATCATAAGCCTTCTTAATTTCTCTCGGCATCTTCAGATCTGAGGCAAAAGATGGAGGAATAATCAATAAAATTATTATTGCAGAAATAATAAAAGATTTCATACTGGTTTTCCTTGGTGTGTATGATTACTAAATTTGAAGGTAAAGTTTATTAAGTATATTGAAATTTTAAAGAATTGTTTGATAAACGGTTATATAATTATCCGGTTAACAATAATTTAATAAATCTGATGAATATTGATTCACCTAAAAGCCTTGAAGATTTTTTAGAAATTTCCTCATCAAGCAATGCTGTTTGTTTTTACTTAAGCACACAGGATTGTAATGTTTGTAAAGTATTAAAGCCCAAAGTAATTGAAATGATTGAAAAGAATTTTACGCAAATTCAATTCTGTTATATTGATTTAAACGAAGCTAAAGAAATATCTGGTCAGCTTTCTGTTTTTTCAGTTCCAACAATTTTAGTCTATTTTGATGGCAAAGAAACTATTAGGGTTTCCAGAAACATTCATATCTCTGAATTACAGAATCAAATTAGCAGATATTATAATCTTATTTTTTAATGGCTGCTGCAGACAGCTGTTTATCCTTTTTCAAAATCCAGTTTATAATTCTTTAATTATTTTTATACTTCCTTCTGCCGGTACTTTTATTTTATAAGTTTTTTTCTCTTTGTTCTTAAGTGAAGTGTCGCGCAGCCAGGGATTATAATACTTAAGAGTTTTATAATTAATACCAAGCGATGCTGCATAATCAGCAAAATCAATTACCGGTGAACTAAGCTCCACTTCTTTAAATTTTAACGGTTGATATAAATCTTCTGGTTTTATATCATAACCATAGTAAGCAGGATTTTCCATTATCAACTTCATTGCAATAATCCTTGCAACGTATCGTGAAGTTTCTGTATTGAGAACAAGGTTCCAATAGTTTGCAGCTTTTTGAACACCGCTCCACTTTTCTATACCATTTGTTCCAGCATTATAAGATGAGGCAGCCATTGTCCAGTTCCCAAACATAGTATAGGCAGTGTTAAGATATTTACACGCTGCTTCTGTGGATTTTATCACATCATATCTTTCATCAACTTCGTTATTTACCAACAAGCCATATTGTGCAGCCGCAGATTTTATAAACTGCCAGTAACCTGTTGCTCCTGCTGGAGAAACTACATTATCTAAGTTGCTTTCAACAACAGCAAGATATTTGAAGTCGTCTGGAATATTATTTTGCTTTAAAATAGGTTCAATAACCGGGAACCATCTTGCTGCTCTCTTGATCGCAAGTATAGTTGCGCTGTGCCAATAGGTATTTACTAAAATTTCCCGGTCAACTCTTTCATAAACTTCAAAATTTTCTAAAGGAATTCTTTCGCCAAAAATAAATAAGCTGTCGGGTACCTTCGGGGCAATGATTTTATATTCCTGTGGAAATATACCATCAGCTTTTGAACCTGTATTTGCGTAAGTAATGTTGGTAAAAGATAAATTTGTTGAAAAATAAATCAACACAAGAACACTAAATGCTCCTGCAGCAAAATAGTAAAGTTTAGATTTTTTGATTACGGTTTCTTTAATTTTTTGAAGAACGTTCATTCTTATCCCTGCTAAATTATTGTATTAATAATTAAATGCTTTTATAACTCGAAGATAAAAATAAGTGTAATTATATTTGCAAGTAGAAATAAATATTCAGAAGAGATATGGGATTAAAGGAAACCTTAAAAAAAAGGAGAACATTTGAAAAATCTTAAGCTCAAAACACCTCATCTAATGGAATGGTGGATTAGTGTTTAAATCAGAACAACCTTTATTCAGACATCATTTTTGAGGTAATATTGAACGAAGTAAAGGCAAATAAAGACTATAATCCAGAAATGCATTCTGCCGAACATATTCTGAATCAAACAATGGTAAGAATGTTTAACAAGGGCAGATCGTTTTCAAATCATATAGAAAAGAAAAAATCTAAATGCGATTATCATTTTGATAGAAATCTTACCGAAGAAGAAGTTGAAGCAATAACCAAAAAAGTAAATGAAGTTATTCAGCAGGATTTAAAAGTAACAGAAGAATTTCTACATCGTGATGAAGCAATAAATAATTTTAAACTTACTCAGCTACCCGATGATGCAGGCGATACGATCCGCATAATTAAAATCGGTGATTATGATGCCTGTCCCTGCAGTGGAGTTCACGTTTCATCAACAAAAGAAATAGGAAAGTTTCAGATAATCTCTACAAGTTTTGAGGATGGTGTTTTGCGTGTAAGATTTAAACTTCCAAAAGACTAATAGCTGTTTAGTATCAGAATCAAATATTATTTATAGGTTTTAAAATGAAAAAAATATTTGTAATTGCATTTTTAGCACTTGTGTTTGCAGTATTCTTTAATGAGCCGGCAGTGGCACAGGCAAAACCAATTCAGCTTGCGCTGTTTAATCCTGTTCAGATATTTCCTGAAAACACATCCATAACCGGATTGAGATTAAACCTGATATATGGAAAGAACAGAAATGTTAGCGGAATTGATTTGGGACTTGTAAACTCAACAACCGGCAGCCAGGTTGGCTGGCAGAATGGTTTTATAAATCTTGTTGATGGTGGATTTTTAGGTTTACAAACCGGATTTGTTAATCTTACAGACAGCAAGTTTGAAGGATTGCAATGGGGCTTTGTTAATTATCATAAAGGAAAAGTAAGTGGTTTGCAGCTTGGTTTTGTTAACTACGCAGGAAGTATGAACGGAATACAATTCGGGTTGATAAATATTATTAATCAAGGTGGTACATTCCCGTTCTTCCCGATTGTTAACTGGTCGTTTTAATATTAAATGTGCAGACCACCAAAAGATGGTCTGCACGTTTGTTTTACTTTTTTAATATCCTTTCCATCTCATCCATAACTTTATTCATTTTACTCATGGTTAAATCAAATGCTTCTGATGAAAGCGGATCAATCCCTGCTTCTTTAATCAAGTCAACAGGATATTTAGAACCGCCGCCTTTTAATATCTTATAAAAATTATCAACCGCTGGTGTTCCTTCATTAACAATCTTCTCTGCAAATGCTGTTGCATAGATCAGTGAAGTTGAATATTGAAATACATAATAAGTATAATCCATAAAATGATGAATATAAGCCCATTCATACTGAATACTGGGATCAACAATACAATGCCCTTCATTGTGCCCGTAATATTTTTTTACTATACCATAGTAAATATCGGAAAGATCATCGCCGGTTAATGGCTCACCCTGCTCAATTTTATTATGTATTTCAAGCTCAAACTCTGCAAAGGAAGTCTGGCGATAAATTGTAGTTCTTAATAAATCCAGATAACTGCCGAGCAGAAAGAGTTTTTCCTCATCGCTCTTTGCATTTTTAACCATATAATTATTAAGAAGAGTTTCATTAATTGTGGATGCAATTTCTGCTACAAAGATCGTATAATTAGCTTTCGGAAACGGCTGATTTGTATTTGAATAAAAGCTATGCATTGTATGACCGAGCTCGTGTGTTAGTGTGGAAAGTGATTCATAATCGTTATTCCAGTTCATTAAAATATATGGATGAACATCATAAGCTCCGTCTGTTGAATATGCACCGCTTCGCTTTCCTTCAGTAGGAATATAGTCAATCCATCTGTCGTTAAAGGCTTTTTTTAATGTTGCAAGATAATCGGATTTAAGCGGAGTAAGAGCATCCTGAATTATCTTTTGTCCTTCTTCAATTGTAAACTTCATATCAACTTTTTTTACCAATGGCGTATAGAGATCATAATAATGTAATGTATCAACACCGAGCATTTTTTTCTTAAGATCTAAAAATCTGTGCAGGGTTGGCAGACTCTTATTTATCTGCTCAATCAATGTAGTATAAACAGTTGTCGGAATATTATCACCGTTTAATGCCGACTCGAGAGATGATTTATAATTCCTGTTTTTTGCAAACACCCAATCTTTTTTGACTTTTCCTACAAGATTAGCTCCGAATGTGTTTTTAAAATCGCCGTAGCTGTTAAAGAAAGTTTCAAAAATATTTTTCCTGTCAATACGGTTTTCAACCGTTCTTACTCCTGTAAATGCAGCAGGCGAAAGTTCAACGCTGCTTCCATCCGAAAGAGTAACGGTTGGTTTTGGTTTCTCGCCGTCAGCAAATATTGAATAAACAGTGCTTTGATTGCCAGCGATCAAGCCGAAACTTGCCAAAATCTTTTCCTCATTTTCGGGTAAAGTATGCGGACGCAATCTTTGAATATTATCAATATATATTGAAAATGTTTCAAGCTCTGGTCTTTCTTTGAAAAACTTTTCGATTGTTTCTTTTGGAATATCTAAAATTTCAGGTTCAAAGAATGAGGCAGTTTCCCTGAATTTTGTTCCTACTGAAGAAAGCCTTTGGAGCAGTGCCTGATTTTCTGAAATCTGGACATCTTCGTTGCTTAAGTTAAGGGCATAGGTACCTGCCTGAGAAAAGATTTTATAAAAATCAAAGTAAGATTTTAATGCATTCAGCAAGTTTTGGGAGCTTACTCCAAGTTTACCTTTGTAATCAGCAAAACTACCTATACCTGCTTCCACTTTTTGAATATCGGATTTCCAATCCTCAACAGACTTATACATATCAGAAAGATTCCATTTGTATTTATCCGGAACATCTTTTCTCTGCGGTGATTGCGGATAAATTGAACTAATAAATGATAAGAGTACTAAAGTGTAAAAAAGAAATAATTTTTGTTTGGACATTGCTCCACCTTTTAGTGTAATTAGAATTTTGCAGGGTAAACTTAAAGAGAATTGAACTTGTTAAAAATTATTTTATGATAGGCGGTTAAATAAAAAGACGCAACAAATAGATGCGTCCTTAAAACAGAATATCTTTGCAAGTTATTTGAGAAGAATCATTTTTTTAGATGAAACAAAACCACCAGCTTGTATTTTATATATGTAAACTCCACTTGCAAGACTGCTTGCATTAAAGTTTACTTCGTACTTGCCTGCAGGTTTTTCTTCGTTTACAAGTTGCGCGATTTCTTCTCCTAATAAATTGAAGATTTTTAGTTGAACATTTGAAGAGGATGGCAGGTAAAAATCAATTTGAGTACTTGGGTTGAAAGGATTGGGATAGTTTTGATATAAAACATACTTATTTAGCTTAATATCTTTTTCATCATCTACACTATTCAACTCTTCAAAAGAGTAAACGTAAATTTTCCCCGTAGGATCCCAGCCTCCACTAACTGTGAATGCTATCTCAGGGGTTGAATCATTATTGATAAAACCCAAATAACTTACTTGCTCTGCCCAATCGAAAACGTAATTTGGTATTGTATCAAGCAATGGTTGGCCAAAAAATATTCTTAATGAATCGGTCACATAAGCAAAATCATTAAAACCGTCGCAATTTAAATTATTAAGACTGCTTATGTACCACATATCACCTGCTGAGTAATATGAATTGATAGTACTAAAATCATTTCCTGAAATAACATTCAAATATTCTCCTCCCATAATTCCAAGATCATTTATTGAGTCACCATTTACATCACCAAGTCCAGATATAAATCGACCATAGTAATATGAAGATGTGTCATCAGTAAACTCAATTGAATTACTAAGGCTTATTTCATTACCACCATAAACCAAATATGCTTTGCCACCCTGATAAATTTTATTTGGGATATTATTGTGAAACATTGGAGCACCAATAAGTACATCATTAAATCCATCATTATTTATATCGCCTACAGCAGATAATGAAAATCCAAAATTATCAAAAACCTCCTCCCCTTCGAGCAACACATCATACTGATCATCTACATTAGTACCACCGAAGTAAATATAAACTCTCCCGTGTGCATCATAATCATCATTTGCAGCTCCAATAACGAAATCATCATAACCATCTCCATTTAAGTCGCCAGGGATACAGACTGCCTTTCCAAATCCATAATACCAACCAGTAGATGATAACCAATCACCAACTATGAGTGTAAGATCGGCAGTTGTATCTATTGTCGGTCCACCAAAGTAAACATAAGCAGCTCCGGTTGTCATAATTTGATACGGAAAAGATGGTCCAATCCAGGTTGAACTGGCACCGATTATTAGGTCTGGATAACCATCGCCATTTACATCCCCATCACCTGCTATCGAACAGCCAAATTGACAATTTAATTGTTTATAGTCTTTAAAGATCAGGTCAGGAATAGTATCGAAAGCAGTACCACCAAAGAAAAGTTTAGCATAATCTCCACCAGGTGCACCAACAATAACATCATCAAAGCCGTCTGCATTAATATCACCAATATGGCTAACAACACTAAACTGGTCACCAACAGAATCACCACTCATTGTAGTGAGTAAGTAAAAACCTTCTTGGGGGTAAGAATGAACAGAAAAGAAAACAACTAAAGAAATAATATATTTTTTCATATTAGCTCCCCTGCAAAGTCTTAAAATATTTTTTTTGTTGAGTGAAAAGACATAAGAGATAAAACTCTAACTTCTCTTGAAATCGCAGATAGATAGATAACAATCGTGCCACAATTTTTATAATTGGCTTTCAAAATTATCCCTTTACTTCAGAAACAGATTAGTTCTACAACAAACGTAAACAATAAGTCCAATTTATTCAATACATATAAAAATATTAATAAGAAAAAGGATTGGTTTGTTGTTGTATTAATACGAGCAAATATTATTCCTTATTACATCATTAGTTTATAAGTTGTTTTTTTTCCTGGTAAGTAAAAAAGATATAAACAGTTAAGCACAAATTACAAATTGTAAAAAATTATACGATAGAATTGTCGTTTAAATAAATTAAATGACAAATAAGAAATGTTGATTTGTGAAACATAAAAAAGACGATTCTTTCGAATCGTATTAAAAATATTAAGTATTAAATTCGCCGCGGCGGATCAATGTTAAATAACTGATGTTTTTATTTTAATAAATGTGTATGGTTAATTAACCCCTCCCAGCCTCCCCCCGAAACAAGTTCGGGGCAGGCTCTTTAGAAAAAGGGGAGAGGATAGGACAAGTTATTACTTTAGAAGTATCATTTTCTTAGAACTTATAAAGTCACCAGCTTGTATTTTATATATGTAAACTCCACTTGCAAGACTGCTTGCATTAAAGTTTACTTCGTACTTGCCTGCAGGTTTTTCTTCGTTTACTAGTATAGCGATCTCTTTTCCTAAAATATCATAAACTTTTAACTGTACGTATTCCCTGGAACTTACTGAAAATTGAATATTCGTAGTAGGATTAAATGGATTTGGAAAATTTTGATATAAATGAAAGTTAAGTTTCGATTTTTCGTGAAGATCTTTAATGTCGGTAAAATTTATTCTGGAATAGATATATACTTTGCCTTTAGGACTTGTATAGTCAGGGAAATTTGGACTTAATACAAATAGCTCATCAAATCCATCACTATTGATATCTTCTGAAGTAATAATCTTTGAAAACTCATCCCATTTATTTTCTCCCTCAAGTAAGAGATTAAATGTAGTATCTATATTCGGTTTACCAAAATAAACATATGCTCCACCAACCATCATACTGTCTGAATTTCTATAATTAGTTTTACCAATGATAAAATCATCATACCCATCTTTGTTTAAGTCCCCATATGAAGAACTATTCAAATACCCGCTAAATGAAATTAAGCTATCTAGTCCAGAATAAATATTTATTTTACCATTATAAAAAATAAATTCAACTTTGTTATCTAGGTTTATATCACCTATATTATAAATACTTCCACCATTTAATATATAATCTTTAGTGGTATCAATTATGAATCCACCATAATAAAAATAGACTTTACTAGTATCATCCATAAGCAGTCCCGCGGGTGCCCCAATTGCTATATCCTTAAAACCATCAGAATTAACATCACCTATATTTGTTACACTCTCTCCAAAAAAATCATTTACTATATTACTTGTAAAAGTAATACTTTTGTTCCACGTTATCGTATCACCACCCCAGAATAAGTAAACATACCCTTTCCCATTATCCCAATTATATGTAGAACTGATCGAAAAATCATCATAACCGTCTTTGTTCAGATCATCTAACTTCACAACTACACCACCAAAACCATCTTGAATCCAGGGTTCATAAAATTCTGCTGCCGGTACTGTATCTATTGTTTCACCGCCATAATACAAGAATACCTTACCCTTGCTAAAACCAAAATCACCGAATCCTCCCGTAAGCATAAAATCGTCATATCCATCACCATTTACATCACCTAATTCATTTGCATTTCCTAAATAATTCAAAGTATCACAACAAGGATAATGGAATGTAACATCAGGTATCAAATCAAGTGTTGCTGAGCCTAAGAATAATTGAACAATACCTTGATCACTTCTTGTTTTACCTGTTCTTGAGGAAACTGTAAAATCATCGTAACCATCACCATTAACATCGCCAACTCTGGAAATATTGGTGATTTTTTTTTCAGTTGATACACCTGTAATTGAACCAACAAGGTAGAGGCTGTCCTGTGCAGATAATGTTGAAAATATAGAGAAAATAAAAATAATTAAACAAAGGTTTTCACACTGACGTAACATATCATACCCAAAATGTGAAACAGATAATTAACAAATCAAACGTAAAGAAAGAAATAGTTTAATTCAACACAATAGAGAGTGTTTCTTGTCCTAATTTTTGTTTAAGCTATGTGTTAACAACAGCAAGTATTATTCCTGAAGTATTGATTGGTATTATAAGAGATTTTTATCCAGGCAGGTAAAAAAGTTCAAAAGAGATTTTACAAAATTACAATTTGTAAAAATTTTAGCGATAAAAATGACGCTGAAAAAATATGAAGCTAAACAATTAATTATATTTACCAACAATTTTAAAATTAATTTTTAATAGGTTTTACAATGAAAAAATTATTAGCCGCATCGTTTATGTTTTTATTAATGATCGCCTGTACAGAAAACCAAAATCCACAAAAGGAATCAGAGGAAGTAACAATGCTAAAAGAGAAGATTGCCAAATTTGTTCCAGTTGAAATACAATATGATGAAACGATTTTAACAGACAGAGAAAAAGTTGTACTAGAAAAACTTTACCGCGCATCGCAAATAATTGATGAATTGTTTCTTGAGCAGGTTTACTCAAAGAACAATCAAATAAAATCTGATCTGCTTTCAAAGATCTCTAATAAGTCAGTTTTATCGGAACAACCAGAGCTTAAACTTCAACTTGAACTATTTAATATTATGTTCGGTCCCTTTGATAGGCTTGAAGATGACGAACCGTTTATCGGGACAGATAAAAAACCACTTGGTGCAAATTTCTATCCAGAAGATATGACTAAAGAGGAGTTTGAAAACTGGATAAAGCAAAATCCACAGGATGAAAAATCTTTTACTAGCGAGTTTACAGTAATCAGAAGAAAAGATGGAAAATTAGCTGCCATACCTTACAGCGAATATTTTAAGGATAAACTAACCAAAGCATCAAATCTTCTTAAAGAAGCAGCTGAGTTTGCAGATAATCCATCGCTAAAGAAATATTTACTTTCACGTGCTGATGCTTTTTTAAGTAATGATTATTATCAAAGCGATATGGATTGGATGGACTTGAAGGATCATAATATTGAAGTTGTAATTGGTCCTTATGAAGTTTATGAAGATGCAATGTTCAATTACAAAGCAGCGTTTGAAAGTTTTGTAACGATAAAGGATCCGGTTGAAACAAAAAAGCTTGAAGTGTTTGCAAAGTATTTGACTGATATTGAAAAAAATCTTCCACTTGATGATAAGCATAAGAATTATACACGCGGTTCGGAATCACCAATTGTTGTTGCAAACGAAGTGTTTACTGCTGGAGATACAAAAGCCGGAGTGCAGACACTTGCATTCAATTTGCCAAACGATGAAAGAGTCAGACAGGCAAAAGGATCAAAGAAAGTTATGCTGAAAAATGTTCACGAGGCAAAATTTGAAAAACTCTTAAAGCCGATTGCTGAAATTGTTTTGGATTCCGATCAGTTAAAGTATGTTACGTTTGATGCTTTCTTTAATCATACGTTAATGCACGAAATGTCTCACGGTGTTGGTCCCGGCTTTATTAAGGTAAATGGACGCGATACTGAAGTGAAGAAGGAGCTTAAGGAAACTTACTCAACAATGGAGGAATGTAAAGCAGATATCCTTGGAATGTACAACAATATTTTTATGATAGAGAAGGGTGTTTATCCTAAAGAAAGTGAACATCAGATCTGGGTAACATTTCTTGCGGGTGCTTTTCGAAGTATGCGCTTTGGAATCGGTGAAGCACACGGCGGAGGTAATGCTATAATCTATAATTTTCTTTTAGAAAAAGGCGGTTATGTTTTTGATGAGAGCACTCAAAAAGTAAAAGTTAATTTTGATAAAATTTATCCGGCACTTAAAGAGCTTTGTAATTTAGTTCTGACTATTCAGGCTGAGGGAAATTATCAGGCTGCTAAAGACCTGATTGCTAAGTACGCTGTTAATTCTAAAACAATTGGGCAGCTTAGAAAAAAACTTGAGACTCTTCCTGTGGATATTAAACCTGTTTTTGAGATTGAGGAAAAACTTAAGTAACAAAAACACAATGGCACACGGATCGAACAGATTAAACGGATAAAAACGGATTTAAATGCAGTTTAAATATCATGATATAACTGAAAAAATCATCAAAGCTTATTATAATGTTTATAATACACTTGGATTTGGATTTCTTGAAAAAGTTTATGAAAATGCTTTAATGATTGAATTAAAATCTATGGGATTGAATTGCGTTAAGCAAAAGCCAATTTCTGTTTACTTTAAAGAAAATTGTGTTGGAGAATATTTTGCTGATATTATTGTAGATGATTGAATAATTCTTGAATTGAAGGCAGCCGAAGGAATTATTGAAGAGCACGAAGCACAATTGTTAAATTATTTAAAAGCAACGGAAATTGAAGTTGGCTTATTATTAAATTTTGGAAAGAAACCGCAATTCAAGAGACAGATATTTGAAAATAAGTTTAAAAAATCTGTTTAAATCTGTTCGATCTGTTAAATCCGTGTGCCATTAAGGGAAGGGCATGAAAGAAAAAGTAAGATACATTTCTGCAGATCTGCTGCGTGGACTTGTAATCATTATTATGATTGAGGTTCACGTATTTAACGCATTTCTTTTGCCGGAACTTAAACAAACAACCTGGTTTAGTACACTCAATTTTATTAATGGATTAGTTGCACCATCATTTCTTTTTGTTTCTGGATTCGCATTCCAGGTTTCAACAGGAAGTAAGCTGGATGAAATGAGAAAACTTGGTAAAGCATTCTGGAAAAAGATGATGAGAATATTCCAGATAATAATGATTGGATACGCACTTCATCTGCCTTACTATTCTTTTTCAAAAATCATTAACAAATCAACTCCGCAGCAGTTACAAAGTTTTTTTGCTGTTGATGTTCTGCAATGTATTGGATTTGGGTTGTTGTTTTTATTTATCACAAGATTGTTGATCAAATCTGATAAAGTATACCACTACTTTTTAATAGCTTCTCTAGTTGTTGTTACATTAATTTCCCCCGTGTTGTGGAAAATAGATTTCAATCAATATGTTCATCCAGTAATTGGAAATTATTTTAACAGATTGAACGGATCATTATTTCCGGTCTTTCCGTGGCTTAACTTTTTATTGGCCGGAGGAATATTTGCAAAGTATTTTGTTGATGCACGGGAAAGAAATGAAGAAGAGAAGTTTATTAAGAATGTTACAATTGCGGGTTTAGTTGTTTTACTTTTCGGTCATTTATTTTATTCGGGTTTATTCCCAAAAACATTTACATCAATTCTGCCAAACCCGGTTTTCTTTCTTGAACGATTGGGTTATATACTTGTATTGTTTTATCTCTGCTGGATTGTTGATAGAAAAACGAAAGCGAAAAATTCTTTTGTAATGGATGCAAGCAGGGAATCACTGCTTGTTTACTGGCTGCACCTCATAATTATTTATGGTGTCTTCTGGAGCGGGAAAAGTCTTGCCAATAAAATTGGAATGACAATGAATGTTATTGAAGCAATAGGCGCAACAATACTGTTAATTGCTCTTATGATAGTTGCAGCAAAAATATGGAGCTGGGCAAAGAAAAAATATCCAAAGCATTCTTCTTTGTTTGTTAAAGCTGCAGTAACTGTTTTTTTGGTTGTGTTTTTTATAAGTTAATATTTTTTTTACAGTAGCGTTACAATTACCTGTTAAGTAAATTATTTTTTACCGACAGATTTTGCTTTGGCTTGAAATTTTTTTTACAGCTATTTATTTAGCATAAAATTTGCATTAAATAAACATGTAAAGAGGCTAATAATGGAAAATAAAATATTAATGGCAACCCTTGTCCAACACCTTCTTCGGTTTATATCATCTCATTTTCTTACTATAAACATATTCAAGGCAAGTAGCCTTATTTTACTAATTGTGAGTATTGGTTGCAGTCAAACTACTGATCCAAAAGTACTAGATGATAATTTAATTTTTGACTGGCAAAGCAATCCACAGTTTTCACGTGATGGTCACAAAATAGTTTTTGAGGGACTTTATGATAGTATTTATGCGATTCATTTTGTTGATAAAAATGGTATTTATTTGGGACATATTTTGGATAGTATTTCTAGCAAGAATTATGTTTCATCTCCATCTTGGGGAAGTAATAACAATATTGTTGTTTCTGTAGAAGGGAACTTGTCAATGGTAAATATTTCCAATGATAGTTTAACACAATTAACAAGTTCATATCAGGATTTCTCCTGTACTTGGTCAAAAGATGGAAATTATATTGCATATACTAAATCTATTTGCGATCCTGACTGCGGTATTGCTCTTTATAATTTAAGTAATAATACTACCAGGATTATTGGAAAATTTGGTGGTTATGCTAGCTGGGATAATAATTCGGATAGATTATATTATTATGAAAATGTTTATAGTCAGGGGTTTTACAAAGGTTTTGTTTTTAAAAGTGTTGATTTAAATACACTTAATGTAGATAGTTTGTTTTATGTTAATTCAAATAATGCTGATCTGTGGTTATCTGACTTAAATATTTCTCCTGATGGAAAAGAAATAGTTTTTGCTGCTTCTGAAGGTACTCCCCCACAAATATATATATATGGAAAATAAACCTTGAACTAAAAACTTTAATTAAAATAACTATCGGTAATCATCCAGCTTTTAGTCCTGATGGTTCACAAATAATTTATACTAACACAAACAGATCTGAAGGAGGATTATGGATAATGAATAAAAATGGTTCGAACAAAAAAAGGTTTACTAAATTGAACAAATAACAATGTTTATCATTAAAAAGAGGGAAAAATGAAAAACTTTAACTTAATTTTTTTATTTCTATTAATTTCTCTAAAAGAAATATTTTCACAAGTCTTCCCAACAGATAACAGATTTTGGTAACAATGGTATTTATACCATCAAGCAGTCCCGCAGAACCAAAGAGCTGATATTAGAGCCACTGAAGCTTGGGCAATTACAAAAGGGAATTCAAGTATAAAAATTGCAATAATAGAATCAAACACTTCAAGTAATACAGATGGAGGTGAACCTAATGCGCCACATCCCGATTTGCTTGGAAGAATAACCACGCATAACACATCTTCAATTAGTGAACACGCTACCGGGGTTGCTGGATTAATCGTTGCTAATCCGAATAATGGGGGTATTGTAGGGATAAATTGGTACTCACCACTTAATTCTTATTCGTTTACTGATATTTCGGATAATTTAGATGATAGGATAATTCAGGCTAAAAACGATGGGAATAAAGTAATTAGTCTTTCGCATGGATCAGATGAATTTTTAGAAGAACCATATGGTGCATTGTTTTCAATTTATAATAGTAATATTACATTTATTAAATCAATGGAGAATAATCTGGGAAGCGGCATCAGTCATCCCGCAAATCACCATGGAATAATAGCCGTTGGATCATCAACTAAATCAAATACCCGTTCTAATTTTTCCAATTATGGGAATCATATAAAATTTTTGGCTCCTGGAGGTGAAGGTTATGGATACCCAAATAATTTAAATATTTTAACAACTTCAAGTACTGATTATTTTTACAATAGCGGTACTTCGTATTCTGCACCGTTAGTCGCAGGTTCGGTTGGATTATTGTTAGCATTACGGAATGATTTGAGCAATGATGATATAGAAAACTTATTAATACTATCGTGCGATAAGCTACCTGAAATGGGGGCTAATAACTGGACCGACAGGCATGGTTATGGTAGAATAAATTTTAAAAAGGCTCTAGATTTTTTACAAACGCCATTTCAACTCATTCATTTTTCATCTACCGGAGGAATAGTATATTCTACTTCAGATTTATATCAACTAAATATTTTTTCAGGCGAGTCTGGATTAGGAACAGGAGTTTATTGGGTAAAGAGGTATGAGCTCAGAAAGACAATTAATTTTCCGACTAGTTATGATCATTTTGTTTGGGGCAGGGGTTCTGAAACCAACGGCTGGTCATTAGCACAACCTAATCATGGTATGAAATTTTGTGAAATTTTAAATTATAATTCAAATAGCGTGACTTTAAGAACATATGTATATGAAGTTTGGAATACCTCAAGCTATTTTGGTTTTTATCCTGCTTCACCACAGAACGTTACCTTTAGTTTTACCGTACTCGGCAAACCATTAGTTGCTCCAGTAATAGCAAACATAACTCAAAATCCTGTTCCAATTTATAAAGGCACTTATGGATATGTGTATTGTAATCTATCATAAGGGAACGGTAATTTAACATATAATTGGTTTTCTTTTGATCAGCAGGATGTAAGGTCTGATTTTTCTGTAAAATATGTAACCCTTTCAACTCTTCAGGATGTAAACTCCCATAAAGTCGAAATGTTACGAAATAAATCCCCTCGTTATAATATAGATGTGGAAGATTCCTGCGATGAAAATGTTTGTCAAGCATATTACAATTTATAAAAAGATTGGAATTAAATAACACATTCAGTGGCTCAGTTCTCCAGAACTGAGCAAATCGTAAAAGGATGGAATTTAATCTACAATCTCAGGACTGGAGTCCTGAGCTACAAATATTGGTTTTTACCTCTCGCTTCTCACAAAATAATTTCTTAAGTTTCTGCCGAATTAAATTCTAACGGAATGAAAAAGTGAACACAATAAAAATATCTTTTATGGTTTTTATTCTTTCAATAATTGTATCTGCACAAAAGTTTTGGCAACACAGCAACGGACCATATGCTGCCAATGTTTTAGATATTGAATTTGCACCTTCTGGTACAATTTATATCTCTAACTACTTTAACGGCATTCACAAATCAATGGATTCAGGCGCCTCTTGGGAATTGGTTACAAATGGAATACCTGAAGAATTTGCGTCAATATTATTAATTAATAGTGTCAATTTTATCTATGCTGGAACTGTAGCCCATGGGCTATATCGTTCTACAGACAATGGAATCTCTTGGAATAGATTAATTAACTTGCCAAGCGGTAGTATAAACTCGATGTTTCTAATGGAAAATGATATTATAAATGTTTGCAATCAAAATGGATTATTTCAGACACTGGACAATGGAGAAACGTGGCAAAGTTTAACTTCTAATCTCACCAATATTTGGATGACAACTTTTACGAGAAATTCGCAGCATAAGATTTTTATAGGAACTTCTCTCGGTTTTATATATATGTCCAACGATGAGGGTACTACCTGGGACTCAATTAAAGTATCTGATTACTCAATAAATGTAATTGCAATTAATATTAATAATGATATTTATGTTGGAGCAGAAGATGGAATTTATAAATCTTCAAACAATGGATTATCATGGACTAAATTATCAAATGGTTTACCTACGGAAGAGTTTTATATAATTAGAACCAATTCAAGTGGTTATGTTTTTGCAATAGCATTCAAAAGGATTTTTTATTCTTTTAATAATGGACAGAGTTGGTCTGAAATGAATCAGGAGCTAGGATTTCTGGGTTCATTTACCATTGACTCAAATAATCATATTTATGCTGGAAGTAATTATTGGGGACGGGGAATGTATAAATCTACAAATAATGGTTTCGACTGGCAGGTAATAAATAATGGTATTAAAAATAGTTTTATAACTTCACTGACTCAAGCTATGGATAGCACAATATGGGTTGGAACTTGGGGAACTGGTTTATTTTACTCTGTAAATAATGGTTCAGCCTGGAACTATACGGGTATGGCGACAAAGAAAGTGAGTTCAATAAAATTAGATTATAATAATAATATTTTTATTGCCACAAGTGATGGTGTCTATTTTTCAGAAGATAACGGCACAAGCTGGATTGATAAAAGTGTTGGGATGACATATAGAAGATTTGAAGATTTAATAATAATTAACGATTGTATTTATGCCGGAACTTACGGGGCTGGGTTATACAGATCATGTAATGGCGGTAACAGCTGGACTAAGATCAGTTACTCTTTACCATCTCAGATGATTTATAAATTGGCAATCCTTGAGGAATATCTATTATGCGGTACATCATCAGGTATATATAAGACAAGCAATGATGGTGCTTCTTGGGAACCATTTTTTTCTATGATACCGGATGCAATTTTTGTAACCTCAGATGATGATGTTTATGTTGGGACTGGTAATGATGGAGCATTCTTATCAAGAGATAAAGGTCAGACTTGGATCAGCTTAATTGGGAATGGATTGTTAGCGGGAATGATAAACACATTTGGCGAGGATTTAGTTGGTAACATTTATGCTGGTACAGATGGGGGTGGAGTCTATGTCACATTAGATGATGGATATACCTGGTCCAAATTAAATAATGGATTACCATATTTAGATATCAACGTATTCTTATCCTCTTTAGACGGGTATATGTATGCAGGAACAATTGGTGGCGGATTATACAGGAGCATTGATCCAATAAGTTCAATTAAATCGGGTGAAACTAATTTTAACATTGAAAGTTTCACACTTTCCCAAAACTATCCCAACCCGTTTAATCCGAGCACGGTAATCAGTTATCGGTTACCGGTAATCGGTTTTGTTACATTAAAAGTTTACGACATACTTGGAAGAGAAGTTGCAACACTCGTAAATGAAGAAAAACAAGCTGGTGAGTATGAAGTTGAGTTCAACACAGCATCATTACCAAGCCGATCAGGCTCGGCTTTGACGAGCGGAATATATTTTTATCAGTTGCTTGTCTCGGATTTTCAAAGCAAAGACGGAAAAGCCGGCGTCTTTTCAGAAACAAAGAAAATGATACTGTTAAAGTAACGATCAATCTATAATCATATATGTTCAATAAATGCATTAATGTTTTAGAAAACTGAACATCCAACATTTAAGATTCTTTGGTTGTCACGGTCGTACCGTGACAATAAACCTTGACTTTACTATCTTTAACTATGGGAAGAAGAGGAAGAAATAATTTACGAAACGAAAACTTTTTCTTTATTACAACTACCGTAGTAAAGTTTATTCCTATATTTAATAACCCCGCTTTTTGCGAGATGTTATTATCTAACATCAAATATTATAGAAATAAGTATAGGTTTACCGTCTTAGGTTATGTAATTATGCCTACACATTTTCACTGGATAGTAGAAATTGATAATAATGCAGGAAGTGTCTCTGATATTATGAGAGATGTCAAAAAGTTCACAGCTTGGAAAATATTTGACAAGCTTTTGGAAGACAAAAACGAAAGGCTACTGGATTTATTTAGAGAAGCAGCAATGGGGATTAATGATCAGGAAAGAAAGCTATGGATGAAGAGATTTGATGATGAAGTAATAAGGGATCAAAAGATGTTCTGGACAAAACTGAATTACATACATCAAAATCCTGTAAAAGCCGGGCTTGTGCTAAAAGCTGATGATTACAAATACTCAAGCGCAAGAAATTATGCGTTTAACGACCAATCAGTTTTAGAAGTAAATACCGAAATGGCTGGAATTGATTTATATAGTGGTAAATAACTTTTTCTGTCACGGTACGACCGTGACAGCCACAAAAAGCACTCTTCTTTGTTTGTTAAAGCTGCAGTAACTGTTTTGTTGGTTGTGTTTTTTATTTCTTAAAAACACCAAACAATTTATCAAGCTTGCCCTTTTCGAGCTTAGAAATTACATCAAGTTCACCAGCATCAAGCCATACAACATCACAAGATGAGCACTTATCAACCAGAATATCTTTATAATTAATTTCTATCAGTTTCATATCGCATTTTGGGTAGTGCGTAAAGCACGAATTTTCAAGAATGTTCTTTTTCAACTATTTCTAATTTAATCCGGACTTCATCTTGTTTTTTTCTTCTTGATATACTAAAAACCACCGGAATATAAAGTACAATCAGCCCAATTGATAACAGAGTTGAAAGCAGTTCTTTGTTGATTGCAAAAATTTTCATACCGATTAATAATCCGGTTAACAGTAGTATAAGCGGAATACCATACAATATAAAAGATGCGGAAATTAACTTACTCCCCTTTATTGATATTCTCACTTTATCACCAGGTTTAGTACCATAAGGATCAGCTGCTGTCAGACTACGTTCGTTTGAATTACCTGGTTTACAGTAAAGCTTAGCGGTGCATTCTTCACAATGATCAGAGCTTGAAATAATAACCGTTGCAAATCCGTTACTGGATTCTTTTACAATTCCATCTTCATATAACTCTTCTTTATACATTTTGTCTTCAGCCAGCCGCTTTATAGTTTCAATTAATTTTAATCTCTATATTCTCTTTCTCAAATACTTCTGCAGCTTTTTCAGGATGCACTAATCTTATTGCCCCGGTTTTACATTTATCAATGGGAATTTTGCTCAGGTCTAATTTTGAGTAATCAATTTCCGGCAGAAAATCTCTCATCTCGATTGCACCGTCAGATTTACGCGCACAGATTGCACAGCCAAAGCATGATACACTGCATACTTCTTTTGATCTTTTAGGATCATCATGATTTTTACAAAAGACAAATAACTCCCTGTCTTCTGGATGAATTTCAATTACGCCGCGCGGACATGCTTCAGCACACTGACCACAGCCATTACACAGTTCCTCAACAACCACAGGTAATCCGTTTTCATTCATAAATATTGCGCCAAACTGACATGCTTCAACACAATCACCGCCGCCAAGGCATCCATATAAGCACATCTTTTCTCCGCCTGCTACAATTGTTTTTACTGCGCAGCTTTGCGGACCAATATATTCTGTTCCTTCTTTTTTTGCAGCTTCCAAATTTCCGCCGTTGCAAAGAATACGAGCAACAAGTTTTACACTTTGAGTACTTTCCAATCCGAGTATTCTTGCAATCTCATCAACAACTTCCTGTCCTCCAACGGGGCAACCATTAATTTTTACTTCTCCATTAACAACCTTACTGGCAAAATCATAACAGCCTGCACATCCGCAGCCGCCGCAGTTTGCATTTGGCAGCACTTCATTTATTTCAGCGATTCTTGGGTCCTCTTCTACACGTAGTTTCTTATCCGCAAGTGCCAATGCACCTGCAAAGATAAACCCTAATCCACCCATTGTGGCTATTGCAATTATTAATGTTGTATCCATAATTATTTTCCTGTTTTTGTATGTAATTGCAAATAGTACGGATTAATATCTGCAATGACATTTTTATTTCAATAATTAAAAATCAGCTCATACTTCGATAAACTCAGTATAACACTTGTTCCTGTCAGTCTGAGTGGAGTCAAGGGATGACAATTATCAATCCACAATAAATTTTTCAAACCCTGCTGAGTAATAAATTTTCCCTTCATCGTCAATCATCATCACTTCTGTGTCATCAAGAGATTCAATTAATTTCATTCCTTTTACTTTTCCCATTACAAAAACCGCAGTTGCAAGTGCATCAGCAAAAGCGTTTGATTTATTTATTATCGTAACACTCTGCAATCCTGTTGATGGATATCCGGTTTGAGGATTAAGGATATGGTGATAACGAACTCCATCAACTTCAAAATACTGTTCATAATCTCCTGAAGTTGCAACTGTGTACTCATTAAGTTTTATTTTCTTAATGATTGAATTAATTTCTCTTGAATGCTGAATTCCTACTGCCCAATTATTTCCTATTACACTTACTTCGCCGCCGGCATTAACCAGCGCTTCTTTTAATCCAAGTTTCTTAAAAACGTTAATTGCTCTGTCAACGGCATAACCTTTTGCAATTGCACCAAAATTCAGCCCTGCATTTTTATGCTTAATAATCTTATTATCATCTAAAAGTCTGATGTTAGTCCATCCGCTGTGTATTAAGGCAGAATCAATTACAGCTTTCTCCGGCAGCTTAGGATCATCAGTATAAAATCCCCATGCTTTCGTAATATTGTTAAGGCTTACATCAAAACAACCGTCTGATAATTTTGTGATTGAATCACAAAGAACAATTAAATTAAAGATTTCAGGTTCTACTGTAATTATTGTATCTGCCGAGTTATTGATTTGTGATACAGGACTTTGATCATTAAAGGTTGTAAACAGATCGTCAATCCTTCTCATCTCAGCAAAAGCTTTTGAAATTGCATCATCGGCTTTTTTATCATCAGCATCCCGCAGCTGCATTTCGACAATCGTTCCAAGTATAATTTGTGTTCGCTTAATTGTTTTTATTTCATCGTCGCTGTTTCTTGCGATGAAAAATCCAATAAGAAAAAGAACTGTTGATAAAATCACCCAGCTTATAGAGTAAGTGATTTTATTTTTGTTTAATGCCACTATTAACCTGCCGGCTTTCTACAACAGCAATAGAAATAGGTTACGGTACGATTAGGCTGACCTTCCTCATCCATCAATAAGCTCAGCATGAAAAGAGTAATTGAAAACATAATAACAATCATAATGCTACACATATTCTTTAACTCTAAACTTCGTCATACAATTTTTATTAAAATTTTATTCGGTGCACAAGCGATTATATTTCCAACTCCGCTTGCAATAGAATGTTTACAAATCCCGTATCTGCAGCTTGAAGTATGAACTTGTGCAAGTCCGTTTTCTATTTTCAATCCCGTTTTACCTTGCATCCCATCAATCACAATATTTTTATAGTTTTTATCTAAAGAAATTTTGTCAACCAGACCTTTTTCATTTTCTATTACAACTTCTCTTTTATCAGAGTTAAATAATGAAGTGATAAAATCTGTTTCTTTATATTCGGCAGTAAAAATAATATCCGATTTTTTGTACTTTAATCCTGCTCTGATATTTTCAAAAGCAGAGTTCAGATCATCAACAGAATAAACAGAATTATGTGCGTCACTGATAATAATATCCGAATCAATTAACTTATTTATCCTTGTTAATCTGTATGTAACAGAACCGGTATTAGTGAAGTATTCTTTTTTCGATCTCAAATCAATTCGATTTATCATCTCTCCAATCTTTGAATCAGAAATTACAACAGGCTCGGAATTACATTTAACCTTATTCTTAAATGCTGTAATTATACTTGCGATTACTTGTTCATCAGCAGGAATGAATCCATGTACAGCAAAGTAAACTGATTTTTTACTTTTCACAAGTTTACCTGCAGTAAACCCGGCACCAAGTGCAATTGATGATAATCCCGCAATCTTTAAGAAATTTCTTCGCGACATCATTTTATCTCCTTTATTATCAAACTTAAGTCGAAAAATTTTAAACGAATCATAAAATTTTTCCATATTGTTATCCGTCAATAAATTTAGGATGACGAAAAAAAAAATTAAAACTAAATCATTCCGGCAAAGCCCATAAAGGCAAGCGCAAGAATTCCTGCAACAATTAAAGTAATTGGAGCCCCTTGAAACGGTTTTGGAACATCTGCTAAATCAAGCTCTTCTCTTATTCCTGCCATTATCACAAGGGCAAGCGTAAAACCCGCACCGGCGCCAACTCCAAACACAACACTTTCCAGAAAATCATATTCGCGCATTGAAGCAAGCAATGCCAGACCAAGTATCGCACAGTTGGTAGTTATCAGCGGAAGAAAAATTCCAAGTGCACGATAAAGAGGCTGCGAAACCTTTTTAATAACCATTTCAACAAACTGAACCAGTGCAGCAATTACCAAAATGAAAGATGGTATTTGTAAAAACTCAAGCTTAAACGGCACAAGAACAAGATTGAACAACAGCCAGCTTACAACTGCAGTAAGTGCCATCACAAAAGTAGTAGCCATTCCCATTGAAATTGCAGAAGATGTTTTGTTTGAAACTCCAATAAACGGACATATACCCAGAAAGTATGAGAGAACAAAATTGTTTACCAAAGCAGCCGAGATAAAAATTAATAACAGTTCCATTTTAAACTCCTGCTTCTTTTAATACTTCATCAGTTATTTCTTCTTTGCCTACTCTTCTATATTGAGCAATCAGCGATTCTCTAACAAGATTCTTTTTTCTTTCAATATACAGATTTGCAAAACCCATCAATAAACCGAGCGCCAAAAATGCACCTGCCGGTAAAATCATAATTAACCATGGTTCAAATCCATCTGGTAGTACCTGATATCCAAGAATTGTTCTGGACCCGATAATTTCTCTGATGCTTCCAAGAACAAACAGCGAAATAAAAAATCCAGCTCCGTTTCCAAGTGCATCAAGCACCGATCTTAGCGGACCATTCTTAGATGCAAATGCCTCTGCCCTTCCGAGGATTATACAATTAACAACTATAAGGGGAATGAATGGACCGAGTGCTTTGCTCAGCTCCACAAATTGTGCTTTCATTACAAGATCAACTATTGTAACAAATGTGGCGATGATAACAATGTATGAGGCTATTCTTACCTGATTAGGAATTAGTTTTCTGACAAGTGATATCATCAGGCTCGAAAACACAAGCACAAAGGTTGTTGCCAGTGCCATTGCAATTCCGTTTATTGCAGAAACTGTAACTGCAAGAGTCGGGCACATTCCAAGTATTTGTTTAAAGGTCGGATTGATTTCCCACAATCCCTTTGTAAATTCTCTTAGGAGCGTAACTTGTTTTTTCATTTTAATGCTCCTTTGTTTTCAATGCTTTTCAATTTTGCAATTCCTTCGTTAACAATCGCAACAACAGCTCTTGACGAGATGGTTGCACCGGTTATTGATTGAACTTCGTTTGGACTGGATGGTTCTATACCCTTTACAAGTTTTATTGCTGGATTAACGTCCAATCCATTATATTGATCTTTGTATGGCGGTTCAAGAATTTTAGTTCCAAGCCCGGGTGTTTCTGATTGTTCAAGTATTTCAATTGAAGTAGTTTTATTTAAGTCTTCTGTTAAGCCGATCATCAGTTTTATTTTACCCTGAAATCCATTGCCTTCATACACAAGCGAATATCCAAGCAAAGAATCTTTTTCGTTAAAAACTTTATAAACTTCAAATCCTGCTTTTTTAATCTCTTCATATCTTTTGCCGTCAGGATGAACAAGAAAAATTGCACGCTCTGTTTCAGCTTTCAGATTGATTGCAATTTTAGGTGCAGCCCAGTTATTAACAAGCGAAAGCGAACCGCCGGCAATTACTCCGATAATAGTTAGTGCTGCAATTATTGCTGCTATCTGCTTCATTTGCTTTTAGCCTCCTTTACAACACCGAAAATTGTCGGCTTAGTATATCTGTTAATAAGAGGAACAAAACCATTCATAAATAAGATTGAATACATAACACCTTCAGGTAAGCCGCCATAAATTCTTATCACTATAAGCACAAGAGAAATCCCAAAGCCAAAAACCCACATACCTTTATTTGTAATTGGCGATGTTACCCAGTCTGTAGCCATAAACATTGCACCAAAAAGAAAACTTCCGGCAAAGATGTGAAAAACCGGCGTTGGGTTTTGCGGATCAATCATCCAGAAAATTCCACCAAACACAACCATTCCGATTATCATAGAAATAGGAATTCTCCAATTAACAATTCCAACAGCAATTAATAAAATGCCGCCAATAAGAACTGCAATTGCAGATGTTTCGCCAAGTGAGCCGCCGATATTTCCAACAGCCATTGTTGTTGTATCGGTAAAAATCTTATCAAACTTTAATGCAGCAAGCGGAGTTGCACTTGTAACAGAATCAACCGAAAAATTTGGTTTTACCCAGGTTGTTATTTGAACAGGAAATGCAGCTTGTAAAAAGGCTCTTCCAACTAAAGCGGGATTAAAAATGTTATAACCTAATCCGCCAAATATTTGTTTTCCCAATCCAATTGCAATCACCGAGCCGATTGCAGTAGCAGATAAAGAAAAATTTGGAGGAAGAGTTAACGCAAGCAGCAGTCCGGTTAATGCAGCACTTCCATCAAACCATGTAATTTGTTTTTTTCTTATCACCTGAATAGAGACTTCTGTTCCAACTGCAAATACAACCGCAGTAAGTATGATAAATATCTGTGTCCAGCCGAAAAAAATTAATGCTGCAGCAATTGATGGGAACAATGCAGCAACAACAAACCACATTACTTTAGATGTTGACCATTTAGAGTGTAAATGCGGCGATGTTGTTAAATCAAAATAAACTTTTTGTTTTGGTTCTATAGTAGTAGTTGTTTCCATATTTTCTTTCTTAGTGTTTCTTGATGCTCTATGTGACTTTGTGGTGAAAAAGATTTACCACTTTGACACTAAGAACACTCAGGTTCACTTGGCGGATGCAATTCTTTCTTTCTGCATTTGTAATACTTTTTGTTTTCCTAATCTTATCCACTGTACCAAGGGAATATTTGCCGGACAAGTATAGGCACACGTTCCACACTCCATACAAACAGTTATTCCTGCTCCTTCAGCATCTTCATATCTGTTCAACTGAGAAAAGCGTGCAAGCTTTGTCGGCATTAAGTTTAATGGACAAGCCTCTATGCACTGTCCGCATCTTAAGCAGGGTGTTTCAGGATTTTGTGAAACTTCATCCTTTGTTAAAACTAAAATTCCGGATGTTGCTTTCATTACCGGTGCCCGAAGATCAAACTGTGCAACGCCCATCATTGGACCGCCTACAACAATTTTCATTGCATCATCAGTTACGCCGCCGCAATAATCAATCACATCTTGAATTGGTGTTCCAACAGGCACAATTAAATTTTTGGGATTCTTTATTCCTTTACCTGAAACAGTTAGTGCTGCAGTAATTAAAACTTCGCCTTTAACGATTGCATCGTGTATTGCTATTGCAGTTCCGATATTCTGTATCACAGCACCAACATCCATTGGAAGTTTACCGGGAGGAACTTCTTTGCCGGTTACAGCTTTAATCAGCATCTTTTCAGCACCTTGGGGATATTTTGTTTTTAACGATACAACCTGCAATCCCTGCTCATACTTTACTTTGTTTGATAAGAGTTCAATCGCATCTGGTTTGTTATCTTCAATCCCGATTACACCACGATTAACGCCAAGTGCTTTCATTATTAATTTTAATCCAGAAATCAAATCATCAGGTCGTTCTATCATAAAACGAAAATCTCTTGTAAGATATGGCTCACATTCGCATCCGTTAAGTATTACCACCTCAATTGTTTTATCTTTTGGCGGAGAAAGTTTAACAGAGGTTGGAAATGCAGCGCCGCCCTGTCCTACAATTCCTGCAAGCGCAACTCGTTCTCTTATTTCATCAGGTGTAACAGTTTCGGGATTTAAGGAAGTAAAAAGAAATTTTTGTGATTCAACGGTTTCGTTTGTTTTAATCACTATTGAATCTTTCGGAAACCCACTTGAATTATGTTCTCTGCCAAGACTTATAACTTTGCCGGCAATAGAAGAGTGAACAGGAGCAGAAACAAATCCTTCTGCCTGAGCAATCATTTGTCCGGATTGAACTTCATCTCCTTTTTTTACAAGAGCCTTTGCTTCTTTGCCAAGATGCATAGAAAGAGGAAGCGTTATTTCGCCGGGTATTGGAATGGTTTCAAAAGCAAGGTGTTCGGTTAGCTCTTTATATTCTTTTGGATGAATGCCGCCTGGAAATGTTTTTGGACTCATAAACAACCAATTCTATAAAGTTTTACAATTAACAACATTAAATAAATAAAAAAATCAAGCACCCGATTTTTTCTAAAACTATGCCACTATTAGCTTCTGAAATGTTGTGATTAAATTAAATATTGTGGTTTTTTAATTGTTAAATACGAAATGAATTTTTTCAAATAATGGAAAAAGAAAATTGTTTTCTAAAAAATGAAAAACGCACGGATGGAGAATGCTAAGCGATAAACGCTCAATGTTCAGTCAAGATATAAAATGAATCCAAATACTAAAGATTAAAATTGCGAATTACTTAACCGCACTCCACAAATTTTTCTTCTTCACACCAAATGAAACAATCTTTGCATCTTTGGGTACTTCAAATCCGCAAAGAAAAGACCTTGCTTTTGTTTTTGGCGGAAAGTTCTCGCTGAATGCAAGTGTATGATCTTTTTGATTTTGTTCTACATTTTCATTCTTTGTTAAAAAAGTTGAAACAATTCCTTCCCCCTTAAGACCCGAACGGTACTCGTTGCCTTTATCATCTTTGATTGTGATGCTCATAGTGTATTCGGAACCCATGTTTATTTTCTTATCTGATGTGTTTTCAATTGTGATATCAGCAATTAAAAATTTGTTGCCGTCTTTAGCTTTGGAATCATTAAACTCGATAAGCTTGTGAAGTTTAATTTTTACTTCGCTGTTTTTAACCTCAGCATTAACAGCATTTTTATTTTGAGAATAAATTATCTGTGATGTTAATAATAAAAGCAGAAATATTTTGCAGTGTGTTTTCATATTAAATTCTTTTTTTTGCCTCTGTATGTTTAAAAATTATTTTTTTTAATTCCAATTAGCGTGATTGACTGGATTCACACAATTTATCGGTTAAAGAATTCTTCAACTATCGTTCCGCTTTTTAAGCTTGAAAATTTAAGTAAAGAAATGATAAGCAGCAGATAAATGTCTTGTTTTGTATTTTCATTGAAGAAAAAAACACACGTAAGGTAATCCCGGAAAATATTTCATTCAGATAATTTGATCTGACTTTTTTCTTTATCAGATAATCTGCTTAATAACATTTAAAGATGGCAGACGATATACATTTTAGCATATCAACTTTACAAACTCATTAAAATAACTTTGTTAGTATAAATCATCATAACTAAATTGCGCACAAAATTTTTTAAGGCATAGCAGTGGATATAAAAAACAAATTTAAAGAGCTTAAGTCAGGATTCCAGCTACCTTTCTGGGTTGCAAATGGAATGGAGTTGTTTGAACGATTGGCTTACTATGGTCAGCAGATTGTTTTTATGATTTATATGCGTAATAAACTTGGTTTTAGTGAATCTGAGGCAGGGCAGCTTTCCGGAATATTTGGCGGGCTGATTTATCTGCTTCCAATACTTGGTGGAACACTTGCGGACAAATGGGGATTCAGGCGTGCTTTTAGTGTTGCATTTTCTATTCTTGCATTAGGCTATTTTTTAATTGGCTCTGTTGGAATGAGTGCGTTTTCCGGAATTTATGATGGAATGGATTTGTATTGGCTGATGATGGCATTTTTAATTTTTACAGCATTCGGCGGTTCTTTCATAAAGCCTGCTGTGTTAGGAACTGTTGCAGTTTCCACAACCTCTGAAACAAAATCCCTTGGCTTTGCTATTTATTACTGGCTTGTTAATGTGGGCGCAGTTATTGGTCCTACTTTAGCTTATTTTGTCAGAAACAGTTTCGGTAACGAGTTCGTTTATGTTGTTTCGGCATTAAGCTGCTTAGCAATGCTTATTGTAAATATTTTTTTATATAAAGAAATAAAGGGAACAGCTCCCGAAGTTGTAGAATCACTTGGGAAAAAGATTGTCAATCTGTTTGTGGTTCTTGCAAATGTCCGGTTTATGATTTTTCTTTTAATCTATTCTTTGTATTGGATTATCTTTTGGCAGGAGTTTATAATTATACCATATTACATAACAGATTTTATCAGCGCTGATGCTCCTTATGAAATCGTTCAATCCTGGTCTGCCGGCGGCGCAATTATTCTTCTTCAAATTCCAATTAACCGTTTAACAAAAAACATTCCGACAAGAAACGCTATACTCATTGGCTTTGCTCTCTCAAGTCTAATCTGGATTATAATTGGAATATATCCCAGCATTCCAACAATTGCGGCAGGAATAGTTGCATTTGCAATCGGTGAAATGACACAGGCTCCGAGATACTACGAGTATATTTCTGAAATCGCACCCCCGGGTCAACAGGGGTTGTTTCAAGGATACGCTTTTCTTCCGATAGCAATTGCAAGATTTGTTGGTGATCCGCTCGGCGGATGGTTGTATCAATCATCAAAAGCTTCGGGTAAGCCAGAATTAGTTTGGATTGTATTAATCGGAATAGGAGTTCTTGCAACAATCTTAATGTGGCTCTATAATAAATTTTTAGCCATAAAAGAAGCTTAAAACTTCTCTTTGTCAGATGGTTTGTTGATTTATTATTAACATTTGACCTTTCCGGTCTATTTAGTTAGATAATTTGTGTTTTGTTTCCCGCTGAAAAGATAATAATCCAGCTCAATAGCAAACATTAAACAAACATCACATCTTGCTCTGAATCTTTTTTATAAATTTCAAATCATATTAATTATTAATTTTTAAGCTTATGACAACAGGACAGATATTTCTTTATGTATTTATTGCTCTTATCATCTTTTATATTGGTAAAAAAGTTTACCTGATAAAATCAATTAAACAATATTCGCCGGCTGATGCTTATGCAAAGGTAAAGAAAGAGCGTAATGTTGTTTTTCTTGATGTAAGAACTGAAAGAGAAAGAAAACAAAGTTCAATTAAAGGCTCTTATCATATACCCGTTACAGATTTAAAAGAAAAAGAACAGGAATTGAAAAAGTTTAAGGATGCAGAGATAATCTGTTACTGTCAAACCGGAAACCGAAGTCTTAATGCTGCATCTAAACTAAAGAAAATGGGATTTAATGCTACAAATTTAAGCGGAGGAATGGTTCGTTGGAACGCAACAGGTTTGAAATAATATGGAAATGGACAAAGCGTATTTTTCCGGTTTTAGCCGGCGCTACTGCGGGATATGCTTATTATCATTATATCGGCTGCAACGGCAGCTGCCCGATTTCCGGAAATCCATATATCAGTACTATCTATGGAGCCTCTGCCGGTTTTTTGTTAATTGATTGGAAACAAATTTTTAAAAAAAATAAAAAACAGGAAGCAGAGGAAATAAAATAATGCAATACGGTTTTTCTAAAACAACAGATTATAGCTTTGATCAGGCAATTGATAAAGTAACTGAAGAGTTGAAAAAAGAAGGGTTCGGAGTTCTAACAACTATTAATGTTAAAGATACATTAAAGAAAAAGATTGATGTTGATTTCAAGAATTACACTATTCTTGGCGCTTGCAATCCGCCTTTTGCACATCAGGTGCTGCAGGCTGAGGAAGAGATTGGTTTGCTTTTACCTTGTAATGTAATCGTTTATGAAAAAGATGATAAAACAGTTGTTTCGGTTTTTGATCCGATGATTATGACAGCAGTAATAGACAATCCAAAGGTCAAAACGGTTGCAGAAGAAGTTAAGAAAAAATTAGAGCGGGTTTTTAAAGCAGTTTAAACAAATACGCTTCAATATATTTTAAAATAAATAAAGGAATAAAACAGAAAGGCAAATAAATGACTGAGTCGTTAACGAAAGAAACTTTTTTAACAAAAGTTTTTGATTATGAAAAAAATCAGGATTGGAAATTTAATGGAGAGCTTCCTGCAATTATAGATTTTTGGGCGCCATGGTGTGGTCCGTGCAGAATGGTTGGGCCGGTACTCGAGGAGCTTTCCGAAGAATACAAAGGCAAGATAAACATTTATAAAGTAAATACTGATGAAGAACAAGAATTAGGAGCAGTATTTGGAATCAGAAGTATTCCATCTATACTATTTGTTCCGGTAGTTGGACAGCCAAAGATGGCTGTGGGTGCTCTTCCAAAGGAATCCTTAAAACAAGCAATCGAAAATGAATTATTAATTAAAGCATCTTAATCTTTCATAAGCTTAATAAGATAAAGCGCATCTTATTTACAAGATGCGTTTTTTTATCAACACATCAGCAGTTATAAAAAATTTTTCAACACTGTAAGTTCTTCCTGCAATAAAGCCCAATTTTACTAAGATTATATATCTAATTGATTTTTTACTGCTTAAACAATAAGGTTTTATCGGTATAATATTTGATTTTTTTGTATATATTATTCAAAGAGCATTTAAATTACTTAGACAATTCATCTAAAGGAGAAAACATTTATGAAAAAAACTATTATACTATCTCTGTTTATCGCTGTTGTTTATATCGGATGTTCATCTGGTCCTGATTTCATACCAGATCAAAAGCAGGTTCAGTTTATAACAAACGGAATTTGGCTTGGTGTATTCCCTTGTAATGATTGTGAAGAAATTGATTATCAGCTTAACTTAAAAGATGATTATACATTTAAGGAAAGATCTTTTTATAAAGGAAGAGATGAAGAAGCCCTGGTTGATGAGGGAAGCTGGACTTTTGAATCTGACTCTGTTATTATGTTAAGTGGAGCAGATGAAGATAAATTGTATTTAATCGGATCTAAAAACCTGATCCGCTTAAATGAATACGGTGAGCGATTTGAATCCTCTGTTGAAGCAAAGTATATGTTGAAAAAAGATATGAGCACTGTGAAAAAATTTGATGAATCTATTGACAATGATAAAGATCAGCCCATGAAAGAAAAGACTGAACTGAATCCTGAATTTTACCAGAAAAAGTTTGTTGATGGTATTGACTTCTTTGGCAGAGGGAATGAGCCAAACTGGACATTAGAGCTTGATCTTGAAAAGAACTTTGTTTTTTCAATGATGGATGGATGGACAGTTTCAGCCCCATCAGTTGAAGGTATTAAAAATCAGGATCTAACTTTGTACAGATCAAAATCCGAATCAGGAGAGCTTATAATTACTCTGATCAGGGAAAACTGCCAGGATAATATGTCCGGAGAAATATTCCCATATAAAGTTAGAGTAGAAGCAAAAAAATCGGCTGATGAAAAATTTCAAGCCTTTGATGGATGTGGAAAATTTCTTGCTGACCTGCGTTTATATGATATCTGGGTAATGGAAGAAATGACCGGCATCAATCTAAAAAAAGAGAAACTGCAAAAAGGTGCTCCGCAATTTGAATTTGTTTTATCCGATATGAGATTTAACGGGCATGCTGGTTGTAATAGTTTTTCCGGAAATATCACAGTATCGGGCGATAAAATTTCTTTTGGTGCATTGCTTGGAACACTTATGAGTTGTCAAAATATGAAGGTAGAAAAAGCAGTAGTAAGCGCATTAGATCAAAAGACAGTTAGCTATTCAATTGATAAGATGAAATTGACTCTTGTCAGCGGAAAAACTAAAATGGTCTTTAAAAAAGTTGATTGATAAATAAAAATTTAATCAACCGATTATTTTCAGGGATGCATTAGCATCCCTTTTTTTTGGTATTTGAAAAAACTGCATTATCAACAAATCAAAAAGTTTTTAAAAAGCACGCGTAAACGCTTTTGGCAATACCTTGTTAGCGGTATTTGTTTGGAAATTTCCGAATGCCAGAATTTTGACTAACTAATTGTGCAATAACTTTACAATGCTTTCTGTAAGGTTTTTTCTTGTTTTATGATTAAATCTTCACCAAAGACATTTCTAAATCTTTTCTCCAGGTTTTGCCTTTGTCTTTCGATGCCTCAGCAATACTGTGTAATCTACTTGTCTCAATCTTTATGGTTATTCGCTGATAAAAATCTTCGTCTTCTCTTAAAAAGATAATTGTTTTGCCGTCAAAGGTCATATTAAAAATTCGAGCAACGCCACGTTGGTCGTGATAGAACATTTGATATTTTTGTTGTGCGTCGCTGTAGCCGATAACCCAAATATCACTTGGCTTCTTGTCTGCTTTTATAGTACGGATTGTTAAAAATGTATCATATAGCCACTCAATGGTTGTAGATCCCTTTATTTTAGTATCCATACTTTCTAAAAACCAACAATTATACATTGTATATTCCCATTGTCCAATAAGTGGTTCTAATGCAGTGAACTTTTTATTTTTCATAATTTCTCTTTTGACAGTGTATATAGCTCAAAGCCAGTCTCTTCAATTACCGCTGACATAATTCTTTACGCAAATACTTGTCCCGCTATTAATCGGTATTGCGTGAATCCTTCTTTAAAAACTATTTTTGTTTCGTTATAACCTTAATTGTAAAGTTATCTGGTATAAAAACATGAAAAGATCTGAACTAATTGACAAATACTCCAAGCTGCTGCTGTTAAAAAATCATGCTTAGCAGATTGAAAAATCTTATCTCCATCATTTAATTTCTTTTCCTGAGCTATATCGAAAAGGAAAAGATCCGAGAAGCTGTTAGCTGTCCTTGCTTTGATTTTACTAATTAATTTTAATCAATCTTTCGGAAGTCATAAATAGTTGATGATGAAATAATTATGAGCTAGCCAACAAATCGAAATACTCATCATCTTCGTTTTTGCCTCCATAACCTTTGCCAACTGTTTTATGAGATTCAACAAACTCAATTCGTTCAATCCATTTTACCATTTTATAACCCAACTGATTTTCAACGCGCAGCCTTAGTGGAGCGCCATACACTTCAGTAAGCGGTTCATAATTCATTTCCCATGCAAGTATTGATGCTGGCTTCAGGCAATTGTCCAGAGTATGAGTATCATAATAAACACCTCCGTATAATCCTTCTCCGAATGAGTAAAACACAACTGTAGTAACAGATGGGTGTGGCTTAACCAGATCAACAATAGCTCTTATCGGCAAACCGCCCCATTCAGCTACGCCTGTCCAGCCTTGTATGCAGTGGTGCATAGTTATATTTTGTTCTTTACCAAGTTTCATCAATTCATCAAGAGACAGTTCAACTGGATTTTCAACCAATCCGCCAATCTTAAGTTTGTAATCTTTGAATTTATTCTTTGCCAGCTCTTTCCAGAGTTCAGAAGTTGGAAGCTTTCCGTTGGGCCAAAAAAATTGAGAAATCTCTTCCTTCTTATAATAAGGAACAGGCTTCAGTTTGTCGATTGTGTTCTGCCATAAATTGCCGTTGATAAAAGCATCTGTTTTTTGTACCCAGCGAGGTCTGTTCCAGGAAACCCAATGAGCATATACTGAAAAAGCAATCGTAAATAAAATGATACCTATTACAATGTAAAGTCCAGTTGTACTTGATGGATCATCTGTTCCAAGTGTAATGTGATTCATATTTCTGACAAAACCGGTTATAATCACCATAGTAACATGTATAACAAAAAAGATTGCATAGGACAGCATCACTAAAAAATGTACAGACCTTGCCCCTTGTCTGTTACCGAATAATTTTGGCAGCCAGTGAAACCGATTTTCAATAGCAGGCGACATAGCCATTCCACTAAGCATTGCAAGCGGAGCCAAAATAAATATTACGGAAAAATATGAAAGCTGCTGCAGAGCATTGTAATGATAAAAACCATTTGGTTCTATCGGCAGATTGAAGGTTGCATAATGTACAAATACATTCCAGGCATCTGGTATAATTTGCCATGAAGTCGGGATGATTCTTATCCATTGATCGCTGAAAAATAATAGCACAACAAACACAATTCCATTTAATACAAAAAAAGGCACGTGGATAAAATGCCAGCCTCGTGCTATGCCTACAGTATGGCGATATCCGGGCAAACCGAAAAACGGGTTTATATAACGGGCATCATCTTTAGCAGTCCATAACTTATCTTTGGGTACTTTTACCGGAGTAAATTTCAACCATTCAGAACCCGGCGTGCATCCTTCGTTAAAATATAATCGCGGATGGTCATATAATATTGAAAGTCCGGCTCTTACCAGTATTACCAAAAAGAAAAAGTTTATCCAATGACACAGTATCAGCCAAACCGGAAAACCTTTTACGCTTACTTCGGCAGTATTTAAAAGTGCAAGCGATGGGTCTGTGGGCAGACCAAAAAATAAATATTGTATCCAGGCTACTCCCACAGTTGCTAAAAAAACAATACCGAGAAGAACAAACACAAACGGTTTCAGATTAACAAATAAGCTTCTGTCTTCCGGATAGTGAACTAATTTTTCTCTTTCATCAAAATGTGTGAACATAGTAATCATTAAAATTTAATATTTAGAATTTCAAATGTGGTTTGGATAGTTGAACCTCCGCTGTGGATTAAAACAAACGGTTTGCCCTGATCGTAAATTTTATAATACATTTTCAATCCGTTTACAACGGAATACCCGCTCTTAAATGTTGGGTTATAGCTTGTTATTGCTTTCACATTATTATCTGATTTAAATATTTTATTACTGCACAAGGTCAGTATGAAAACTGCAAACATAAAATATGCAATTCTCGTTTTCATATCATGTTGTTTTTTGTGGGTTGTGTTATTGGTTACAATTGACTGATCACAATTGGAGGCTTTATGTCCGGCAAGTTTCAGACACAAAGATTCAAGTTTTTACCAAAGTTTAATAGAGGCACAAAACATCAAATTTGTACTGCCTGCTCCAACTTAGCGGAGTCACTCTGACTGAGGCAATAACATATTTAGGCTTCAGTTTTATTATGTTCATTGAACACAACCACTTGAGGTTAAAAGGCAAGTTGGCTGAAGTGATTTGATTTATCCGCTTTTATAAAATTATTAATTTCATTTAAAGAGTATAGTTACAAACTATTGTATTGATCATCAGTTACTCTGTCAAACCAGTTCGCCAATCCTTTTTCAGTATTAGGAAGAATGTAGATTTGAGTTACACTGCTGTCTTTTGAAGCTCCGTGCCAATGCAAAACACCCGGCGGACATTTTATTACATCGCCTTTTCTTACTACCTGTAAAGACTCTCCCTTTATCTGATGATAGCCAACACCATCCAACACAATAATAATCTGACCGCTTGGATGCGAGTGCCAAACATTCCTTGACCCTGCTTCAAATTCTTCAACGCCAATGGCGGTTGTGTACGTGGTATCTTCATTAACTAATTTATTGTGCCACGCATTCCCTGTAATGATTTCTGCAGATAATTTTTCACCTCTTTTAAATATTGTATTCTTTCCTTGTTCGTTCATAGTGTTCCTATTATTAAATTTATTCTGTTGACAGGATTGGATAAAAATCATAAATACACAACAGCCGTCATTATTATTTTTTGCATGCGATTTTAATCCATCTTCTCAAATCTTAATTCAATATCGCCTGAACCTAATGTGGCTTCAAGTTCATCAAGATTATCTATCGTGCCTAATTTTACATAGCTGTAGGGGCTTTTGAATGTCTTGTAAAACAATACAAGACATTTATAATTGGCATCCCAAAGCATTAAATCTCCTGCGTGTATTGTGCCTGGCTTGACGGCTTTGCCAGGCAACTGTTCAGGCAGATTGCAGTATTTTTCGTTATTGTGCAACTCCGTCATCTTTAGAATTAGTGGCAGCATTTTCATAAATGCCCGGGTAGTAACATTATCTATCATTGTGGCGGTAAGAATTTTATCGCCTGCTGTTATTTTTAATTTCATCGTTTTAATTGTATCTGTTTGTACAGTATTTTCATTAGGAATATTACATGCTGATACGCATATAGTAGTCAAAAATAAAATAAAGAATAAAAGAATTTTTTTCATATAATAATTATATATTCTTTACCGCTTCCTGATATTCTTCATCTGTAACCGGTTCCAGCCACGTATTTTTATTGGTCTGAGGGTTGCATTCTACGGCAATATGTGAAAACCAACTGTCAGGCGCTGCTCCATGCCAATGCTCTACATTTGGACCAATTTCTATAACATCACCCGGTTCCATGCGAATGGCTTCTTTTCCACGTTCCTGAAAATATCCTGCACCGCCAACTGCAATCAATATTTGTCCGCCTGTGTGGCTATGCCAATTATTTCGACAACCCGGTTCAAACGTAACATTGAACATGGGAACATTTAATTCCTTGTTAGTGGTAAGTTGTGCAAGCCATGATTTACCCGAAAAGTATTGAGCAAATCCTGAATTCTCTTTCCCTGTGGGGAAGTCACTTATTTTTGGCACCTGTGTTTCCATATTCTTTTGATTTCCTTGCTTTGTTTCTGTTTTATGATTGCAGGCGGTTAATAACAAAAGACCTCCAAGAGCAATCGTGCATATTGTTTTAATGTTATTCATTTTCATGACTTTCTCTTTATTTATCAATTTGACTTTCTGTAAACGAATCAGCGCGGTGTCCAACCAGTTTTATTTTTAATACTTCAGAATTGAATTCATTTAACTCATCAGCAGAGAAACTGATATTTTTAGCTCCGTTGTTTTCGGATAAATGATGATACTGTGTGGTGCCGGGAATTGGAACTATCCAGGGTTTCTGTGCCAGAGTCCATGCTAAAGCAATTTGCGCCGGACTTGCATTTTTACGTTTTGCCCAGATTCTCATAAAATCAACCAAAGGTTCATTTTGTTTTAAAGCTTCCGGTTCAAAACGAGGTAGTGTTGATCTTCGTTCAGGTTTTAAAAATCGTTGTTGTGCATTAATATCTCCTGTTAAAAAACCACGACCAACCGGACAGTATGGTACAAACCCAATTCCGAGTTCTTCAAGTATTGAAAATATTTTAGTCTCAGGTTCACGCCACCAAACAGCATATTCACTTTGTACTGCTGAAACAGGTTGAACAGCGTGTGCTTTGCGAATCGAGTTGGCGCTGGCTTCTGACAAACCAAAATGTAAAACCTTCCCTTCCTGAATTAAATCTTTAACCGCTCCTGCAACATCTTCCATCGGAATTTTAGGATCAACACGGTGCTGATATAATAAATCTATCCTGTCTGTATTTAATCTTTTTAATGAACCTTCCACCGCTCTGCGGATATGTTTGGGTTCACTGTTCAAGGCAGTGGGTTGTTTTTCTTCAACACCAAAACCAAATTTTGTAGCAATCACAATTTTATCTCTGAAGGGAGCCACAGCTTCGCTCAAATATTCTTCGCTCAGATAAGGACCATATACTTCTGCAGTATCAAAAAAAGTTACGCCTTGTTCGTAGGCAGCGCGAATAAGTTCCACCATTGCTTTTTTCTCACGGAGACCACTGCCGTAGTAACCTACCATCGGCAAACAACCAAGTCCTATTGGAGAAACTTCAAGTGTTCCTAATTTTCGTTTACCAGTGTTTTCTTCTGTGTTATTCATAGTCGTTAAATAATTGGTTTGAGAAAAAATATTAAATGGCTTGGCAAACATCAAGCCTGCGCCAGCTAACGCTGTTTGCTGTAAAAATTTTCTTCTTGAATTGTTTTCCATTTTTTTATTCCTCTAACTTTCATCTATTGTTTTAATGACCTTTGCAGGAATGCTGCCAAGGTTGATGTACGATAGTTTAAACACATCTGTGCTTTAATCAATTTTCTGCTGATCTTAATAATAAATTAGTTATCTCATAAATCTCAATTTTGAAATATCTTCATCCGTTCTGTTTCCATAGATTTGTATCTTTGCAAGCTCTGCTTCAATTTTTGAATATTCCACTTCCGTAAGCACAACGTTGGCGGCACCAAGATTTTCCTCAATACGTTCCGCTTTACGCGAGCCAGGAATCGGTACAATAAAGTCTTTTTTATAAAGCATCCATGCTAATGAAATTTGTGCAGGTGTTGAAATTTTCTCCACTGCAAATCGTTGAATTAAATCCAACAATGGCTGATTTGCTTCTATGTTCTCTTTGTTAAACCGAGTTATCACACGACGGACATCATCTCCCACATACTTATCATCTGCACTCACTTTCCCCGATAAAAAACCACTGGCCAAAGGAGAAAAAGGAACAAAACCTATATTCAATTCTTCACAAGTAGGAATGACATCTTTTTCAAATATTCTTTCCATCATAGAATATTCACTTTGAATGGCGCTTAATGGTGTTACTGTATGTGCTCGTCTTATCTCCTGTTCCGTTGCCTGTGATTGTCCCCAACCCAAAATCTTTCCTTCTTTGATTAATTCACCAAAACACCAAGCAACATCTTCAACAGGAATATTTTTATTCACTCTGTGTTGGTAATAAAGATCTACATAGTCGGTACGAAGTCGGCGTAAGGATTTTTCCAGTCGTTCTTTGATTTGTTCAAATAGTACTTTTCTGGAATAATTTTCAGCATAACTATTAATATGCAATTTGGTAGCGATAACTACCTTGTCACGAAAAGGTTGTAAAGCTTCACCCAAGAGTTCTTCATTAGCGCCGGCACCATATCCTTCGGCGGTATCAAAGAAGGTGCAGCCTAAATCATAAGCGTAACGAATAAGCCGCAAGGCTTCTTTCTTTTCAGGAATAGGACCATAGCCATGACTCAGTCCCATTGCACCATATCCTACAGTTGACACTTCCAGGTCTCTTAATTTTCTTGTCTTCATTATTATGGAATTTTAATTTATAAATTTTTTAATTCTTCATTGTTTATTATGGCGATATTAGAAGAGGATTTCAATCTCAAGCTAATAATAGTTGTTATTACTGTGATGCTTGCTGCAAGCAGCAAACTGCTCCGTACGCCCTGCAAAAACATTCCAGGCTGAGCCAGTAAAGCGCCAAAAACTGCAACTGCCAATGCCCCGCCTAACTGTCTGCTGGTGTTGAATACCCCACTTGCTATTCCTGCCTGATTCATGGATACACTGTTCAGTAAAACCGCTGTAATAGGCGGCGATACAAACGGACCTGCTAATCCAACCAAGGTCATAAGGGCGGACAATATCCAAACCGGTGTTGAAGATGGAACAAAAGCAAGTATAACCAATCCCATTGCCATAAAAATTAATCCGGCAGCTATTAGTGTTCTTCCACCAAGTTTTTCTGCCAGCCTTGCACTAAAGGGTGTCAGAAGGGCGCCTATCAGCATCATAGGGAGAAAAACCGTACCTGTGGCAAGAGGTGAAAATCCTCTTACCTGTTGCAAGTACAAACTCATCACAAAAGGAAGACCGAAATAACCTACCATGAATGTAAATCCAATAATGATAGAAATTAAGGTATTGCGGGATTGGAAAAGGCTTGCTGGTACCATTGGATGTTTCCCGCTCTTCTGAGCTAACATAAATATGACCACTGCTATCACTGCTATAGTTAAAGCGCCCATTACAACCGGTGCTGTCAGCCCGATGGCTCCACCTTCGATAACACCAAAGGTCAGCGCACCCATTGCTAAAATTGCAGTGATTTGTCCGGTCCAGTCGAAAGCCTGTTTCTTGTGTGATGATTGGGGGGTACGTCTTAGTATCCACAGCGCAATCAAAGCCATCGGTACATTGATAAAGAAAATTAGTCGCCAATCCACTTCGCTTAATACTCCTCCCAATACGGGACCTGACGAGCTTGCAATACCGCCGCCCATTGCCCAAATAGCTATAGCACGCGCTCTTTTGGCTTTGTCCGGATAGGCGTGGCTAATCAATGCCATGGATGAAGGCATCATTACTGCTGCTGCTGAACCCTGTATGAAACGGGCGAGTACCATAAAACCCAAATTGGGTGCAAAACCACAAGCAGCGGAAGCCACGGCAAAAATTATCAACCCAATTCTAAAAGCACGGTCAGCGCCAACTCGATCAGAAAATACACCAGCTGATAAAAGTAATGCAGCAAACATTAAAGTGTAACCATCTACAATCCATTGCAGACCGGAAATGCCCGCATTCAAATCGCGACCCATTGCTGGAAGCGCCACATTGACGATTACGGCGTCGAGTGTTATCATGAAGAAACCAAGCAATGATGCAATTAGTGTTGCTGTTGCACTGTACTCTTCTCTTGAGACGGAAAATACATTTTTTCCTTTGCGGATAATACCATTAATTTGAAAGTTGTTCTTGATATCTTTCGTTGCTATAAAAAGTGTGTTGTTCGAAACAATTGCATCCTTTTTCATAATTCATCTCTTTATCGGCTCATTCATAAAAATTACTGTATTGCTGCGGACCATAAACTTTTATTTCTTCTGTATGATCATAATAGTTTGTCTTGTTAATTCATTTCAACTCGCTGAACCATTTTACTACTTCGGGATCAGTATGATTTTTAAATTCACTGGCGTTACGGTCAAGAGTTTTAATATCTTCCATATCCTGACTTGTTAATTCAAAATCAAAGAGGTTGAAATTTTCTTCAATCCTTTTTTTGTGAACCGATTTAGGAATAACAACAATATTCCGTTGTATCAACCAACGCAAGACCACCTGGGCTACAGACTTGTTGTATTTTTTGGCAATGATAAGAAGCAGATCGTCACCAAGAACATTCAACTTCCCTTGCCCTAAAGGTGCCCAAGATTCATGCTGTACGTTATTCTCCTGAAGAAATTTTTGATTTTCAATTTGTTGAAAGTACGGATGGGTTTCAATCTGATTAACAGCCGGGATAACTTCATTATAAAGAATCAAATCCATCAACCGGTCGGGACGGAAATTACTTACGCCAATGGCTCTGATTTTTCCTTCGTGATAAAGTTCTTCCATTGCACGCCAGGAACCATATACATCGTTAAAAGGCTGGTGAATAAGATATAGGTCTAAATAATCCAGACCCAACTTTTTAATTGAAGTTTCAAAAGCTTTTTTGGCTTTTTCGTATCCGCCATCCTGCAGCCATAGCTTTGTAGTGATAAACAATTCTTCCCTAGGGATGCCACTACTTTTGATTGCACTTCCTACTGCTTCTTCATTGTGATAAGCAGAGGCTGTGTCAATGGATCTATAACCCACTTCAATTGCATTAAGTACACTTCTTTCGCATTCTTGCTGATCGTTCATTTGAAAAACGCCAAATCCAAGAATTGGCATTTCTAATCCGTTATTTAATGTTACGTTTTTCATGATTTTCCCTGATTATTTTGAATAATATTTGTTACTTGGATTCTGTTTGTGTCTTGATTATTCTGCTGATTGACTTGTGCAGTTACGCTGACTGAAACATTAAATATCATGTTTAAGAGAAACTTTTTCATTTTATTTGATTTGCTTCTTTGAATTCTTCATCTGTAACAGGAGACAACCAGATTACAAACTCATTGTTTTCAAAATTGGTAATGGCAATATGCACCAATGGACTATTTGCAGAGGCACCATGCCAGTGTTCAACATCTGGCGGAATATTAATCACATCGCCTTTTTTAATAGATTGGGCAGATTTCCCTTTTTCCTGATAATAACCTTGACCGTCAGTAACTATCAGTACTTGTCCACGCGGATGGGTGTGCCAGTTGGCTCTTGCACCGGGTTCAAACACTACATTCCCAATAGAAAAATTGTTGATGCTGTCTTTAGCAAGTAAAGGTGCTACCCAAACTATTCCCGTGAAATAATCAGCCGAACCTCGCTGACCTTTAGGGAAAATATCGTTCTCTGACATTGTTGACTCCATAATATTTTTATTTTGTGCCTGTAAAGAATTAAATGATGTGATGATTAAGATTCCGGCGAACATCATTGCTATAGTGGATATATTTTTCATAATTAGAATCCTTATCGTTTAATTTTCTAATACAAATGTAATAACAACCAATAGCGCAAACCGTATTCAGATTACTGCACTTTGTAACAGTTTTACAGAAACTTGATAATATGATTATCCTGACACTTCTATTTCCTAAACCTTACCAAACACCGGAAACTTGCTGTGTTCTCCATAATTTTCAATTTGCTTTACATTGTTCAATAATAACATATCTGCATCAGAGATTACAAAATCCACTTCGGCATTGGTTCTCATGTGCTGTGGATTTGAGGTCTTAGGCAAAGGAAGCAAACCAAGCTGTAAACAGTAGCGGATAGCCAACTGCGAAACAGATACTTTGTATTTTTCAGCAATCGCCTGCACAGATTGGTTCTTAAAAATCTCTCCATGACCAAACGGTGAATAAGCTTCAACAAGAATTTGTTTTTCTTGATTATATCGTATAAGTTCTTTCGGGGTATTGCTGATGTGTACCAGAATCTGATTGACCATTGGCTTGATAGAACAATTTTCAAGAATATTATCCAGATCTGCTTTTTCAAAATTTGAAACGCCGATAGCCCGAAGTTTTCCTGCTTCATAAGCTTCTTCTAATGCACGCCATGCTTCGATGTTTCCTTCAAAGTAAGGTTCAGTTTCAAGAAAATTTGCCCAGGGTTTCGGGCTATGAATAATCATCAAGTCAATATAATCAAGTCCCAATTTTTTAAGTGAGGTATTAATAGATGCAACGGCTTTTTTGTACGACTTTACTTCTGCTCCAAGTTTGGTGGTTATAAACATTTCTTCACGACTAATACCTGAAGCTTTAACACCTTTCCCAACTCCGCTTTCATTTTCGTATGCCTGGGCCGTATCAATATGCCGATAACCAATACTTGCAGCATCTATTACTGCTTGCACTACTTTGTCATCATTTATAAACCAGGTGCCAAGACCAAGTTTAGGAATTTCAACACCATTAGACAGCTTATATTTCTCTTCTAAAATCATAACTTTGCTTCCTTTCGTTGAGTTAATACTTTTTGTTTTTATTACCTTCCAATAAAAATGATTCATCCATCTCTCACTTGAAAAAGATATAATTTATAAAGTTTATTTTGGAAAAATTTTTACAGTCGCAGCACGTGCACGATTGCTGATCATTGGCGACAAATAAGGACTGCTTCCATATTTATTTTTGTATGCTTCATCAATTGCTTTGCTAATCTCACCCTGCACAGGTTCAAAGCTTACCTCTTTCGTCATACCTGCTGCAATAATTCGTCCGGCTTTTTGAATTATAGCTGCATTATACCATTGAGAATAAACACCGTTATAAGCCCGCACATATAATTCGCCATCAACAACAACTTCCCAAATCCATGTTGGCGTACCGTATGTTTTTCCATCTTCACGGAAAGGAGAAATTTGAAGATCATCAGCATCATTAATCTTCTTTAATTCCTCTGTTGTAAATTTTTTATTTTCTGATTTCATATTACTCTCTTTCTTTATTCATTGTTGTGTTTAAATAATAAGTAAGCATTACACCATCATTCTCTAATTTTCTCACTTCCTTTAAAGCATACTGTTTGGTGATTCGGCTGTTGTCAAAAGTTTCAGCAAGAGTTTGTTCTCTGCTGCCATCGATAAAGGGAGCGATTACAATTTTGATTTCATCCACTAAATCAGCTTTGATAAAGTTGGCGTTTATGGTAGCACCACCCACAATAGCAAAATGTTTTATATCAAAAAGATTGTACAATTTGTCAAGCGCAGTACTCAGGTCAATGGTATCTTCTCCTGCAAAAATGTACGAGATATTTTTTTCTTTCAGATAGACAAGATATTCCGGACTTACACTTTTAGTGGTAACCACCAATACATCGTTTTTTACCTCATCGGGGAAGAGCAAGGTTCGCTCTTTCCAGAATACTTTTCCTTTTGAATCAAACGAAACGATATAAATATTTTCACCTCTTTGAATGTTGTCCTCAAAATCAATGGGTACATTTTTGTATTTCACTAAATCCACCGATTCATCGCTGAAATATTTTTTATGAGTATTGCTGCCGTTGCCCCAGGCATCATTTCCTTCCAGCTTCATGAGTTCGAAATAATTTCCCAACTTATCGTTGTGGTTGTGAATAAAATCGCCTTCAATCTTTCCGTCAATGGAAGTAAGCATCGTTAAAAGTATTTTTGGTCTATTCATCTTTCATTTTAAGTATTTAATCTGGTACAAAATTACCATCACTATCTCAATATTAGTTTATTCAGATTACTGCTTTTTGTATCCATTTTACTGTTTATATGGGTATGCCTAATGAAGAATTATATTCTTCCACTCATATTGTAAAATATAATAATTGATTTTTGGGGGGAGTGTAGTTTGAAAGTGCATCAAATCTTTGATCTGAAAATGTCTATAATAATTTCAAGCGTTCCTCTTCAATATCTATTTGAAGTAAATATTTTCTTATCACATCTTCATCCATCCTGTCGTCCATTTTGTTTTGTGTGATGAGCCATTGTCTTTGCTGTTCTAATACTTTTAAATAAATTGATTTACCCTCATCAGTAATAGACTGCTCTATTTTGTCATTTGTATGATCTTCCCATTTTCTCTCTATGAATTGTAAATAGGGAGAATCCTTTAATTGTTCTTTATGGTTATCCTTTAAATATTGTAAAGCATGATTTGTCAATCCATTTTTTATGAGATTATGTGCTTCGCTTTCTGAAATGTGATCATTGAAATCAGGAAGCCGAGATTTCCTGATAAGATACGGTAAAGTTAAACCTTGAATCAGCAGTGTACATAAAATAACAATGAAGGTGATGAAGAGAATTAAATTTCGCTGAGGAAAGTCAGAACCATTTTCAAGATAAACAGGTATGGATAAAGCAGCAGCCAAAGAAACAACTCCACGCATGCCAGCCCATGCCAATATCATTGGTGCCCAAAATCCAGGGTTTCTGCTATCTGCCACGGTAATAAAATTTCTCATAATCAGCGTTACCAGCAAAGCCCCGTATGCAGCTATAATTCTTCCAAGAATGAGTACCGATGTAATCAGCAATCCATATCCAATAGCAGTGAAAATACTAATGTCTTTTAATCCAGAAACTATCTCCGGCAATTCAAGTCCAATAAGCAGAAACACCAATCCATTCAAAACAAAAACAAGATCTTCCCATACATTCATACCACTCAAGCGGGAAGAGCTGTTTAAAAAATCAAGTCTTTTTTGAGAAAGAAATAAACCACCACTTACAACTGCCAATACACCCGAACAATGACATGTTTCTGCTGCTATATACATTATGTATGGTGATACGATGGTTAATACGATATCCATTCTTGCATCTGTAGGGAAGACTTTATGTATCTTCATAAACACCCATCCTATCAACAAGCCAATCCCAATTCCTCCTAACAACATCCAAACGAAATTAAGCGCAGCGTTATACCAAACAAACTGACCTGTGGCAACAGCAATCAATGCAAAACGAAAAATGATAAGTGCCGATGCATCATTAAGCAAACTTTCGCCTTCCAGGATTGATGATACCCGTTTGGGAACTTTAACAAATTTCAGAATTGCACCTGTACTGACGGCATCGGGTGGCGAAACAATTCCACCCAATAAAAATCCCAAAGCGAGCGAAAAGCCAGGAATAAAAGCATTGGCAACAAATGCTACTGATGAAGCGGTGAAGAAAACAACTACAAATGCAAAACTCCCGATGATGCGTCTCCATTTCCACAATTCTTTTCCGGAAATAGCCCAGGCAGCTTCGTATAGTAACGGTGGTAAAAAGATGATAAAAATTAAATCTGGTTCAATATGCAGTACAGGTATACCGGGCACAAAACTTATCAAAAGTCCTGCAACAACAAGCAAGATAGGGTAAGCTACTTTTATTTTATTTGCCAGCATTATCAGGAACACAATAGCCAGAATAGCTGCCAGGAATAATGAAAAGTGTCCGATCATATTAACTCATACTTTTTCTATTTTAAAAGTCACCAGCATTTAGTTTAAAATATACCGATACATGTAAAGTAAAGATAATTACAAAATTTTTGTTTCACAGATTTTGAAAACTTTCCATTGTAACTATTTTTTAAAAAATTTTTATTTCGAATCTTCACGAAAACAATCATTGCCGCTGCTGTTGTCAGATTCAATAAAAAAAGGAGCTTCATCAAAAAGACAAAGCTCCAATTAACCAGAACGCATTAAACACTTATTTCATTAATTAAAATGTTGCCCCATCAATTACATATCTGTATCGTGCCTCTTTATTCACCACCTTATCCCAAGCTTCATTGATTTTATCGGCAGCAATGATCTCGATTTGCGGATAGATTTTATTTGCAGCACAATAATCAATCACCTCCTGCGTTTCCGGTATTCCGCCAATAGTAGAAGCATTGTAATTTACCCTGTTACGTATCATCAGAAAGTTATTGATAACCAGTTCTCCGTTTACAGGCATTCCCACATAAGTAAAATTCTTATAAGGTTTTAAAACTGATGCATAAGCAGCAACATCAAATTTATATGGTATTGTAGAAATCATATAGTCGAGAGTGGCTTTGTATGGTTTAAGATCATCAAGTGTATTGACTACAATTACTTCCTTAGCACCCCAGGAAAGTATGTCTTGCTTTTTACTCGCAGACGTAGTAAACGCATATACCTCGGCTCCTTTAGATACTGCAAGTTTTATAGCCATGTGACCTAACCCTCCAATTCCAGAAACACCAACTTTGTCTCCTTTCTTGAACTGTGCTTTCATTAATGGTGAATAGGTTGTTATACCTGCACACAACAGAGGAGCGGCATATTGCAGATCAATACTATCTGGAATTTTGATTGCGAAATGTTCTGTTACAACAAGATTATTTGAGTAACCTCCCTGAGTAATACCTGTGGGCGATGTTTTATCCTTACTTCCGTAGGTTAACACAGTTGCACTATTGTCGCATTGATGTTCTTCGCCATTTTTACAGCTTTCGCATGTCATACAGCTATCAACCATACACCCGACTCCAGCCTTATCGCCGATTTTAAATTTCGTAACATTTTTTCCGACCGCCGTTACGATACCAGCGATTTCATGACCAGCTACTTGAGGATATATTTGTTTTCCCCAGTGACCTCTGATTGTGTGAATGTCGGAATGGCAAATACCGGAGTATTTAATTTCAATAAGAATATCATTATCACCCACAGGGCGTCTTTCAAATTCCCATAGCTCCAATTTGCTGTGCTCATCTTTACCAGCATATCCTTTAGATTGTATGTTGTTCATAACGATCGAATTATTATTAGTTGTTTGTGAAAAAATTTGCAAAGGTCCTGCTAACATTAAACCGGCACCGGCTAAAGCACTTTGTTCCAGGAATTTTCTTCTTGACCGATAGTTGTTTCCCTTTTCCATTTTGCACCTCTCTAATTTTTTTAGTGATTAGCTATTTTATTTTTTTGAAGATTTCAAAAATTGTTTCATTATCAATACTGTTCATATCAACTAACTTTAACGACTTTATCATTTTCAGTGTTGAGGTTTTATAGTTTTGAAAATGCGGAGTCTTTATATGTGAGTCGTAAGCATCTTTATCTGCGTAGATTTCTACAATCCTGATCTGCGAAGGGTTTTCCTTTTGGTACATCGGGAATATTGCAATAACGCCCGGTTCAATTTTGACTGAAGCAGAAGACTCTTCTTGAAGAATGGATTTGTATTCCTCAAAAAATTCAGGAACAATTTCTATTTCTGAAATACGCACCATCATATCGGGTTCAATAATTGGAATAGGTTCTTTACCGATAAGCTTTCTTAAAACATTTGCCTGAGTTTTATTAATAGTTTTTTCAATCAGATTTGCAACTTCAACAAGCTGATTTTCTGTAATGCCTGTATTTTTTCCCATGTTTAAATGAGCTTGCAACTGGGGCTCTACTCCTGGAATGGATGACAGTGCGGCAATCGTAACAAACTCCCGTTGTTGATATGACAGAACATCACTTGCGAAGATATCGGCAAAAAGATGTTCCTTTAAAAATGCATCAATACGTGGAGCGAATTCTCCCAGACCCGGAGCCGGCTTTAGCTGCTGAACTTTTGTTAATTGTTCTAAAACAATTCTGCCTTGCTCGTATTTATCATCTACGTTGTTTTCAACAACAATTTCCTTTCCCGGTTCGTCCGTAATGTTGTTCTTTTTCCTTTCATCTAATACGGTTTTAAATGTAACTATAGCATTTATGCTTCTTGGAAAACCACAATAAGCATATAGTTGTACCAATGCTTCTTTAATTTCATTGATACTCAATCCGGAATTAAGTCCTTCAGCTAATTGCTGTTTAAGTGATTCCAGATCACCTGAAGCTGTTAACGCAGAAATTTTTACCAGACTTTGCTGTTCTGCTGTTAACGTATTACCAATTGATGTGTTTTGTTGTGCATTCATTTTTATTGTATTTAATGTTAGTATAAAAAAGATTATGAGTTGAATAATTTTACTTTTGTTCATTTTAATATTTTTTATTGTTATAGATTATAAATCGATCCAATCAATTATTGAAATCCTTATCGGATTATCTGATTATTTAATGTTTTATACCGCAGATGCACTTCACCATTATTTTTAGCATCCACCGAAACTAGTTCAAGGTCATTTACCATATTTAATTGCTGATAGTTTCCCAATTCAAAAGAAGTAGGTCCTTCATTTAAATCAGCAATTGGCAGCATCACAATGTTCAGCTCATCAACAAGTCCTAAATTCAACATCGAGCCATTCAAATATCCACCACCCTGGAGTAACAAACTTTTTATTGGAAACAGTTTTGATAATCGTTCAAAAGCAGTAACAAGATCTACACTGTCTTTACCTGAGATGATATAGGAGATCATCCTTCTTTGCAAATAATAGAGATACTCGTTGCTCACTTTATTCGAAAGTATCTCGATGATATGGTCTCCTCCAATATCATTTTTCGTCCAGCCTAATTTACCGGATGGATCAATGGCAACAGCGAAAGACTGTGCCGTTTTATCACCAACATAATGATCTCTCGATATTTCAAAATCCGGAGTAATCAATTGAGGTTGTTCATCAGAAAAATCTTTTTCCATTGTAACTCTGCCGCAAATCCATCCATCCGTTTCGAACGATTTGTACATTTCATCAAAGGTGTCTTTTATATTTTCCCAAGCCTTGGTTTGTTGCCATGGCTCAGTTAATATTTTTCCGTTAACGGAAGAAATCATGTGTAAAATAATAAATGGTCTGTTCATATGTTTTTCAAGATTTACCATGGAAAATTATCAGGATCATTCTTAGCACTGGTTCTTTGATTGATGTTAACTCCATTAATAATTGACATATCTGTGGGAGATAGTTCGAAATCAAAAATATTAATATCCTCCTTCATGTGAGCAACATTTGTTGAGCGGGTAACCGAAATTAATCCCCGCTGCATATCCCACCTCAAAATTATTTGAGCAACACTTCTATCATATTTTTTGGCAATACTTTTTAATACGCTATTGTCAAGGTCGTTTCCGGATGCTAATGGAGACCAGCATTCAACAGCAATATCTTTGTATAATGTAATACCGGTATTCTCCATATTTGAGAATGTCGGATGAATTTCAATTTGATTGAGTACCGGTTTTATCTTTGCATATTTCAACAAGTCATCTATGTGATGCGGATTGAAATTGCTGAGTCCGATTGATTTTAAAAGACCTTTGTTCACATATTCTTCCATAATATTCCATGTTTCCTGAATATGATCTACTACGGGCCAATGAATAAGCATCAGGTCAATATATTCACCTCCAAGTTTTTCAAGACTTATATCCAAAGATTCTTTAACGGATCTGTTTCGCATGACATCAGGTCCAACTTTTGAGGTGATGAAAACATCTTTCCTGGCAATTCCGCTATCTTTGATTCCTTTGAAAACTCCCGCTTCATTTTGATATCCTTGAGCAGTATCAATGAGTCTGAATCCAACTTCGATTGCTTCACGAACATATTGATCCGGTTTGTCCGTCAAAGTCCAAGTACCAAATCCAAGCTGAGGCATTTTTAATCCGTTGTTCAATGAAAACAATGGAACATCTTTTTCAGCAGTTCCATTATCTTTTCTGTTAGAAAAAAAATCTGTTGCTGCAAATGATTTTCCAATTGTTAAAAATCCGGCTAATCCTGCTGATGACTTTATAAAATTACTTCTGTTCATAATTTATCTCCTTCAATCTATAAGTTGTAAAATTTTTATTTCCTGGTTTCATAATTTTCTTACTGTTTGAGATTAATTTCCTTTGGAAGGTAACGGTGATTTGCCGTGTGTACCTTTTGAGCTTTCACCCAGATTGGCGCCAATATCATGATTGAGAAATAGTGCTTCGGTGGTTCGGGGACCTTCAACTTTTATCGTTGCAAATCCTTTTTCCAATTCGTCCATATCTTCTGCTGAAAGCGTTACTTTTAGTGCATTGATATTCTCATCAATATGTTTAGGATTTGAAGTTCCGGGAATTGGAACAAGCGATGGATATTTTGCCAATAACCACGCAAGTGCAACTTGCCCGGGTGTTGCATAAGTGCGCTGCCCAATTTGTTGGAGTAATCCTATTAGTTTCCAATTGTGTTTTTGCGCTTCAACAGTGAACCGTGCTCTATGCGCACGCAGGTCAAGTTTATCGTCAAACGGCGTGTTGATGGTGATTGTTCCTGTCAGATAACCTGAACCTAACGGACTCCATGGCACAAATCCAATTCCAAGTTCCTGGCAGGCTGGTAATACTTCATGTTCCGGATCGCGAGTCCAAAATGAATATTCGTTTTGAACAGCAGTTACCGGATGAACAGCATGTGCTCTGCGGATAGTTGCTTCGCCTGCTTCTGATAAACCATAATGAAGAACTTTTCCTTCTTTAATTAAATCTTGCATGACTCCAACAACATCTTCAATAGGAACTGTTGGATCAACCCTGTGCTGATAATACAAATCAATATAATCGGTTTTCAGTCGTTTGAGAGAACCTTCAGTCATTTTCCTTATATACTCGGGATGACTGTTTAATCCAATATTTTTTCCGTTTTCATCATAGCCGTAACCAAATTTAGTTGCGATGACCACCTTATCTCTAATCGGAGAAAGAGCTAACCCAACCGATTCTTCATTAATAAACGGTCCATAGTTTATCGCGGTATCAAAAAATGTTACACCTTTGTCGTAAGCCGCACGGATGACTTTTGCTGTTTCTTCATTGCTTAAACGTGGAGCGTAACCATGCTGCATACTCATGCATCCAAAGCCCATTGCCGAAACTTCGAGAGAACCTAATCTACGAGTTGGCAATGCTGAAGATTTTAAGTTTGAATTCATATTTGAATTCTCCCTCAATGGTGAAAAATTTTGTGCAAACCCGGTGAATGGATTTACTAATTGTAAAGCCATTACAGAAGCCGAAGTTTTTAAAAAAGTTCTGCGTGTCCAGTCTTTATTCTCTAACATATTTTTATTCCTTTTATTTATTAATAAAAATATTCACTTACTTACTTTACTGTGTAGCCTCCATCAGGCGTTACGGTTTGACCAATCATAAATCCTGCACCTTCGCTGCATAACCAAAGAACAGCACTGGCAATTTCTTCTGCTTTGCCCATTCTTCCCATTGGGATAGCATTTATAACTGCTTTCATATGTTCTGGTCTGTCAGCCACTGCGTTGGAAACCATTGGCGTCTCGGTTGTACCTGGACAAATACAATTGATTCGAATACCTCTATGAGCATATTCGAGTGCACTTGCTTTTGTTAATCCAACAACGCCATGTTTCGCTGCGGTGTAAGCACCGAGATTTGCAGTGCCTACTAAACCACTTTGTGAAGAACAATTAACGATAGCTCCGCTTCCTTGTTTCCGCATCTGCTGTAATTCGTACTTCATACAGTACCAAATGCCTTTCAGGTTAACAGCTATGGCTTTATCAAAATCTTCTGAAAGCGCATCTGCTGTTTCAACAACAGCGACATGCATTCCTGCATTATTATATGCAAAATCGAGTTTGCCAAAGGCTGATACTGTTTGCTCTACCATACTTGCAACTTCTGCTTCGTTTGTTACATCACAACTGATAGCAATTGCTTTATGTCCGGCGTTAGTTATTTTTTTCACCGCAGTTTGAACTGAGTTTTTATTTAAGTCAGCCAAGGCTACGGAAGCACCTGCTTCAGCAAACGCAATCGCTGTTGCAAGTCCAATTCCTGATCCAGCACCTGTAATTAGTGCAACTTTTTCTTTAAAATTGTAGTGCATATTTTCTTTCTAAAATTTGATACAAAAATAATATCTCAGTTCAGGCTTGCTGTATGCAGATTACTGAACTTTGTAACTATTTTACTGAATCCTATTGTTAGAATATTCATATTATCTTTATCCTGATATTGGAATTAGTATATGACTAAAATTTTGCAAGTTGAAAATATTTCTGATTATGAAGACTATGTAGGTTTTAAAGGCTTACATCCTTTAGTGAGTGTCATCCCTTATTCAGTCGTAACACCTATTCGCCACAGCCGTACAAAATTTAGTGTGTATGCTCTGTTTTTGCGGGACGATCGTTTGGAAGAACTTACTTACGGAATGGGAAGTTATGACTATGATGAGGGAACATTAATTGCAGTCTCTCCAGGTCAAATTGGAGGTGTGGAAGACAATGGCGAAAAGTTTGATATAAAAGGCTGGGCTTTACTATTTCATCCGGACTTATTACGCGGCACATCTCTGGAAAATAAAATGAGCCAGTTTACTTACTTCTCTTATCATATCAATGAAGCGCTGCACATGACTTCCAGTGAAAGAGGAATCATTGTAAAATGCTTAGAGCTTCTTAAATATGAGTTGGAAAATTCGGACAAGTTAAATAAGAATACTATTATCGTTAGTTTGATCGACGTTGTTTTGGAGTATTGCCTTCGGTTTTATGACAGGCAATTTGCAACAAGAAAAATTGAGAACAGTGATATTTTAGTTCGGTTTGAACAGACGTTAATTGATTATTACAATGCTGAAAAACAATTTAAAGAAGGGATACCAACCGTAAAATATTGTTCCGAAAATCTGTTTCTTTCAACGAACTACTTTGGTGATTTGGTGAAGAAGGAGACTGGGAATCCGCCGATTTATTTCATTCAAAATTTTATCATCAACAGAGCTAAGAGCGAATTATTTTCTAACAAATCAGTAAGCGAAACTGCTTTCAATCTGGGTTTTGGATCCCCGCAAGCCTTAAGCCGTTTTTTTAAACTTCATACCGGAAAGACACCGTTGGAATACTTCAGATCAAAAAGCAAGTGAATAGATTTAAAGATTTGAACACAATTCAACATTTGCTTTTAGCTTATTATAATTCAAATTTTTTTCAGCCTCACAAATTAATTTAGATAATTGTTTAGCTGACAGTTGAACCGATATGGAATTGAATTTCAATGTTTTGGCGCTTGGCGCAGTGGCGAATTTTTAGCACAAAAGTTCAACCGAAGAATTACACTTGAACCTACCACAAAACTGTCATACGAAGCACTGAACCCGCCATTACGCCAAACCGCTGTTACCGGCTGGTGTTCTGTCGTCCGTGTCTGCAAACCATTGTCAGTATTGAGTTTCCGTGTCATTGTCTGTCGGGTTGTGCGTTGCGTTTTTTATTTTTTTGAATGGTCGGGAATTTTTTAAAAAATAATTTTGTCTTGCGTTGGCTTTGCAAGCTCTTTGACAAAGCTTTGGTCTGTGCGTTGGTTTGTGCGGCTTTGGCAATGTGCTTGCAAATAGCGTGGGCTTGTCATTAGTTTATATTGGTGGGAGTCCCAATTCCTTTAAAAATTTATTATGTGTCTCTCTTGCTTTGTTAATGTCTTTGTCAAGGTCAACGAGTTTTTTGTTTACCTCTTTCAAGTCAATTATTTCTTCGTCTAACGATGTGCTTACATAACGTGAGATATTTAGGTTGAATTCGTTTTTCACAATTTCGTCCATTGTCACTCTACGAGAATAACGAGTTTCATCGGTTCTGTTTTTGTAGGTGTTAACTATCTTGTCAATGTTTTCAGGTAGTAAACTGTTTTGTCGTTTTCCCTTTTCAAAGTGGTCAACTGCGTTAATGAACAAAACATCATCAAACTTTTTGCACTTCTTTAAAACCAAAATACAGACTGGAATACCTGTCGAGAAAAACAGATTTGCAGGAAGTCCGATAACGGTGTCAATATTTCCGTCCTCTAATAGTTTTCTCCTGATTTTTTCTTCTGCTCCGCTTCTGAATAAAACACCGTGAGGTAAAATGATTGCCATTGTTCCCTCTTTACTCAAAAAGTGAAAACCGTGTAACAGAAAAGCAAAGTCGGCTGCTGACTTAGGAGCAAGTCCGTAACTTTTGAAGCGAAAATCTTCTCCCATTGCTTCCGTTGGTTCCCAACGATAGCTGAATGGTGGATTGGCTACAATAGCATCAAATTCTAATTTCTTAGATGGATTTATTTCATTGAGAATTTCCCAGTCATTGAGTAAAGTGTCACCGTGGTGAATTTCAAATTCTGTGTCTTTCACGCCATGCAAAAGCATGTTCATTCGTGCTAAGTTGTAAGTCGTGATGTTTTTTTCTTGTCCATAAATTTTGCCGATTGTTCCTTTTGCATCCGTCATTTTCTTACGAACGTTAAGCAATAACGAACCTGAACCACAGGCAAAGTCTAAAACTCTTTCAATCTTTTTCTTTTCGCCTGAACTTGGGTCTTGGCTGTCAAGTATCACAACAGAAGAAAGTATATCTGAAATTCTTTGAGGGGTATAAAATTCTCCTGCTTTTTGACCTGAGCCTGCGGCAAATTTTCCAATCAAATATTCGTAAGCATCGCCTAAGTAGTCAACGTGTTTATTAAAACTATTAATGCCTTCTGCAATCTTCTGAATGATATTGCAAAGCTTTTTATTTCGTTCTTCGTAGTTCTTGCCGAGTTTATCAGAATCTAAATTGATTTCAGAAAACAAGCCTTGAAAGGTGCTTTCAAATGATTCATTCTCTATGTATTTAAAACCATCTTGCAAAGTGCGAAGCAATTCTTTGCTTTGGGTTTTAGCCAATTCCGCAATGCTGTTCCATAAATGCGATGGCTCAATTACATAATGAACCTTTCTTCGCATTTGCTTTTCAAATTCCTTTACATCAGCTTCGTTTTGCTCATACCAAACGGAAAGCGGAGTTCGCTTGTCTTTGTCTTTTAGAACAGGATAATCTTTTCCTAATTCCTTTTTTGCTGCTGCTTCGTAATTGTCACTTAGATAACGTAAGAACAAAAACGAAAGCATATAATCACGGAACTGGTCAGCGTTCATTGCTCCACGCAATTCGTCTGCAATTTTCCAAAGTGTATTACCTAATTGTGTTTGATTATTTTCTGTCATGCTGTTGCTGCTGGAGTTGGTTCATTAAATATTTCTGGAAAATGGAATTCATATTTCACAAGGAATCCATTAAAAATTCGTTTGAATAAGTCTTTGTTGTCGCCAATCATTTCTTGAGGGTCAAAAATTGAATACTTGCCATGACTGAACAATTGCAAAGCTCTTTCAAAAAGAACTTCATCGTCTAAGCCTTGAATACATTTATCAATTTTGTCATACCCGAAAAAGCTGGCGGTCTTTTCGAGAATGCTACGCAAAGCATTGAAATGATAAGTGAATATTTTATCTGATTCTACAACCTTTTTGAGTTCACTTATTGTTGCGATATGATGAAAAAATGGTGTGTCGCCTGTGTCTTGCAAAGCATAATCGTTTGGCTCTTTGAAATGAAGGAAGTATCGCTTGTTTTTAACCTTTCTGCCAAATTCGTTGAACAATACATTGAAAAACAAACTGTGATGCGTTGAAATTACTGTTTTTATTTCGCTGCCCTCTGTGGTAAGAAGGTTGGCTAAATCACAAGCTATCGCAATGGCATTATTTTCGTCTAATGATGAAATCGGGTCGTCAATGTAAATGTAATTAACCCAATTGTATGAAGGGTCTTTGTCAATTACTAACTGGCAAATGGCTAAAAAGAAGCACCAAATAAAAAGTGTTTCTTCGCCTCTTGATATTTTGATGTTTTCAATTGTTTGCTCTGCTCCTTCAACTATGATACTTCTTGAAAACCGAACTGTTGCGTTTTCATAGTCTATATTGAATTTCAAATCAACATAGTTGTGAAAAAACGATTCAATTTTTGCATCTAACTCCAATTCTCGTAAGCCGTCAAAAAATGCTGAATCGGTGTTAAGTTTCAAATATCTTTCGGTGTCGTTTTCAAGGTCGTTGTGCCAAGAAAATAAGTCTTCTGTAAAAGCATTAAAGTAAAGCGTGTCTCTTTTAGTTACTTCTCTTTCTGCATTGTATTCTTTACCTGCTTCTTTAAATTCCATTGACAGGCGAGTTTTCCCTGTGCCATTATGAGCAAAGAAAAGCACTAAATCTTTTAGTGGTCTGTGATCACCTGTTAAGTCCTTACGGAAGTGTGTGGCAATATCTGTAAGGTTTGTAAATTTTATTACTCCGCTCATTCTGTTACTTCATTTAGATTAGGAAACAAACCCTGCAACAATCCTTTTTTGTGAAGTTGCAATTGTTCTATTCTTTCAGCCTGCAAGCGAATCAAATCATCTAAGGAAGAAAGACAAGAGGCGATTTTTTGTTGTTCTTGAAGAGATGGAGGAACGAAAAAGGAATAGGATTTATATTCTTCTGCATTTATACCAGGTTGTCCAGAACGCAAAGAGGTCTTCGATACCCATTTTTTATATTTTTCAGTTAAGGTTTGAGCATAAATGAAGTAAGGAATTTCATTCTTTATTGAGAATCTTATCAAGAACCCTGCAAAATAAACTTTATCATTTCCTTTTTGATGTAGATAAGATTTCCCTACGCTTGCACCTGTTCTTGCAAAAACCACATCCCCAATCTTTAAAAGGTATTTTTCTTCCAATATGCCATCAGGCGAAGTAACTGAATCCTGTAAAAAAAGCCTTGTATTTTCATCAATATCTGTTATTCTCAAATATTTGTTTTCACCATCAAAATCTTTTGATGCTGAATTCATTCCGTACATTACATTTTCGGAAATCTCCCCCAATTTCTTCTCCACCCACTCCCCACTATTTTCAAACTCCTTAAAGCGTAGTTTGGGCACCGTTTCACCTTCTTTTGAAAATAAATTTTGCAACAAGCCTTTTTTATGTTCTTTCAGCACTTCCAGCTTTTGGCTCTCGGCTGTGATAACTTCATCTAAGGATGAAAGACAAGCTGCTATTTTCCGTTGTTCATCTAATTGGGTAATAGGGACTTTAATTTGGGAAAGGTTGTCATAATTTAAAGTATTTCTAACACCACCTTCAAAAATCATCTGCTTGGAAAATTCATTTGACTTGAAGTAGTTCAATAAAAATATATCGTCAATTACTGAATTGTTTGCCTTGAAGCTTACATATAATGGACTAATTATTGAAGTATTGTCATCAGATTTATAGGCTAGAGAACCAATATCAATTCTTGAAGGGTTGTAAGCAAAATATCCTCTATTGATAACATAATAGTTTGAAGTGTCTTTACTTGCAATAATTCTGTTGTCAAAGTATTCATCTTGTTTAATAAAGCCGAATTTATTGCTAACACTTTCAACCAAAGAATATTTTTGGTCTTTATTTTTAGTTGAGTTTTTTATCAAAACTTCACCCAGCGGCTTAACCTTCCAAACTCCACCATTCTTAAACTCAGAAAATCTAAGAATAGGCACCAATTTTATTTCGTTGTTCTTACTCATAAGCTTTCAGTCCTGATATTTCTCGCCCTTCGGCTTTCTTTTTTAAAATAGGTGTCAATTCGTCCATCAATGCCAATTCTCTTTTGGTGCGTTCTTTCCAACCTAAGTCTAAGGGTGCAAATAGTTCACTCAATTTGTCGGCATCAAAAATCATTCGGCTAATTATTGCATTGGTAAATTCGTTTAATGCCGAAAATTCTAAACCGTTATTCTGTGCTATCTCTGTTAATCTTTTAGCAATTTTCTCTTCCTTGAATTTTTGATAGCCGTCTTTTATTTCATGCTCATTGAGTGCTTTACCAACTTCCAACTTTTTAATATAGTCAATAATGTCTTCCCGTTCTTCCATCAAGTTGGCACTGCTGCTCAACACACCAATCAATTGGTCACGGGTCATTTTCTGCTTTTTCGGTGTGTCTTGTGTGTATTTGGCAATCAGGTTCATGATGTAATCATAATCCACTACCGAAGAAGCAAACAGCACAAATTCAAAATCCAATTGCTGAATGTTTTCAGGTGCTTTGCCGCCTTCTTTTTGTTGTATTTCTTTGAGTTGTTTGGCAATTTCTAAATACGAACTTCGGAACGAACGCAATTGCTCTTCGGGCATTAAGTTTTCAATCTTTGCTTTCTGTTCTTCGTTCAGGTCGGTGTATTGGTCAAGCTGCGTTTTCAATCGTTGCACTTCTTTAAAGCGATTGATAAACTCCACACGGGCAGCATCGCCTTTGATGTTGTAAACTTCCTGCGGTTCGGCTACCATGTTTTTATCCTCCATCCACTTTTCCATTGCCTTTACTGCTTCTTGGTATTTCTCAATTACTTTCGGAGCAGGGTCAACCAACCAAATTTCTTTGGCTCTTTCTGCTACACTTTCACCGCTGAATAAAGCAATGGCTCTGTCCACTTCGGCTTGTTGTTGGCGGAAATCTAAAATATTGCCATAAGGTTTGGTGTCATTCAAAATACGGTTGGTTCGGCTGAAAGCCTGAATCAGTCCGTGAAATTTCAGGTTCTTGTCAACATACAACGTATTCAAATATTTGCTGTCAAAGCCCGTGAGCAACATATCCACCACAATCACTAAGTCAATTTTGTTTTTGCGTGGATAGTCGGCATTGCTGAACTTCTGAAATTTGATGCGTTGCTGAACATCCTGGTAATACAAATCAAATTCAGTAATTCTATGGTTGGTGCCATATTGCTTGTTGTAATCGCTGATGATGGCTTCCAGTGCTTTCTTCTTCTTTTCAGGTTCAACTTTATTATCGGCTTTTTCTTGTTGTAAATCTTCCTGCAACTGCTGAACATCTTTATTTCCTTCGGCTGGTGGAGAAAATACACAAGCAATATTTAGCGGAACAAAAGTTTCATCTTCTTTTAGTTTGTTCGCTTGAATCTCTTTGAATAGTTCGTAATATTCAATGGCATCATTAATGGAAGCAGTTGCCAACAAAGCATTGAAACGCTTGCTGTGCGTTGCCGCATCATGTTTTTTCAGAATAGCGTTTGCAACCGCTTTTTTATGGTCGGTGCTGCCAACGGTTACATTTTTTTCAGGTTTGAAATAGTCAATATGAAAACGCAACACGTTTCTATCTTCTATTGCATGAGTGATAGTGTAATTATGTAACGAATTTTGGAAAATGTCTTTAGTGGTTACATAAGAACCAACTGTTCCGTCAATTTGCTTGTAGGTTGAGTTATCGTCAAAAATGGGAGTTCCTGTAAAGCCGAATAACTGTGCTTTTGGGAAAAACTCTTTAATTGCTTTGTGATTTTCTCCAAACTGTGAACGGTGGCACTCGTCAAAAATGAAAACGATGCGTTTGTCGCTTAACGCATGTAAGCGTTCTTTATAGTTATTTTTGTTGTTTGGGTCTAAAGCTAAACCTAATTTTTGAATGGTCGTAACAATTACTTTGTTGGCATAATCTTCCGAAAGCATTCGTCTTACTAAAGTTTCTGTGTTGGTATTTTCCTCAACACAACCTTCTTGAAACTTGTTGAACTCCTCACGGGTTTGTCGGTCAAGGTCTTTACGGTCAACCACAAACAAACATTTTTCAATATTCGGATTGTCTTTGAGCAAGGTAGATGCTTTGAAAGAAGTCAGCGTTTTTCCGCTTCCTGTTGTATGCCAAATGAAGCCGTTGCCTTTGTGTTCCTGAATAGAATTGACAATTGCCTTAACTGCATAAATCTGATATGGTCGCATGACCATCAATTTTTGTTCGCTTGCAACCAATACCATGTATTTGCTTATCATTTGGCTTAGAGTGCATTTGCTCAAAAACTTTTCAGAGAAATCGTCTAAGTGTGTGATTTTTTTGTTGTCCTCACCGGCATATTGATAGATAGGCAAAAACTGTTCGTCAGCATTAAAGCTGAAATGAGCAGCGTTGTTATTGGCAAAATAGTAGGTGTTTGAACGGTTGCTCACAATAAACATCTGCATAAAGCAAAGCAATGAATTGGTGTAGCCGTTTCCCGGGTCGCTTTTGTAGTCCACAATTTGCTGCATGGCTTTTCGTGGGCTAACCTCCAAACCTTTCAATTCAATTTGCACAACGGGAATTCCGTTTATAAGCAAAATCACATCATAACGGTGGTGGCTGTTGCTTGTGTTGATGCGTAATTGATTGATTACTTCAAATTCGTTTTTGCACCAATCTTTGATGTTTACCAATGTATAATGCAAAGGTGTTCCGTCCTCACGGGTAAAGGTGTTGATTTCTCTAAGTCGTTTTGATGATGCAAAAACGTCCGGATTTATTATTTCCTTAAAAAGTCTTTCAAATTCTGAATCAGTCAAGTTCACACGATTCAAGGCTTGAAACTTCTCACGGAAATTCTTTTCAAGGGAAGCCTTGTCCCGAATGTCTGCCCTGTGAGTGTATTTCAGATCAGTCAATTTGGTAATCAAACTATCTTCTATTTGTATCTCTTTTGTCATCTAAAATTTATATCAGTCAAAGTTACTTTTTTAATCATGTCAATCAGTCTGTGTGTTGGCAAAAAGTGGCTCTTTTGGCTTTGCGAAGGGTCGGCTTGCGGGTGGGAAAAAAATAAAAAACACAGGGTCGGCAATGAGTGTCGGCTTACTCGTTGTCCGCTTGAAATATGGTCTGTATGTTGTCCAACTGTCAAAATGGTTTGTCCTTGTGTTAATGTTTAATATTTAGTCGTCTGTTTCATGTTTGCACTGTCGTTTTACACTTGCCGCTAACTCCTTTATAGGTCTCACAAAATCAGACATATACAACCAATACAGGCGTATAGGTCTCATAACAGTGAGATTTTAATATGTCAAAACTAACTAAAGATTTTCTAATAATCACTCAACAATCACCGTGCGCAGATTGCATTATTAGTGGGGCAATCAGATGGCGAACCAGCAAAGACTGATTATATATTTTACCAAAGACAATTTCAGAAATAAGAGCTACAAACTTTCTTTTATTATTTGGTTGTCTTTCCGCCCATTGCTGTAAAGACGCTGTCAACTGGTTCCCATAATTCAATTTTGTTTCCTTCATCATCCATAATATGTACAAACTTTCCGTAATCATAAGCTTCAATACTATCAAGAATTTTTACTCCGTTTTCTTTCAGCTTATTAATGAGAGCTTCGATATTCTGAACCCGATAGTTTATCATAAAATCCTTTTTTGAAGGTTCAAAATATTTATCACCTTGTTTAAAGGGACTCCATTGCAGATAGTTGATTTCGTCTGGTCGGTTTGCATTTCTAAATTCAAAACTAGAGCCCCATTGATTTACCTCCAGTCCTAAATTTTTCGAATACCATTCTTTTGCTTTTTCGGGATTTTCAGAGAAGAAGAAAATCCCTCCTATTCCGGTTACTCTTGGTTTGTTGTCGTTTGTTGAAATCGTTGTTTCAGGTTTTTGTTTTTTCATAACTTTTAAATTATTGTTTTCTGAGATGCAGCCTATTATTAATAAAATAATCGAGGCGAATACTATTAGCTTATACATATCTTTTTTGAAATTAATATTATTAATTAAGTTGTCTTAAATTTTTATCAATCCTCTAAAACCTCTCGCGGCGTAATAAGAATCCGCTCCGTTATGGTAACAAAAAACTCTGCCGAATCTGAAATCACCAAAAATAGCTCCTCCAAGCTTTCGAACTTTTTCAGGAGTTTTAAGCCAGCTTGAAGTTTTTGTATCAAAGCTCTCTAATGATTGTAAATAATTGTACTGCTTTTCATCAAGAAGCTCTATATTCATCTCCGAAGCCATATTAACTGCGCTATCTTTTGGTTTGTGCTCTTTTCTGGCTTCTAATGCTTGGTGGTCGTAGCAAACGCTTCTTCTGCCTTTGGGACTTTCGGTAGAACAGTCACAAAATATAAACGCCTTTTCACTCTTGTCAAACCCGATTACATCAGGCTCACCTCCTGTAATTTCCATCTCATTAAGTGACCACAATTTGTCGGGCTGCTTTGTTAAATGAATTTCAACGTCATTCCATTTTATTCCAATGTGCCTGTGTTGGTTTTCCTCAAACCGCTGTTTTAGAACTTTAAGTAAACTCTTCTTTTCGTTTTCAGAAATTTTTTTCATCATTGCTTTTTATTTGTTAGCATCCTGTTGTTAAAACGATATTTACCCGGTGGTATATCGGTGGTTCGTTGCTGCCGGGTTATACCTACGCATTATTCTTGGGATCAAAGTCCACCATCCACTCAATACCATATTTATCTCTAAACATTCCAAAATACGAGCCCCAGGGACTGTCTCCAATCGGTGCTTCAATTTGTCCGCCGGCAGATAGTCCGTTAAAAATTTTATCTGCTTCTTCTTTGCTTTCGGCAATTATAGAAATTTTACTTCTGTTTTCATTCTCATTTACCCTTCCCATACTAAGCGGGACGTCGTTAGCCATTAACAAATTATTTTTACCGATAGGCAAAACGATGTGCATTATTTTGTCTGCTTCGGCTTCGGTCCATCTGTTGTTCGGATCTTTGGGTAAATCTTTAAATCGAACTATTGCGGCAAACTCACCGCCAAAAACTGATTTGTAAAAATTAAATGCTTCTTCGGTATTTCCGTTGAACATTATGTAAGGATTTATTTGTGCCATAATTAATGCCTCAAAATTAATTAAACGTTGTTGAAGTTGAATTCTTGTCCTGTATGCTCGGTTATTAACTTAATAAAACTATTTGTTTTTTCCATTAGAATAATTTATGGTCTGGGGTTTATCGCCAATCTTACGGTGAGAAAAATTTTTTATTATTCGTTCTATTATCTATGAATCAAGGCTTACCTTTAAAATTGTATCAGCTACTATGTGGAACATCTCTTTCATATAGGCATGCTTTGGAAAAACTTAAAATATAGAATGCTTTTTGATCTGTGCCTTTACATTCAATCAAAATTAATTTTGAAGAATCGGGGCTGGGGGTTAAAAGTTTTTTATTGTAATTGTAATTATTTAGTTGTCTGCACGCTTGTAATGAAGCTGGGCCAGTCCTTTTTCAAATTTTTTAATTGAAACCAATTCTAATCTTTGTTCCTTTCGTCCGTCTTTGAAAAGCTTTATCCCGCTGCCAACTAAAACCGGTATAATTGAAATAATAAATTCGTCAATTAGATTTTCTTTTAATAACTCGTTCACAACTTCAGCGCCGCCATCTATAAAAATGTTTTTTCCGGACTCTGCTTTAAGCTTTGAAATCAGAGCTGGAAGTTTTCCTGTATAAAAATTTATCTTACCGATACTTGGTCTTGCTGTCCGTGTTATGATAAAAGAATTTTTGTCAGAGTGAGGGTATTCGGAAACTTGTGTCATTACCCAATCGTAAGTCCTTCTCCCAAGGATTACGGTATCCACCGATTTTACAAAGTCTGCATAACCGTAATCTTCACCGTCTTGTTGAACGATTGATAAAAAACTAAGGTCGTCATTTGGTTTTGCAATATAGCCGTCCAGACTTGCTGCGATGTAAAGTATTACTTTTCTTTCCATTGTAGGTTTTATCCTATTTGAAGTTATTGTTGTATTACTGTCTTATTGCTGATGGGCGGAAATTTTCAGCACTAAAGTTCAATCAAAGAATGGAAGCTGAGCCTTACACAAATGCACAATAGAATAGGTTCAGCTCCGTTTTTTGCAATACCTTGTTAGCAGATATTTTTTGTATTTCCGTTCTTCTATTTCAACACTATTTCTACTCTTCGGTTCTTCTGTCTGCCTTCTTCATCAGCATTTGTCGTTACAGGACAAAGCTGTCCAACACCATCGGAAGTCAGGCAGGGTTGAGAAATTCCTTTGGAAACCAAATAACTAACAACAGCTGCGGCCCGGTCTTTGGAAAGTTTCATATTATGTGCAAAATATGAAAAGACCTGAACTAATTTACAGATATTCCCGTCTGCTGCAAATAAAAAATTATTAACTCCATACCGAAACATCAGATCCTCATAATTTAATCTACTCCGGGTTATATAGCGCTTCTTTTCTTCAAGCTTTTAATTCTCAATTTTGTATCTTTAAAATGAAAATCAATCGGAAGTTATATGATAAAAAAATATTTCTTTTTTTTAGGCGTTTTATTTTTTTCGTTAACCGTTTCTTTTTCTCAAACTCTGAGGGTTAAGATAATTGAAACCTCTGATGTTCACGGTGCAGTTTTTCCTTATGATCTAATAAATAATCGCCCATCAAATTCATCGCTCGCACAGGTATCATCTTATTTGAAGGAACAACGTTCGGATACCAACCAAATTGTTTTTCTGCTGGATAACGGTGATATTCTACAGGGCGATCCGGCAGCTTATTATTACAACTTTGAAAAAACAGATACGCTCCATCTTATTGCTGATGTAATGAACTATATGAAATATGATGCTGCAACTGTGGGCAATCACGATATTGAAACCGGACATGTTGTTTATGACAGATTTAATAAAGAAATTAATTTTCCCTGGCTTGCTGCAAATGCAGTAAATACGAATACAGAGCAGCCATATTTTAAACCTTATACAACTGTTGAACGCGGCGGGGTTAAAATTGCAATCCTCGGATTGATTACACCCGCAATCCCAAAATGGCTTCCGGAAAAAATCTGGAGTGGAATCCGGTTTGATGATATGATAGAAACAGCAAGAAAATGGGTTAAGAAAATCAGGGCAACCGAACAACCTGATCTGATGGTGGGACTTTTTCACTCCGGTGTGGATTTTACTTACGGAGGCGAAAATGAAAATACATACAGAAATGAAAATGCTTCAAAGCTTATAGCAGAGCAAGTAGATGGTTTTGATCTGATATTTGTTGGTCACGATCACGCGGGCTGGAATTTTAAAACTAAAGGTCCTGCCGGAAGAGATGTATTAATACTTGGTACAACTGCCGGCGCTCAAAATGTTGCCGTTGCTTCCTATGTTTTAAAGTATGATAAAATGTGTATGATATACGATAAAAAGGAAATTAATGGCGAACTTGTAAGTATTAAAGATTATTCTCCGGATCCGGATTTTATACAACGATATGAGAAAAATCTTAATGAGATAAAAAATTTTGTAAACAGACCTATCGGTAGTTTTACTGAATCAATTTCTTCCCGCGATGCTATTTTCGGTCCTTCTAAGTTTGTTGATTTAATTCAAAGCATTCAACTGGGGCTTACCGATGCAGATGTTTCTTTTACTGCGCCGCTTTCTTTTAATGCCCGGATTGATAAGGGAGCTGTTTATGTAAAAGATATGTTTGATCTTTACAGATTTGAAAATCTTCTCTATACAATGAAACTAAGCGGACAGGAAATAAAAGATTGTCTCGAGTTTTCATACGGCAACTGGTTTAATCAGATGAAAGATCAAAACGATCACCTGCTAAAATTTAAACTGGATGAAAAAGGAAATATTCAATACTCTGAAAGAACTAAATCTCCTGAACTTGATGAGCGATTTTATAATTATGATGCCGCTGCGGGAATTAATTATTTTGTTGATGTTACAAAACCGGTTGGTGAACGTGTTACTATTATTGGTTTTTCAAACGGCAAATCTTTTGACATAAATAAAGATTATAGTGTGGCTATCAATTCTTACCGCGGTAATGGCGGAGGAGGACATCTGACCCGCGGAGCTAAAATTCCACAGACAGAATTGTCTAAGCGAATTATCAATTCAACCGAAAAAGATCTCAGATATTATCTGATGAAGTGGATTGAAAAGGAAAAAATTATTACTCCAAAATTATTGGGTAACTGGAAGGTCATACCTGAAGATTACTGGAAAGCCGGAAAAGAAAAAGATTATAAAATTTTATTTAAGTAACTCTTTCGCACATTTTTACTGAGCGGACAGACTGTTTTATAATTATTATGCTTTTGATACAGAATATTTTTCATTTTGCATCTCTGTTGAGATATCAAGTATAATAGACTTTCTTTTTTATTTTAAATAATTATATTGCCGATACAGAAACTTAAAGCATCTTAAAAGTTCAACAATTCTTGAACTATAATGTTTCCGAATTATGTTTATATAATTACTTTCTTCATCAGCGCTTCAACAAACGACAGGAGGGTGGTATGATAAAAAAAACGATTCTTGTTTTGTCAACAGTTGTTCTGGTTGGCTGTAATAAAGAAAACCCTATTGACCCCGGTCAGTCGTTTCAAATCGTTGTTTACTCTCAGGATGGACAGCCTGTTGAGGGTGCAATAGTTGAAGGCGGTATTGATTGGGATCATTTTCAGGTAAGGACAAATGCTGATGGTGAAGCAAATTTACCCGGTTCAATCCGCGGCGGCAGTGTAGCAATCTACAAAACCAACTATCTGCCTGTTTCTATAAATAATATTTCCCCCGCCAAATACACTTTGAAAAAAACTACTAAAAAACTTGAGCCGGTTGGTGATGTTTCCGGTAAAGCAATCAGGTTCGATCAAAATAAAATCCTGACGCTTGATTATAACGGCACATACCATTTTTATACTTACAACAACCAGGGTGTTACTGAAGCGTTCAGCACTCATCTGCACGATTCAATTAATGCAGTGCGGGAAACTAAATTATATGGCGATACTCTTTGGCTTTCTACCCATAATTCGGGTTTGTTTGCCTTTTCAATTCAGAACCCTTCGTCTCCAAATTTTTTGTTCCGTATTTCTATCCAGGGTTATCTCGGACCTTTTGTAGTTATGGATTCGCTAATTGCGCTTGGTCATTACTGGAGCCCTGGCCCACTTAAAATTATAGCATATAAAAGTAATGGAAGTTTCCGCGAACTTTCCAGTGTTAAAAATTATTTTGTTTTAAAAATGACCGGCATTGGCTCAGCAATTATCCTAATCGGTAACAGTGATATTCTTCCAACTATATTCGATATTTCTAATCCGGTTTCGCCGCAGCTTCTTTACAATGGACTTGAATGGGAATATCAAACAGGATTCTTTTATAAAAAATACGCTGTGCTTACTCCAAAATCTGGATGGGGAGGAGATAACATACATCTGGATTATAAAATCATGGATTTATCAGATCCTGCTGTTCCTGTTGCCATTGGTCTGTTCAGTGCTGATTCATGGATAACAGGAATTGTATCTGATAATTCAGCAGTTGGTAATTACTATTATCACTCTCAAACTTTTAGTGTTCTTGAGGGCAGTATTTCGTCCGGTTTTCAAACTGTTGCAACTGTATCTGGAAATTCAATAGATGGATTTGCAGGATCTAATCCTCCGTATTATTTGATTGGTAATAGACTTTGGAAACTGATGGAGAGATAAAACTTAACTATAGTAAGCTTGAGTTATTATTGTATAAGATTTATTTCAATTACAATAAATATTTAGATAAAAATATTTTAACAATGAGTTTCTGAAAGAAATGCCTGTTATAAAAAATAATTAATGCCTCCTTTTATTTGATGCTGACGTTTTTTATTCTTACTGCTAAAGCACAATTATGAGCAATCAAATCAAAACTATTTTCTTTCTTTACTAAATATTTTGTTATTAGTTTAATCTCTATTTAATAATTTTGTATTACATTTTCTTAAAAAGATTTTCATGAAAAATATTTATATCCATATCCTTTGGTGGTTCGCTTTTTCGTTTGTAGCAATATTAAACGGAGTCATAAGAGAAGCAACTTATAAAGACCTTGTAGGTGATCTGGCGGCACATCAAATATCAACTGTAACTGGAATTATTTTCTTCGGAGTAATTTTCTACTTCATATTTAAGAAGTGGAAAATAGAAACAAAAGACCATGCTTTAATATTGGGATTTATCTGGCTGGTTTTAACAATTCTGTTTGAGTTCGGTTTCGGACACTATGTGATGGGAAATTCATGGGATAAACTTCTGTTCGACTATAATCTGTCAGAAGGCAGGATATGGGGCTTGTTTTTATTCTGGTTATTAATTGCTCCATATATTTTTTATAAACTACTATCCAAAAACAATTAACAAAACAATTTATCAGCTTATTTCAAATCACTTGTTTTAAAAAAATCTTTATGAAAAGACTTTCTGTTATAAGATTAATTTATCTGGTGCTTGATGTGTGTTTTATTTTCAAGCACCAAATTGATTTTGTTACACAAAAACAAATTTTAAAGTCTATCTAAAAAATTTTTAACTGCTTCATTAACGTCCTCGGGATTTTCTACAGGACTCAGGTGCCCGCTGTTTTTAATAACAATGAACTCCGCTCCGTTTATTTTTTCTGCCATTGATTTCATTACTTCCGGAGGTGTTAGTACATCCTTCTCGCCGCAAATTACAAGTGCCGGAATATTTATTTTATCTAAAAACGCTGTTGTATCATTTCTTCCAAGCATTGCAAGCAGCGATCCCTTAACTCCTGCAGGATCAAACTGTGATGATTTTGATATTCGTTTTTCAAGCTCACCTTTATGATTTTGCTTGTAATGCTCGCCATAGCAGTTGGTTATAAAATCTTTTGTAAACGGAACTAAACCCTCAGTGTTTATCCTCTTTATTCCAGCAGCACGTTTTAACTTGCCTTCATTAGTATCTGCCTCAGATCTTGTATCAAATAAGATAACTGCTGAAAATTTATCCTGCATTCTTTCGAGTGCTCGAAGTGAAATATATCCGCCCATCGACAATCCGCATAAAACAGGTTTAACCAGTTTTAATTCGTCAATCACCGATTCAAGATCATCAACAAATGACTCCATTGTAAATTGTCCGTCGCCGACAGGTGAATTTCCTAATCCTCTGATATCATATCTGACACAGTAATGGTTATCGCTTAAAAAATCTACTTGCTTATCCCACATAAAGTGGTCTAAAGGGAATCCGTGTACAAAGACTATTGGTTTTTTATTAGGGCTGCCATTAGTAAATGCTGCAAGATCATTAATTGTTAGATTCATAATTAATACTTTCTGAACTTTGCCGGCAATAATTGGTTAATCGAATATTTACCTGCTCCAAGTATTAACAAGGAAACAAAAACAATCAGATAAAGCAGTGCTGTTTCTTTAGAGGATAATGGGTCTGATATGTGAAAAATAACCCCTGCAACAAACATATTAAACGATAATATACCTGCGCTAACACGCGGAAAAAGTCCAAGAACCAAAAGACCGGCACAGAAGAACTCTGCAAAAGCAGAAAGAACCATGCTTGTTCCCATACCCAAACCAAGAGGATCCGCAAATTTAATTTCACCACCAGACATCAGAGCTTGTACTTTCATTAAACCGTGATTGATTATTATAAACAAACCTGCACCTGCGCGCAGGATTAGAAGTGCAAGATCTTTCATGTTGTTTTCTCTCCTTATTAGATTAGTTTTATAAAATTGCCGCCAAATATAAATTTAATCCGGTTAAAATATAAGACATTCAAACGGGCTGTGAGCTATATCTTAAACAAGTTTTGCACTGTTTTTATGTTTAACATTATTTCTGTTTTGTCAGATGATCTTTTACAAAATTTTTTTAGATTGAAATAAAGAATATCAAAACGATACTTAAAATTTTAATGATATCGCTGCACGTTAACAGAATTATATTTTCCATCTCTACATCATTTAACTTTTCATTAAGAATAAGTTAATATTTATCTTTGCCAATAAAAATTAAGTCCAGAGATATGAAAATAGCTTTTATAACAACTGAGTGCGTTCCATACGCAAAAACAGGCGGGCTTGCTGATGTTGCCGGGTCATTACCAAAAGCTTTGGAAAAACTGGGGTGCGAAGTAAAAATATTTATGCCAAAGTATAACTCAATCGAAGAATCAAGAAAAGGATTGAGATACAATTGGGATATTGGCGAAATGATCGTTAGAATAAATGGCATAGACCGCCCGGTTCACCTTCATCAGGCAAAACTTCCTAACAGCGATGTTGAGGTAAATTTTATTGACTGCCCGCATTACTTTTACCGCAATGCAATTTATACAAACGATATTGACGAAGATGAAAGGTTTATTCTTTTCAGCAAAGGAGTAATAGAAACCCTGCAAAGATTTGCCTGGGCTCCTGATGTTATTCATTGTAATGATTGGCAGACAGGGCTTATCCCGCTTTTTATAAAAGACAATTACAATTGGGACCGCATGTTTGATAAAACTGCAACTGTGTTTACAATTCATAACATAGCCTATCAGGGAAGATTTTCTAAATCTGCTTTATCTGCTGCAGAGATCCGCGGCAGCTTATACTATCCCGGTGGTCCGGTTGAATTTGAAGATTCTGTTTCTTTTATGAAAACAGGAATTGTTTTTGCTGATTTAATAAATACTGTAAGCAATAAGTATTCTCACGAAATATTAAAAGAAGAGCATGGAGCTGGGCTGCATAATATTCTTCGTGCCCGTAAACCTGATGTTTACGGAATATTAAATGGTGTTGATTACAGTGAGTGGGATCCCGAAACCGATAAATTCCTTCCGTATAAATATTCATTGAAAGATCTTTCTGGCAAAACAAAAAATAAAAAATTTTTAATGGATCACTTCAATCTTCCATTTGATGAAGAACGACCGTTAATTGGTATGGTATCAAGACTTGTGCAGCAAAAGGGATTTGATATTTTTGCCGGAGCTATTAACGAATTGATGAGTCTTAACGCACAATGGATAATTTTGGGAAGCGGTGAAAACAAATATGAAAGTTTTATTCGCAGGCTGCCGCAATATTTTACAGGGAAGATCGGAACCTACATAGGATATAATAATGAGCTGTCTCACTTGATTGAAGCTGCTGCAGATATTTTTGTTATGCCCTCGCGTTATGAGCCCTGCGGCTTAAATCAAATTTATAGTTTAAAATATGGAACTATTCCGGTTGTTAGAAAAACAGGCGGACTCGCAGATACGGTAAAAGATTGGGATGAAGAAAATCAGTTTGGCTTTGATCATGGAAACGGATTTTCATTTTATGATTATACAAGCTATGCGCTTTCATCTTCAGTTGAGCGGGCTGTAAATACTTTTAAAGAAAAAGATATTTGGAAAAAGATTCAGCTAAACGGAATGGTACAGGATTTTAGCTGGAAAACATCAGCAGAAAAATATCTTGAGCTGTATAAAATGGCTAAGGAGAAAAGATAAAATTTGTAAAAGATATCATCATTAGACAAGCTCAGGGTAACACAAGCTGTCATGTCAATCTGAACCTGTCGAAGACTGACACAGAACAAGTTTATATCAACAAAGCACAATACTTCGGCAACGTTCCTGAGATTGCCTGGAACTTTTACATCGTGGTTTCCGGTCCGTAATAATTTTGCTGAAAGATAGAATGAGCCGCTCTCTTTTTAAAAAAGAGACTTTGAGAGTCAATGGCTTACACAAAAACTTTTGTTTTAAGTATCGTCACTATCAGTAATAATATCCGATAGAAAAATAAAACAGCACATCGCCCCAGCTGATAGGATTATCCGGAAGATCATTACGAAGCAGAAAACTTCTTCCGACTGCAAACTCTGCCGGTCCTATTGGCGTATCGAATGAAATTGCAGTTCCAATTCCATGTTTCAAATCTTTGAATCTGATTTGTTCCTGAAATGCCCATGTTGAGCCTAGATCATATCTGAATTTCAGATAGGTATCGAAAAAAATTATAAACGGCAGTTTATATCTATACATTAAAGAAGCAAGCATAATCTGTCTTCCGCGATATTCATTATCATGCATGCCAAAAAATGTTTCCTGTCCGCCAATTGAATATTGCTGACTTAATGGAAGGGTTTTATCTGCAAATCCGAATTTAAAAGATGGTGAGATAACGCTTCGTGAAGACAACTTAAAATAATTTTTATATTCAAAACCAATATTACTGTATCCGACCTCCCCGCCTAAAACTGAAATCGCTGTTTCATAATATCCCGAAAAATAAACTCCGTTTTCAGTAAAAGGATATTTATCCTGAGTATCTATAGTTGTTGAGGCTTTAAGACTTACGATCTTTGTTTTATATGCTGTCGTTGGTTCATTGTCTTTATTTTTAATCTGATCAAATTGATATTTACCTTCAAGGATAAGATTACCAAATCTGCCAACCTGTGTACCTATTCCTAAAGAAAGTCCATAAAATATTTGTCTGTATTTCCCAATTTCTTCTCTGGAAAATCTTGAGTTGCTGGTTAAAGGAATATCTTTGTAAACATGCACATCATTGAATTTGTAAAACCCATTTATTTTATAAGTAAAATACGTCTCGAACACCCTGTTGGCTTTTTGTTCAAGTATGTAGGCACGATTATCAAGTCCGCCGAATAAGATTAAGCCGAGCTCTGTGCCGGTGCCAAAAAAATTTTCATCTCTTAAATCAAATCCAAGCTGTGCCCGATATTCATTATCGCTTCTAAAACTAATTCTTAAAAGGCTTGAGGGTCTTTCATCTACCTTTATTGTAAGAACATTTTGTCCGTTTTTTTCTTTAACAACGACATCAACATTATCAAAGATTCTTGTACTTCTTAGGTTTCTTAATCCTTCCTTAATATCATCTATTTTAAAATAATCTCCCTCATCAAACTTGAATTCTCTGATTATTACATTTTCCTTTGTCTTTTCATTGCCGGTTATATCAATTTTAGAAATGATCCCTTCATCAATAAAAATTCTCAGCCTTTCTTCTTCTTTATTAAAATCAATATTTTGAATTCCAGCAAGCGAATATCCATCTTCGCGATATATTTCTATTAGCTGTAAAAGTGCATATAGTATCTTTTTGCCAGAAAATCTTGCGCCCTTTAAAGAAGAGAAAACAGAACTTACTCTTTCAGAGTGAATTTGTGAAATCCCGATTATATCTATATGTCTGATTACAGGATTGTATTCTCTGTTCAAACGCAGCACGTTTTCACTATCAGACATCACTATCTGTGCGCCTAAGTATTTATAATCTCCTGTTTCTAATAGTTTATAAAGATCGTAATTGATCATTTTGTTGGAAACAGAATCTAGATTTTTGTAATTATAGAAAAATGCCTGCTCTTTTAATGTAAGGCTGCTATCTAAAATTAAACTTTTAAAGTAAACTTCTTTATCTGGTATTGAGTTAAAAACCGCAGAATCAATTTTAGACTTAAGGCTTTTCATATATGGCTTTGAAGTTTTATAGCCCAGATATATTAATGTATCAACCTTATTAAAATCAGTGGATAGTATGTTTCCTATCGCCGGCTCAATTATAAAATCAGCGTTATTTAATTGCTCATTATTGTTTTGCTTCATCGGTATGCTGACCATTTGATCAGCCATAACCCAAGGCGTAGAAAGTTCTTCTTCGCTCCACAGACCACTTGTTGTATTAACTGCTACAACAATGTCTCCGCCATTAGATTTGGCAATGTCAACAGGAATGTTGGCAACAAGGCCTCCATCTACAAGCAGCAGAGTGTCCATCTTAACTGGTGCCAAAAAAAACACAACTGAAGAGCTTGCTCTTAAGGCATTGCTAATTGATCCTTTGCTAAGCACAACCGGTTTGCCTGTTATTAAATCTGTACAAACTGCCCTGAATTTTTTTGTTAACAAATCAAATGAGTCGTCCGAATGAAGCGGAGCGTTAAGCGCAAGAACATTTAAATGATTCGATAGTTTTTGTCCATCATTAAATGAGGTTGGAAGTATAGGTGCAAAGCCCGATAAGCGTAAAGAAAAAATGGCTTTGTCCTCTGTTACTTTTTGATCAATAAATAAATCTCTTCTGTTGGATTGATTTGAAAGTGTTAGCAATTCATTCCAGTCTGTTTCCAGTGCAATAGAATCAAGCTGATCGGCAGAATAGCCCGCTGAATACAATCCGCCAACAATACTTCCCATACTTGTGCCAACAATAATATCTGCCTGAATTCCCGCCTCTTCCAGCGCTTTAAGAACCCCAATTTGTGATAAACCCCTGGCACCGCCTCCGCTTAAAGCTAAAGCAATTTTTGGTTTATTTTTTGGGATCAATTCGACCAGACCAAAAGGAAGTTGTTTGCTTTCCAAAGGAAAGTTGAAATTATAAATATCCTGAGAGTATAATTCGCTGAAAAAGAAAATTGTTAAAATCAAAAGTATTGGAATTCTCTTTTTCATAATTAAATCTTATTTAAACAACCCGAAAATAGATTTTATTTTTATTTTCTTTTCTTCTGCTGGGTCTTTGCTTGTTCTTCTGCAGCTTCCATCAACTTAGACATAAAACCTTTTTTCTTCTTAGGATTTGCTACTGGTACCAGTTCTACTTTGCCGCCTTTATGATTAATGTAATATTGCTGTGCAATGGAAAGAATATTAAACATAAAATAATAAAGGTTTAGGCCCGATGGAAAGCTCATAAATAGCAACGTAAGCATAATCGGCATCATATAAACCAGAGCCTGTTGTTTGGGATCTTTTACAGTCATTTTCTGTTGTACAAAAGTTGTAATACCCATAAGCAAGGCTAAGCCGCTAATTTCGCTGATGCCGAATATTGGAATTTTATATCCGATATTATAAATAACATCCGGTTGAGACAGATCGGTAATCCATCCAAAAAAAGGCTGTTGTCTTAACTCAATTGCTGATTTAAACAAACCCCAAAGCGCAATAAAGATCGGCATTTGCAAAAGCATCGGAAGACAGCCGCCAGCAGGATTTATACCATAGGTTGAATAAAGCTTCATTGTTTCTTTATTCATTTTTTGCGGATCGTCTTTATATTTTTCTTTAAGCTCTGTTATCATCGGCTGCAGTGCCTGCATCTTTTTCATTGACTGAAAGCTTGATTTAGTCAGCGGATATACAGCTATCTTAATGATAATTGAAAAGATTATCAGTACAATACCATAGTTAGGAATAAACGAGTTAATAAAAAGGAATAAAGGTAGCAGTATATACTCGGCAATAGGTCTAACGATAAACTTTAATCCAAAGAAACTTCCAAAATCTACAATTGCAACTAGATTTCTTCCGTAAGATTCTAATTCTTTATAATCAACCGGACCAATAAATAAAGTAAAGGATTGTCTCTCTTCTGTTTTGTTCTGAAATGGAAGAGTTAGCCTTGCATTATACAGTTTGGTAAGTCCATCTTTACCCACCGAGTTAGTTATTCCTTCAATGTATGCGCCTTCAACCTTTTGTGGATTATCAGGAATTATAACGACAGCAAAATATTTATTTCTTACTGCCAGCCAATCTATTTTTCCCCTAAATTCTTTGACTTCCTTTTCTCCTGTTGAAGATGCACTAACAATAACCTGCTCATCACCATAGTAAACACTAGCATTAGAATAACTAGCTTCATCAACTGAGTTTTTTTCTGCAAATCTTATTCCGTTCTCCCAAATGAGATCATACGAGTTGCTGCTGATATTGTTGTTTAATCCTGAAAAGATAATATCGCTTTTAACTTCATATTTATCAGCAAAAAAGATAAAGGTCTTAGTTATGGTTTTCCCGGGTTCAAGTTGTAGTATATAATCCACTTGAAGTGAGTCTGTTCCGGTTAAACTGACATTTGTAGAGGCTAGATTACTTTGAAACGTAAACTCTTTAGTATTTATTCCGTGACCATCGACTGAAACAAACGAAAGGTCGTACGATCCCCCTTTTGTATAATTTAAAAGCTGAACATTGTCCAGATAATTTTCCTGAACTCCTTTTTTATTAGCAGAATACCAGTTATTAAATTTTTTTAAGAATATTTTTTTAAAGTTTCCGCCTTTATTAGATAATTCAAACCTTGCCAGCTCTGTTTCAATTACAGTAATAACTTCGGGGATGCTGTCCTGTTTTGTCTGTTTAATCAGAACATCATTTTGAATAATTTCTTTTTGCGGTATAGTGGTAATTGTATCCGGACTGCTGTTTTTAAGAGTATCGCTTAATTGTGTGGTGTTTGATTTGGGTTTTGTCTGTTTATTGGGATCCGGTGCTGTTATATAAAGCCACAAAACCAGTATTGCACCAATTAAAATAAACGCAATTGTTGTTTGTTTATCCATTTACTTGCTCATGTTGGTATTATCTTTTTATTGGATATGTTAGATGGAGGTTTTAATATTGAAAATCTAAAATTCAATAGTATCCTGTTAAATATTATCCGCAACTTTGTTAATCAAATCTATAACACCGCTTATAACATCTGTTAAATACAATTTTTTATTTTTTTTCTCAGTAAGCTTATATGGTGAAAAGATCAAAAAAATTTCTACCTTCTTTTCTGTTGCTTTTTCAGCAAGTAGTCTCTTGTTTAGCCTGTAAGATTCTTTAATTAATCTTTTTACCCGGTTTCTCCAAACTGCCTTTCCTGATTTTTTTGAGATAGAAGCAGCAATTTTAACTCCGTTACTCTCTGCATTTTTATTAATATAATAATGGATCTTTAGTGATAAATCAGAGCTTAAAATAATTTTACCAGAACTATAAACCTTATCAAAATCCTTTTTCCTTTTAACCCTTTCGTTCCGGTTTAAAGAAAAATTCTTCAAAGTTATTATTTCTCATCACTAACTGTTAGTTTTTTTCTGCCCTTTGCTCTTCTGCTGGCTAAAACTTTTCTGCCGTTTTTAGTTTTCATTCTTTCTCTAAAGCCATGCTTGTTTTTTCTTTTTCTGTTGCTTGGCTGAAATGTACGCTTCATTATTTACTCCTATTCTACATAAAGTCTGCAAAAATATAGATAGATTCCTTGTTTTACAACAATTTGAAAACATAAATAATACTTACTGTGACTAATTAATTTGTAAAGATATGAAATAATCAATGCTTTAATTCTTTATCAAACACCCATTTAAAAATTATTTTAATCAGTTAAAAAAAATATTTATCTAATAAACTTGCTGAAAGATAAATTTGTGTCTATCTTTTACCATTATTAGCTAAACAATTTGAACGTTAATAACTTGTTGATAACCTGCTTGTGTGAAAATGTTTCACAATTCCAAGGGATGAAATTTTAATGTAAATTTTACTTGTAACTGTTCAATAACATTAAAATATTTTTCACAACTACTTATAAAAAAGCTCTTTAGCTTCTTTTTGGTGATGTTGATAACTTGTTAATTGTTCAAGTTTTTTGATTTTATTGTCTTTTAATTGACCATTTATTTGAATTTTTAACCAATACTCCTAATGTGGATAACTCAAAATTTATTAATCTGGAATTAACCTCAAAGTCCGAAAATCTGGATGCTAATTCAGTTTGGAAAAAGTGTTTAACAATCATTAAAGAAAACGTTACTTTAATGACTTACAATACTTGGTTTTTACCAATCAGACCTGTTAGCCTAATTCAGAATACGCTTAAAGTACAATTGCCAAATCCTTTTTTTTGGGAATGGATAGATGAACATTTTAGCACAATAGTAAAAAAAACTATTTACGATGTTTTAGGACCCAGCGGTAAACTTTCATACATAATTGCGGATGAAAAAGAAATTAAAAATGAAGAGCTTTTTAATTCGGCAAATAATCGCAATCCCGTAAACATTAAATCTGTTGAAACAAAAAAACCATCTCATGAAACAAATTTAAATCCCCGCTATAAGTTTGAGAATTTTATAAAGGGTGAAGGTAATCAATTAGCCAGGGCTGCTGCGGGTGCAATCAGTGATAATCCTGGTGGAACTTCGTTTAATCCTTTTTTTGTTTACGGAGGTGTTGGTTTAGGAAAAACACACCTGATACAATCTATTGGAAACAGTATAATTGAAAAGTTTCCCAGCAAAAAAGTAATTTATCTATCAACAGATTCTTTTACAGTTGAGTTTGTCGAAGCCATACAAGCTAACCGCGTTAATGAATTTTCCGGATTTTATAGGAATATGGATGTGTTGATAATTGATGATATTCAATTCTTAACCGGCAAAGAAAAAACACAGGATTTGTTCTTTCATATATTTAATACACTTCATCAATCCAGAAAACAAATTATTCTTTCCAGCGATAAACCACCAAAAGAACTAAAAGGATTAGATGAAAGATTAATCTCAAGATTTCAATGGGGTTTATCTGCAGATATTCAGCCGCCGGAGTTAGAGATGCGTATTGCAATTCTTAAAAACAAAGCTGAAGATTATGGGATGATGATTTCTACTGAAATATTAGAATACCTCGCTAACAATATTACATCGAATATACGAGAGTTAGAGGGTTCATTAATAAAACTTCTTGCAAGTGCTTCATTAAATTCTAAAGAAATTACTCTTGACTTGGCTAAACGAACTGTTAGAGAAATTGCAACCGATAGAAAAATTAATATTACGATTGATGATATAAGCAGAATAATCTGCACACAACTGAATATTCCGGAAAACAAAATCAGAGAAAAGACCCGCAAAAAAGAAATAGTTCTTGCCAGGCAACTTGCTATGTTTTTTGCTAAGGAATTAACCAAAAACTCACTAAAAACTATTGGACTTCATTTTGGTGGAAGAGATCATTCAACTGTTATACATGCATGTAATAATGTTGAACAAATGCACAATTCTGATGCATCAATGCGTGATCTGATTGATAGTATTAGAAATAAGCTTGAGATTAATAATTCCTGAAATTTTTACCTTCAGAATTAAAGGCTCTTTTTAGAGCCTTTGTTTTTTTGGACAATTGACAGTTTTTAAACTGTTAGTAACCTGTTAATTGGTGGTATATAATTTGTTAATTTTATACTGATTTTTAGGAATTGGATAATTATTCCCGGTTATTAACAAGTTATTTTTTATCGTCTGTTGATAAGATTTTAATAATTTGAGCTGAAAACAAAGTAATATAATTGTTTTCACATATTAACAATGTTATTATAATTATTATTAAAATTAGAATAATCTAAATAATTATAATTAGTGTGTTAGTATATTTGCAATTGTTTAATTTGAAAGTAGAGAAATTTATAAATAAGCAAACTATAAAATGTTAGAGGCTTTTATGAAAAAACAAATAGTTACACTTTTATCAGTAATAGTTATATCTGTAATAAGTTTAACAGGTTGTGAACCTTTTTTGGTGAATAAAATTATCGCAAGGAATCTTGCTGCAGCTGAAGTTAAATTAAATATTCGCGGTCAAATATATTCTGTTCCCTCTGGAGAAACTCTTATTCTCAATGACTTCAAAAAAGGATCTTTTGAATATGAAACAATATATTCTGTTCCGGCTGGAGCAACAGAGTTTGCTGCAGAAGGTGAAGTGGCTGGTGAAATAGTGTTAAATGCCGGCACAGAAGTACTAATTGTTTATACTAGCACTCTTGTAGAAGAAAAATATACACTTTATGGTTCGATGACTTCTTCAGATGATGTAAACCGCACCGATCCATTTGCAACTGGAAATCCATAATCTTCATTGAAAAATAGTAACAGAGCTGATCAAAAGTATCAGCTCTTTCTTTTTATACCTGCACACAAATTAGTTTAATTACTGCTTACTTTATATTTTAATTTTATTGAGAATTCTTTCTCTTTTTAGTATTTTAATATGCTTTAATAGGAGATTTATTTATGGATTTTAAGATAAACAGTAAGATTCTAGAAAAACTATTATCAAAAGTTATCCCCGCTGTTCCATCACGTTCGCCAATGTCTATACTGGAAAATTTTCTGTTTGAAATTAAAGATGGATCATTAACAATTAGTGCCACTGATTTAGAAATTGCATTAAGATCTTCTATAAATATTACTGCAGAAAAAAATGTAAAGATGGTTATTTCAGCGAGATTGTTGTATGATATAGTAAGAAATCTAGATGATACTTTAATAAGTTTTACTATTGATCCAAATGGCAAAATGAAAATAAACACCGATAAAGGCGTTTATAATCTTAGTTATTCTCTCTCAGAGGAATTTCCCGAAATACCTTCGGTCTCTAAAGAAAAAGAAGTACAAATTAGTGGTTCTGATTTGAAAAGAGCTTTAGACCAAACGGCTTTTGCAATGAGTAAAGAAGATATGCGTCCGCCAATGACAGGAACACTTTTGGAATTTTCACCCGAGGGATTAAAATTTGTTACAACAGATGGACACAGACTTGTTAAATTCATAAATCAATTAATAGTAGCAGAAGCTCAAGAACAATATATTGTACCAGAAAGAGCAATATCTGTTTTACTAAAATTGTTGGGCGAGCAGGATGTTAAAATTTATTTAAGCAAAACTTACGCTTCATTTCATATTAATGAATTAGAATTTATTACGAGATTAATTGGAGAGAAATATCCAGCCTATAATAGTGTTATTCCGCTGGAGAACGAAAATATTCTTACTGTAAATCGCTCAGAACTCCTGTCAACAGTAAGAAGGATGATTTTGTTTTCAAGCTCAAATCCTAAACAAGTGAAATTCAGTATTAATGATAATTCACTTGATGTATCTGCAGAAGATATTGATCATGGTTCAGATGCTAAGGAAAGTATTGTGTGTGAATATAAAGGTGATTCTATGGAAATAGGATTTAATACTAATTATGTTAATGATATTCTCTCTCATCTCGAAGGTGAACAAGTTGTGTTTAAATTACATTCGCCTACAAAAGCAGGAATAATTGAGCCTGTTAAAAAGAAGGAAAATGAAGATGTGATGATGTTGTTAATGCCGGTACGAATAAATAACTAAGATGATTCTGAGCAGAATTTTTTTAAGAAATTTTAGAACACATAAAAACACACACCTGAATTTCTCTGAAAATTTAAATTATATAGTTGGCGGCAATGGAGAGGGTAAAACAACAATATTAGAGGCTGCCTATTATTTATGTACTACTAAAAGTTTTAATTCAAAGGATTCTGAAGCAGTTAATTTTAATGAACAGGAATTTGAAATATATGGCAAATTTAAAGATTTAACAGAGGACAATATAAGAATCTATTTTTCTTTATCAGAAAACCGCAAACACTATTTTCAAAACGATAAATTGATCTCAAGAAATTCACAAATAATAGGAAGATATCCGGTAGTTATTCTTTCACCAGAGGATCACCAAATAACTCAGGGTTCTCCCTCAGATAGAAGAAAATTTGTTGATTCAATTATTTCACAAGCAAGTTCTGTTTATTTAGAGACTTTATTGGATTATAACAAAGTTATTAAGCAACGATCAGCCGTTCTGACAAGATTAAAAGAAAAATATGATAAACAAACATTGCTTGAATTGGATGCCTGGACAGAGAAACTTATTGAAAATGGCATTGAATTAATTAATTATAGAAAAAATTTTATAGACGAGTTTAACAGTTATATAAAGGAATCATATTTAAAAATTGTTGAGCAAACCGAGATTCCGGAGATTAAATATGAATGTTATATCTGTGATCCCGGGAATGATACAGAAAATTTCAGAAGATTATTAGCAGAAAGAAAAGAAGAAGAGATAAGAAGAACAACCAATCTGGCAGGACCGCACAGGGATGATTATATTTTTAGCCTTAATGGAATTAATCTTAAAACATACGGCTCACAAGGTCAGCATAAAACCTTTCAAGCATCGCTTCGGTTTGCAGAATTTTTTTATTTGAAAAATATAACGGGCAAAAAACCAATATTTCTTCTTGATGATGTTTTTGGAGAATTAGATGCCAACAGAGCTGCTAAAATAAGCAGATATCTTAAACAGGTTGGACAGGCTTTTATTACAGTAACAGATTTTGCTGATTTTTCTTTTCTATCAAAAGAGGATAAGGATTTGATTATCAAAATAGAAAGTGGAAATATTACTTATGCCTGAGGGGTTTAAAAGCTTAAAGGATATTTTTAATACTGATCCGGGACTGAAAAATATTAAATCTATAGTTGATGAAAATAAAGTAGTAAGTGATTTTGGTGAGATTTTTCCGGAGTTTAAAAAAATAGCTAAAGCAATTAAGGTGCATAATACAATTCTTACACTTAAAGTTGAAAATGCAGCGTGGCGAAGTGAGCTTAAGTTTAAAGAAAACCAGATAGTAGAAAAGATTAATAATTTTTACAAAGAAAAAAGAATCAATAAAATTAAATTTTCAGCAAGATAATTATTTAAGGATTCAAAAGGATAAAAAGCATTTATGGCAAAAGCACAAAACAATACAAACGATTACAATGCAAAGAGTATAAATGTATTAAAAGGTTTAGAAGCTGTTCGCAAGCGTCCTGCAATGTATATTGGAGATGTAAGTTCAAGAGGGTTACACCACCTTATTAATGAAGTTGTTGATAATAGTATTGATGAGGCGTTAGCAGGATTTAACGACAGAGTAATAGTAACCTTAAAGAAAGATGGAATAGTTTCAGTTGAAGATAGAGGCAGGGGAATTCCTGTTGATATACACCCGGTTGAAAAACGCTCAGCACTCGAAGTTGTTATGACAGTATTACATGCTGGTGGAAAATTTGATAAGGGTTCATATAAGGTTTCCGGAGGCTTGCATGGTGTTGGAGTTTCGGTTGTTAATGCACTTTCAGAATGGATGACTGCAGAAGTTAGAAGAGATAATAAAATTTACTACCAAAAATATCAACGAGGTATTCCTGTTGAAAAAGTAAAACAAACAGGAACTTATAAAGGAGATTCAACAGGAACTATTATTACATTCAAACCGGATACAGAAATCTTTAAGACAACTAAATTTAATTTTGAAACTGTTGCGGAAAGAATGCGCGAACTTGCTTATCTGAATAAAGAAGTTACTATGATACTGAAAGATGAAGTAGAAGAACAGGAAGAGTCGTATAGATTTAAAGGCGGACTTATCGACTTTGTTAAATATCTGGATGAACATAGAACACCAATGCACAAGCCGATTTATTTTGAAGGAGAAAAAGAAAACACTCCCGTTGAAATAGCGTTTGAGTACAGCGACTCGTATTCTGAAAACATTCATACCTATGTTAATAACATAAATACTGTTGAGGGCGGAACCCATCTGGTTGGGTTTAGAACAGCCCTTACCAGAACATTTAATAATTATGCAAACAAAAACGGACTTATTAAAGAAAACAGTAAAATAACTTTAAGCGGAGATGATTTTAAAGAAGGACTTACAGCAGTAATTTCTGTAAAAGTTTTGGAGCCGCAGTTTGAAGGACAAACAAAAACAAAGCTTGGCAATAGCGAAATAAAGTCTATTGTTGAAACTATTGTTGGTGAAAAACTTTCAGAGTTCCTTGAGGAAAATCCATCAATAGGCAAAAAGATTATTGAAAAATGCCTGCGTGCGGCAGAAGCAAGAGAAGCCGCAAGAAAAGCACGCGATCTTGTAAGAAGAAAAAACGCACTAGACTCAATGCATCTGCCAGGTAAACTTGCCGATTGCTCAATTAACGATCCAGAACATTGTGAAATTTATATTGTTGAAGGAGACTCTGCCGGTGGTTCTGCTAAGCAAGGAAGAGATAGAAGATTTCAGGCAATCTTACCCATTAAAGGAAAAATTCTTAATGTGGAAAAAGCAAAGCTTAACAAAATTTTAGAAAATCAGGAAATTCAAGCTATGATAGCTGCAATTGGTGCAGGTATAGGAGAAGATTTTAATCCTGAAAAATCCCGTTACGGTAAGATTATTTTAATGACAGATGCTGATGTAGATGGAAGCCACATCAGAACCTTGTTATTAACTTTCTTTTACAGACACATGAAGGATCTTATAAATACCGGAAAAATTTATATCGCCCAGCCGCCGCTTTATAAAATTAAGAAAGGCAAAGAAGAACAATATGCTTTTGATGATGAGGAAAGAGACAAAATATTAAAGCAGTACAAAAAAGATTTAAAAGCAAAATCCGGGAATGGAGCTGATAGCGAGGTTGACGAAGAAGGACAGCCAAAAGGAATTGTGATTTCCAGATACAAAGGATTGGGAGAAATGAATCCCGAGCAGCTCTGGTCAACAACAATGAACCCGGAAACCAGAACAGTTTTGCAGGTTAGTGTTGATAGCGCAGCAGCAGCAGATAAAATTTTTGAAACTCTTATGGGAGATGCAGTAGAACCAAGAAGAGAGTTTATAGAAAAGCATGCAAAGTATGCTAAACTAGATATATGATTTAAAAGAATATAAAAGAATAATTTAAAATATATGACTACAATATTTGAAAAAATCTTACCAAGAACATTAGAAGATGAAATGAAATCATCTTATATAGATTATGCAATGAGTGTTATTATTGCTCGTGCATTACCCGATGTAAGAGATGGATTAAAACCAGTTCACCGAAGAGTTTTGTTTGGAATGCATGAACTTGGATTGCCCTATAACAGACCATATAAAAAATCTGCAAGAATTGTTGGTGAAGTGCTCGGTAAATATCACCCGCATGGAGACAGTGCAGTTTATGATACTATGGTAAGAATGGCGCAAGAGTGGTCTTTGCGATATACATTGGTAGATGGACAAGGAAACTTTGGCTCAGTTGACGGCGACTCTCCTGCAGCGATGCGTTATACAGAAGCAAGGCTTGCAAGAATTGCTGACGAGATGCTCCGTGATCTTGATAAGAACACTGTTGATTTTGTTTCCAACTTTGATGAGTCGTTACAAGAACCAACCGTTATGCCATCATATCTTCCAAACCTTCTAATAAATGGCGCTAGCGGTATTGCTGTTGGAATGGCTACAAATATTCCTTCTCATAATATTAGTGAAGTGATAGATGGCTGTGTGGCACTGATCGAAAACCCAAAGGCAACTTCAGCGGATTTAATGAAAATTATTAAGGCTCCGGATTTTCCAACAGGCGGAATAATATATGGATACGAAGGAGTTAAAGATGCTTATTTGACAGGCAGAGGTAGGGTTGTAATCCGTGCAAAAGCTAATGTTGAAACTCTTAAAAATGATAGAGAAAATATAGTTATTACTGAGATTCCTTATCAGGTAAACAAAGCAGCGCTGATTGAAAAAATTGCTGATCTTGTCAGAGAGGGAAAAATAAATGATATTTCCAATATTAGAGACGAATCAGACAGAGACGGATTAAGAATTGTTGTTGAACTTAAGCGGGATGCCCAGCCAGCAGTTATTTTAAATCAATTATTCAAGCATACACAAATGCAGGTTACTTTTGGTGTTATTATGCTGGCACTTGTTAATGGGGCTCCTAAAGTATTAACACTTCAGGAAATTATTAAGCACTTTCTTGATCATAGAATGGATGTGCTTATCCGAAGAACAAAATTTGAATTAGAGGCGGCAGAAAAACGGGCTCACATCTTAGAAGGCTACATAATTGCACTTGATAATATTGATGAAGTAATAGAGACGATAAAGAAATCTAAAGATGTTGAAACCGCTAAAAGCAACTTAATAAGAAAATTTAAGCTGAGCGAGATACAGGCAAAAGCAATTTTGGATATGAGGCTGCAGCGGTTAACCGGATTAGAACGTAAAAAGATTGAAGACGAATATAAAGAAACGATAAAGCTGATTGAGAAGTTAAGAGGAATTCTGGAAAACGAAAGAACCAGGAAAAAGATTATTAAGGACGAGCTTCTTATTTTAAAAGAAAAATACGGCGATGAGCGAAGAACAGAAATTATTAAAGATTATAAAGAGTTTTCTTTAGAAGACATCATTGCCGAAGAAGATGTTGTTGTAACAATATCTCATGGCGGATTTATTAAACGATTTCCAGTCAGCGGATACAGAAGACAGGGACGCGGCGGTAAAGGCGTTACCGGCGCTGGAACAAAAGAAGATGATTTTATTGAACATATGTTTGTTGCTTCTACGCATCAATATATTTTATTCTTTACAGACAAAGGCCGTTGTTACTGGTTAAAAGTTCATGAAGTTCCTGAGGGCGGCAGAACAGCAAAGGGCAGATCGATTGTAAATCTTCTTGATAAAGATAAAGATGATAATATTACAGCGTTTGTTGCTGTTAAGGAATTCCGTGAAGACCAATTTCTGATTATGGCAACAGAAAAAGGAACGATTAAGAAAACAGTTCTTTCTGCGTATGGCAATGTTCGTAAAGGAGGAATTAATGCTATTAACCTTGTACCCGGAGATAAACTGATTGAGGTTAAAATGACTGACGGAAAGAACGATATTGTTATTGGAACCAGAAACGGCTTTGCAATTCGCTTTAATGAAAAAGATGTACGAGATATGGGAAGAACAGCCACCGGAGTCCGAGGCGTAAGATTAGGCAAAGGCGATCAGGTTGTCGGGCTGTTGGTAATCAGAAATGACCAGACAACAGTGCTTGTTGTTACTGAAAAAGGTTACGGCAAACGATCTGATATAAATGATTATAGAATTACTAAACGCGGCGGCAAAGGCGTAATAACTGTTAAGACAACAGACAAAGTAGGCAAGATGATAGCAATGATGGAAGTTGTTGACCGCGATGAACTTGTAATTATATCTACGCAAGGAATGGTAATCAGGCAAAGCGTAAAAGATTTGCGCGTTATGGGAAGAAATACTCAGGGCGTAAGAGTTATCAGATTAAATGAACACGATTCAATTGCTGATATTGCACGCGTTGTTCCTGATGAGGATGAAGAAATAAATGGCAACGGAAACGGAAAAAATGACCAGCCTTTGCTAAGCTAATAAATGTGAATTGTATTTTTATCAAAAAAAACGCCTCACACAGGGGCGTTTTTTTATTATATAAATTGTATGCTTTTTGTATAATTAAGAATAATACTTTAAAATCTTTTGTTTTTATATATGAAAAAATTATTTACAACGGCGTTTCTTTTTATAGCAGCCACCATTATTTATTCACAAGGATCAACAGGACTTTCAGAAATCAACAAAGAAGATCTGATAAAAAATGTTAGAATTCTTTCATCACCCGATTTTGATGGTAGATTACCCGGAAGTGAGGGATATAATAAAGCAGCTCAGTTTGCCGCAGATAAATTTTTTGAACTTGGATTAACCCCTGCCGGCAATGAAATGTATTTCCAATATTTTGATATTGAATATAATAAGATCGAATCTCCGGCAGTATTCAAATCAATTGTGGATGGTGATACAACTAATTATAAAATTGGAAAAGATTTTGTGCTTAGAGGATTTACAGGATCAAATAGTTTTAATCTGCCGGTAGTGTTTTGTGGATACGGAATTTCCAGACCGGATCTTTTATATGATGATTATGCCGGCATTAATGTTAAAAATAAGATAGTGATGGTGTTTAAACAAAATCCAACATGGAAAAATGATGATAAAGACTGGGGGACAAATTATCCTCGTGAAAAATCTCTTGTTGCAAGAAAAAAAGGAGCGAAAGGTATTCTGTTCGTATCACTTCCTAATGATAACAAACCACAGCCTCTGATATCTAGTGTTTTGCACGGCGATGGTGTGCAGCCGGAAGATTTTCCTCAGCTTCAAATATCTTTTGAGGCGGCAAACAAACTTCTGAACTTAACTGGATTTACAATTAGTGACTGTCAAACAAAAATCGATGAAAAGAAAAAACCAATCTCTATGAATCTGGCAACAAGGGCAATTGTTGAAGTAAAAGCAAAATACCAAAAATTTGCCCGCACTATGAATGTTATCGCATTGCTGGAAGGCAAAGACCCTGAATTGAAAAATGAATTTGTAGTTGTTGGTGCTCATTTAGATCATGTTGGTTCACAGGCAGGTTTGTTATTCCCTGGTGCCAACGACAACGCATCAGGCTCAGCGGCAGTTTTAGAAATTGCTGAAGCGTTTATTAAAGGCGGAGTTGAACCGAAGCGCTCAATTATGTTTGTATTGTTTGCCGGTGAAGAGCAAGGCTTGATCGGATCGAAATATTTTGTTGATAATTGGAAATATGGTTATAACAGGATAACAGCGATGATAAATTTGGATTGTGTTGGCTATGGCGACAGCATTCAGGTAGGTAACGGTAAAAGTTCACCGAATCTTTGGCAGATTGCAAAACAGAATGATGAAACAAGTTTTAATTCAATGGTAAACAAAACCTGGAGCGGCGGCGGGGCTGATGCAACCCCATTTCACGAAAAAGATATTCCCAGCCTGTATTTTGTAACAACAAATAGTTATGATCATCTTCATCTTCCCACAGACGAATTCAGCACGCTAAATCCAGTATTGTTTGAAAAAATTGTAAGACTTGCACATCTTACTATTCTTGAAACAGTAAATGGAAATTATGTACGAGAGACTGTTATAAAATAGTTTGACTTTATTTGTGTATTTGCGGCAGCGTTTAAAAATGTTTGCTGCGAATTCACGAATTACTCTTATGCTGTTTCGAACAAATGTTTTTCAAATTTATTTATATCTTCAATTCATACTTTATTTCTTTTAATTATCAGTAGAGGTTAAAATTATGGAATTAGGAATAGGAATGTTTGGTGATCTTAATTTTAATCAACACACAAAGCAATATCAAAGCACAGCGCAAAGATATAAAGAGATCATCGAAGAAGTTAAGTTGGCTGATGAATTGGGAATTGATGTCTTTGCAATGGGTGAACATCATCGTGAAGATTACTCTGTTTCTGCGCCAGAAATTATGTTGGCAGCAGTTTCTTCTGTAACTAAAAATATCAAGCTATCCAGCGGTGTAAATGTAATAAGCTCAACAGACCCTGTAAAACTTTACCAGGATTTTTCTATGTTAGATTTGATGTCTGAAGGCAGAGCAGAAATAATGGCAGGCCGCGGCAGCTTTGTTGAGTCTTTCCCTTTGTTTGGATATGATCTGAATGATTATAGCGCTTTGTTTGAAGAAAAGCTGGAGCTGCTGCTTGAGTTAAGAAAAAATAAAACAATAACCTGGAAAGGAAAATTCCGAGCTCCCATTATTGATCAAACTGTTTACCCCCTTCCGCAAAATAAAATACCTGTTTGGATTGCTGTTGGCGGAACAACATCTTCGGTTGTTAGAGCCGCAACGTTAGGATTGCCAATAATTTTTGCTATCATCGGCGGAATGCCTGTTCAATTTAAACCCCTAATTGAATTTTACAAAGAGCAATATATTCAAAGCGGGCACGATCCGAAGAAGATGCAGATTGCTGTTCACTCTCACACTTTTATTTCCGATTCAAAGGAAGAGATACTTAAAGATTACTATGCACAATATGCTTATTCAATGAACAAAATTGGAAAGGAAAGAGGCTGGTCGGAAGCTTATACTCCGGAAAAATTTAAGGCGGGGATGAGCTCCAATGGCGCCTTGTATATGGGAAGCACTGATGATGTTACCGAGAAGATTATCAATACAATTAATATGTTCGGATTAACAAGATATATAGCACATATAGACGTTGGCGGTCCAACCCATAAACAAATTATGAAAACTATTGAGCTATATGGAACTAAAGTTCTACCTGTAGTAAAAAGTAATTTTAATGGTGTACACCCATAGTTGAATAATCTAAGCAAAAGATGCAGCAGCAATTTATAATTTATAAGAGCGGCTGACTTTTTTTAAAATTCAACTGAAGAACGTGAGTTTATTCTTGCGGAAAAGATAAATCAAACCATTCGACTCACCCACAGGCAATTTGACTGTTATTACCCGTGCTATTGTTTTTTAATTTCTACCCGCCTGTTTTTAGTTCTGCCTTCTTCTGTTGTATTGTCAGCAATCGGTTTATCTTGTCCATAACCGACAGCTTCTATTCTCTCAGCCGAAATGCCTTTATTTACCAAAGCATCTTTTACGCTTAAAGCACGTTGTTCGGAAAGGGTTTTGTTTGAAGATGAATTACCCACATTGTCAGTATGACCTTCAACAACTATTTTGAGTGTGGCATTTTCATTTAACATACTGAAAAGTTCATCAATAATATTTTGTGACTCTTGCTTAATGGTTGATTTTCCAGTTTCAAAATTTATATAAAGAGCAATGAATCCATTTTTGTTAATTGCTTCAAACATTTCAGAGGCTTCAATTTCTTGTTTCATTGATTCCATTTCTAAAACATAAAGTGTAAACCTTTCAACTTCATTTGGGGTTCCGCCAAAATTAAATAGCCTTACCCAGTATTCTTTTTCTTTAGTTGAAAGATAATATGTGGCTTCAAGATCGGCATCGAGCGCATTTGTGTTTTTATAAAGCATTTTTCCGCCATTTTTAACAATGGCATTTTCAAAATTTTTAATTATTTGTAACGGGCTTTTGGGTTTTTCACCAGCATCAGAATTAAAAACATAATCAAGGCTGAATAAATTTCCTTCTTTAATTTCGGTTTTATTGTTATCGAGCCGCAGTTCAAGCTCATTAAAATTTTCTTCACAGCTTGCCAAATAAAAATTATTTAATCGAGTAAGCAAAGCGTGATCTTTACATCCATCAGCATCATTCTGCGAAAAAGAAGTAAATGTTGTTGATGGAATTAAGAATAATGCGAATAATAATTTTTTCATACGGCTCCTTTTATCTTTTTAAATGTTTTGGTATTTGATTTATAGTGTATTTGTTCTCTTGTTAAATTAAATTCATAAGTTATTGCCTGCTCTTCTCCAGAGTCCAAAGTTTTCTATTGAACTAATAATAAAAATAATATTATTGATGGTTTCATAGATTAACTTGCAGTTTAAATAAATAATGCTTACAGTTTTAAAAACTCAACTCTTCTGTTGAGAGCTTTGTTAACAACAGAATCATTCTTTGCAACAGGCTCACCCTCACCCTTGCCGTCAGTTTCAATTCGTGCGCCATCCATTCCAAATTCTTTAACCAAAACATTTTTAACTGCATCTGCTCTGCGTTTGGATAAATCTAAATTTGATTTATCATCACCATCAGAATCTGTATGCCCAACTATTTTAATTTTTACATCTGGATTATCAGTAAGAACTTTTGCTATTTCTTTTATCGTTCCGAAAGATTCTGATTTTACAACATCTTTATTTACATCAAAATAAATTCCGTAACTAACAAGTTTACCTTCGGTGATAAGCTTGCTTCTCATATCTGGAGCAGCGTCTGTAATTCTTAAGTTAGATAAATAAGAGCCGCAGGAAGCTCCTCTACTTAAACGGAAACACAGTCTGCTAAGTTTAACATCTGCATAAAGATTTGTTGGCATATCCAGCACTTTAGTTTCCTGATGATAAATTCTTAATCTTCTTCCTTGAACCCAGATAATTACATGATTAACTTTTTCTGCAATAACTGGCTTAACATCTGATCTGCCAGTAATTTTTTCACTTTCACCCGATTTATATCCCCACGTATTCCAATATTCTTTTTCGATAGAAATCATTATGCCACCGTTTCCAGGATGTGGGTTGTTATCCATTTCTTTTCTTTTGGTTTCACCATATAAGAGAAGTCCGGCAGCAATTCGTCCACCATTTGTTTTTGGTATTATGTCAAATTCAATTATAAAGTTTTTTGGAAAGTCAATATCATTTAAATAAAAATAGTTTCCATCGGTGCTGTTTAAGTTAAACCAGTTTCCTGGAGCAATGTTTACGGTATTTATTTCGCCCGCTGAATTTGTTGTCCATAAAGCAGGAAAATCTCCAACAGCATCCTGGCTAAAATCATCAAATAAAATTACTTTATCACCCGGAACAAAATCATACTGAGTTGAGCTGGTGAATTTTACATCTTCTTGCGGAGATTGGGTAGCGTCTGTATTGTCAGATTTATTTGTAACCTCTGGATTTTTTGTGTTTTCATCTGTTTTTACATCTTTAGACTGTTCGTCTTCTTTCTTTGCCTCGGACTGTTTTTGAGCTTCCTTTTTAATAATCTTCTCAGTTTCCTTTTTTATCTTGTCAAAAATTTGTGCTTCGGTGTTTTGAATTGTGCAGAATAAAAAAGAGAAAACCATAACAAAAATTAAATTTTTCATTTTATTATTCCTTTGTTGAATATTAATAAATTGATTTCTAATTTTTTCTGTTGTGAGGATGAGGATAGAAATGTTTCTGATTGAATATATTGCACCAAAGAAAATGGGATAACTGATAGATAGAAAGGCATTGTTTCTCGCCCTGTAATATATTACTGTATAGATTGTTCTAATAAAAGTGTAATCAAATCACAGATGAAACTTATAATCTTTAAGGAGAGATAACAAACACTTTTGACGATTATTTAAAACCCGCAACAGATAATAATCATCAAGCAATATTAAAATCAATCTGCTAGTAAAAACAAACAGAATGGCTTATATATTTCCCATTTTCATAAATAAACCTTGCACTAAAAAATTTATCTTCAAACAGCCAGGGGATAAAAATTTCATCTCCGTCCCAAAGATTAATCTCTGTAAGTTTTTCATTAAGTATCCACTCAAGCTTTCCTTCTGGTGAATCTATCAGCTCTCCGTCAAATTCATCCGAAGTAAAAACAAAAACATACCAATCATCTTTGTTATCAAATAATGGAAAAGTAATGAACCCCTTCATCTTGATAGATTTTACTTTTAGCCCGCTTTCTTCTTCAATTTCTCTTATTGCGCATTCTTCCGGAGATTCACCTTTCTCAAACTTACCCCCAAGTCCGTTCCATTTACCCTCGTGGTAATCATTCTTTTTTTTATTCCGGTAGATCATTAAAGTTGAATTAGTCTTTTTATCTGTAACATAGCAAAGGGTTGCAAGCTTCATAATTTTTATGATTTTTTTAGTTGTTGAAAAATATAATAAAACAATATATGTTCTTTATAATAAATGTCAAGAAAATAAATTTTTAACGGATGATATTTTCTGTTTGGAGATTTATATATCAAGTATAAATTAACAAGTGAAATAAATAAGATTAATCGGAGAAATATAACGCAATGGAACTGAATGAAATAAACTTGCAGACAACAGACGACAACAAAAATCAGTTTGCAATATATGATGAAAATATCTTTAGCTTTGACTCTTTTGAAGCCGCAAAGAAAAAACAAAAAGATCCGGAAGATGATTTTGACGACGAAGACAAGGATGATGATTTTGAAGATGACGATGACTATTATAACAGCGATGATGAAGAGGATGATTTGTTAGACGAAGAACCTGATGATGAAGACGATATTTATGAACAGGATTTTGATTTTGATGAAGATGAAGACGAAGATTTTGAAGATGATGAATCGGGATTCTGAAAACTAATATTTTGAGCGGGATGAAAATAAAAATGCATCTCCCTTGTTCTGTGTTAGTAGCCTAAGTAGATATCCTTAAGTAAATAATTTTTTACATAATCATTAATGCCGTCTTCTAAAGATGTTATTGTTTGATTATAACCGGCATCCTTTATTTTGATCAGATTAGCTTCAGTAAAGTATTGATATTTTTCTTTCAGATGCACTGGCAGATCAATATATTCAATATTGACCGGTTTATTAACCGCATTAAACAATGCAGTTACAAGATCATTCCAGGTTCTGGCTTTTCCTGCACCGATATTAAATACTCCGTTTATATTTGGATTGTCTAAAAAATATAATGTCATATCAACGGCATCTTTTATATAAATAAAGTCACGCATCTGTTCGCCATGGTTATATTTTGGATTCAGGGATTTGAATAAACAGACCTTTCCGGTATCTCTGATTTGTTCAAAAGCCTTATGAACAACTGAGCGCATATCGCCTTTGTGATATTCGTTGGGACCGTAAACGTTAAAGTATTTTAGTCCGGCAATCCTATCCGATATGTGATTTGTTTTTGCCCAAAGATCAAAGAGATGTTTTGAATAACCATACATATTTAACGGACGAAGCTGTTGAAGTTTGTTTTCATCATCATCAAAACCTAAAGAGCCATCACCGTAAGTTGCTGCAGAAGATGCATAGATAAATCTGATATTTTTTTCAACACAATATTTTGAAAGTTCTTTTGTATAATTAAAGTTATTATCCAGCAGATGATCGGCGTCTTTTTCAGTAGTTGAAGAATTAGCACCCATATGAATTATTGCCTCAATATTATAAGGAATAACATCATCAAGAATTTGCTCTATAAACTCAAGTTTGTTTACAAAGTCCCGATACTTAAGCCCTACAAGATTTTTCCACTTTTCATTTTTACCAAGCTCATCAACAACTATTATATTTTCTTTACCAAGCTGGTTTAATCTCCAAACAATAGCACTGCCGATAAATCCCGCTCCGCCAGTAACAACTATCATAAAAATCCTTTTGAAATTTTGATAAGGCAATTTAACCATATTGGAGGTGTTTTAAAAAAAGAAAAACAGAATTAAAAATTTGATTTATGTCTTATTGACAATGCGAAGATAATTTATATATTTGCCTCAGATTTAATTGTTCTTATAAATAAAATATCTTATTAAGAACGGCTAAGGGAACAGGCCCGCAGAAGCCGTAGCAACCGATTCCGGTTTTTGGGATGTCAGGTGCTAAATCCTGCCCCCGGTTTATAGGGGGAAAGATGAGATGAAGACTTATTTAACCTCTTCATTTCATTGTAAGAGGTTTTTTATTTTTAAATACTTTTTATGATATATGAAAAACTAACTCAAAATTACCAGTGTATCGGCTCAGCCTGAATTTATTACAACATCTCGTTTTGATGAAAAATTATGTCAAACGATTTTGAAATAAATGCCTGAAAACAAATATGTGAAGAATATAAAAACATTGTATTTATTTTTGGAAAATTTATGAAACTAACATTCGAATCATTAAAAAAAATATTAGAAGAAAAAATACTTGTTCTTGATGGTGCAATGGGAACAATGATTCAAAACTACAACCTGACAGAGAAAGATTTTCGAGGAGAAAGATTTAAAGATTTTCAGCACGATCTAAAAGGCAACAATGATCTGTTGTCAATTACAAAGCCCGGAATTATAAAGGAAATCCATCGCGCTTATTTTGAAGCTGGTGCTGATATTGTTGAAACAAATACATTTAATGCAAATTCGATCTCTCAGGCAGATTATCAAATGCAGGATCTTGCGTATGAATTAAATTATGAATCAGCAAAAATTGCAAAAGAAGTTGCCGATGAGTTTAATATAAAAGATAAACTAAAACCAAGATTTGTTGCTGGTGCATTAGGACCAACAAATAAAACACTTTCCCTGTCTCCAAATGTAAACGATCCGGGATATCGCGCTGTAACTTTTGATGAAATAACAGAGGCATATTATAATGCAGCAAAAGGATTGATTGATGGTGGTGTAGATATAATTCTGATTGAAACAATTTTTGATACTTTAAACGCAAAAGCAGCAATCTTTGCTGTGGAAAAGTTATTAGATGAAAAATCGTTAGACATCCCGATAATGATTTCAGGAACAATTGTAGATAATAGCGGCAGAACATTATCAGGACAAACTGTTGAAGCCTTTTTTATTTCAGTTTCGCACTCAAAACACCTTATAAGCGTTGGTTTAAACTGTGCGCTGGGTGCAAAACAAATGCGACCCTTTGTAGAAGATCTTGCAAATGTTTCTGATAAATTTTTATCAGTTTATCCGAATGCCGGACTGCCAAACGAAATGGGTGGCTATGATGAAACTCCGCAAATAATGGCAGACGTTCTGGAAGATTTTTTAAAAAGCAGTTTTGTGAACATTGTAGGAGGCTGCTGTGGAACAACCCCTGACCATATCAGAAAAATTTCTGAGATGGCTAAAAACTATAAACCGAGGAAATTGAAACCCCGGGAATCATATTTAAAATTAAGCGGCTTAGAACCCGTTGTTCTTCGTCTGGATTCTAATTTTATGAATATTGGTGAAAGAACTAACATAACCGGCTCAAAAAAGTTTGAGCGATTAATTAAAGAAAACAAATTTGATGAAGCGCTTTCTGTCGCTCGTAGCCAGGTTGAAGGCGGTGCTCAGGTTCTTGATATTAATATGGATGAGGGGATGCTTGACTCAGAACAGGCAATGACGAAATATTTAAATCTTATTGGTTCAGAACCCGATATAGCAAAACTTCCAATTATGATTGATTCATCAAAATGGAGCGTGATAGAAGCAGGACTAAAATGTTTGCAGGGAAAAGGAATTGTAAACTCGATTTCTCTTAAAGAAGGCGAAGAGGTATTTAAAGAACAGGCAATCAAAGTATTAAATTACGGAGCAGCTGTTATTGTTATGGCATTTGACGAAAAGGGTCAGGCAGATACTTTTGAAAGAAGAATTGAAGTTTGTAAACGTGCTTATGATATCTTAACTAAGGAAGTTGGATTCCCTCCTCAGGATGTTATATTTGATCCAAACATTCTTGCAATTGCAACAGGTATTGAGGAACATAATAATTATGCCGTCGATTTTATTGAGGCAACAAGATGGATAAAACAGAATTTGCCAGATGCAAAAGTAAGCGGCGGAGTAAGCAATCTTTCCTTTTCTTTTAGAGGCAATGATGTGGTTCGGGAAGCTATGCACTCTTCTTTTCTTTTTCACGCAATTAAAGCGGGTATGGATATGGGAATTGTTAATGCCGGACAGCTTGAAGTTTATGAAGAAATTCAAAAAGAGCTTTTAGAGAAAGTTGAAGATGTTATTTTTAACCGCAGGCAGGATGCAACAGAAAGATTAGTAGAATTTGCTGAAACAATTAAGAAGAAGGACAAAACAGAAGAAAAGAAAGATGAATGGCGTTCTTTAGAAGTTGATGAAAGGTTAAAGTATGCATTAGTTAAAGGCATTGTTGATTTTATTGATACCGATGTTGAAGAAGCAAGACTTAAATATTCACAGCCGCTTGAAGTTATTGAAGGACCATTGATGGGGGGAATGAACGTGGTAGGAGATTTATTTGGGGCTGGCAAGATGTTTCTTCCGCAGGTGGTGAAAAGCGCCAGGGTTATGAAGAAAGCTGTCAGCATTCTTGAGCCGTATATGGCAAATGCGCAATCTTTGGTCTCTATTCAAGAAAAGGAAAAAGTCATCTCTGATTCTTCACCAAAGGAGAAGGGGGAAAAGGAATTAAGAGGCGCATCCATTCTCCTTGCAACGGTTAAAGGCGATGTTCACGACATTGGAAAAAATATCGTTGGTGTTGTTCTGAGTTGTAATAACTATAACATAATTGATCTTGGAGTTATGGTTCATTCAGAAAAAATTATTCAGACAGCGATTGATAAAAAAGTTGATATAATCGGTTTAAGCGGATTGATAACTCCATCGCTAGACGAGATGATACATGTTGCTAAAGAAATGGAAAGAAGAGGATTAAATATTCCGTTATTAATTGGCGGGGCAACTTCATCAAGAATTCATACCGCAGTAAAGATTGATCCCAATTACAGCGGACCGGTTGTTCACGTTCTTGATGCATCAAGGAGCGTTCCGGTTGTTTCAGGTCTTCTAAATGAAAACGAAGAAGAGCGCGGGAGATTTGTTGAGGATACTAAAAAAGAATATTTAAATCTTAGAGAAGAATATTTAAAAAGGAAATCGGGAAAGAACCTTATTAGCCTTGATCTTGCACGTGAGAACAAGTTAAAAATTAATTGGGAAAACACTTCTGTTAAAAAACCAGCTAAAACAGGAATAACAGTTTTAAATAATTTTGATTTGAGTGTTTTGAGAAAATATATTGACTGGACTCCCTTTTTTATGGTATGGGAATTAAAAGGAAAATATCCATCAATCTTTGATGATACAAAAACCGGGGCAGAAGCAAAAAAACTTTTTGACGACGCGAACAGACTCTTGGACAAAGTAATTAGAGAAAAATTACTGACCGCAAATGGAGTTATTGGTTTATTTCCTGCAAACTCCGTTGGAGTTGATGATATAGAAATATATACTGACGAAGAAAGAAACGGAGTTAAAAGAACACTGCATTCTATAAGACAACAGAATCAGAAATCAACCGGCGAGCCTAACATTGCACTTGCAGATTTTATTGCGCCAAAGGAATCAAAAGTAAAAGATTACATCGGAATGTTTGCTGTTACAGCAGGAATTGGAATTGAAAAACTAATAGATAAATTTGAAAAGGATTTTGACGACTATAATAAGATAATGATTAAAGCAATTGCAGACAGATTAGCCGAAGCATTTGCAGAACACCTGCACGAACTGGTAAGAAAAGAATATTGGGGATATTCAGAAAATGAGAATTATTCTAATGAAGAGCTGATAAAAGAAAATTATGTTGGCATTCGTCCCGCACCAGGATATCCAGCACAACCGGATCATACTGAAAAACCGATTTTATTTTCATTGCTTGATGCAGAAAACAACTCGGGAATCAAACTGACAGAAAGTATGGCTATGTACCCTGCCGCTAGTGTATGCGGATTATATTTTTCACACCCGCAGTCAAAATATTTTAATGTCGGCAAGATAGAAAAAGATCAGGTGCTCGATTATCATAAGCGAAAAGGCATGAGTATGGTTGAAATAGAAAGATGGTTAAGTCCAATACTTAATTATTAATTAAAAGCACCTTGATTTTATCCGGATGTCTGGCTGAACATTTCAAAGTCTGACGAATTTAGTAAGAATCGCTGTTCACAGATTCAGATTAACAACATTAAACAGACCGGCTTTGTTCCGGGGATAGATTTGTTAATAGTCACTTTCCATAATTATTTCAGTTGTTAAGGGCGGTATTTTAATTTATCTTACAGGTGCCTGCTAAAAAAATTTGAATTCATACCACAATATTCATTCTTTTTTTTATCCACAGGATCGGAGAAGCACAATAATGCTCTCCAGTTATTAATTATATTTATTATTTTATTCAGGAGTTACTATGAATATTTTCGTTGGTAATTTAACTAACGATGTTACAGAAGAAGATTTAACAAATCTTTTTTCAGAGTTCGGACAGGTTAAAGAAGTAAAAATCATTCGTGATATGTTTACACAGCAAACTAAAGGATTTGGATTTGTTGAAATGCCAGGGCTTGCCGAGGCACAGAAAGCAATCGATGGAATTAACACAAGAGAGTTTAAGGGTAAAAAACTTGTTGTTAATGAAGCACGCCCAAAAACAGACAGCAGAAAACGTTTTTCTGGCGGCGGAAGATCCGGCGGCGGACAGGGAAACCGAAGAAGATATTAAAATCCCGGTGTGATTAAAAAGGATGACAACATGTTTGATGATGTCATCCTTCACTTTTTGTTAATTAATGATGATGTCCCTGGCAAATATTATCTTCATTGATAACCAACGCACCATCAATATATTTCCGGACAGCATCCTCTGCTAAAACTTCGTCAGTTAGAATAGGTTTAATATTATTTGCCTTAAGGTCTTCTATTAATCTCCAACCCCCATGATTAAATATTAAAACCTCACAATCATTTAACCCCTCTATCAGGGAATGATGGCTATGCTCATGTTTCTGAGCGTGATGTTGTTCGTGGTGATTGTGTTCGTGCTGCCTATGATGAGTAAAAGTATTTGTCCTGATTTCTTTGTTAACGATTTTATTGTTTTCTGTTTCAAAGACAAGAAATCCTTTGCATCTGCCAACATGCCCGGCAATTCTGGTTTCATCGTTTGTTGCTACTGCTATTTTCATATTTGCTCCAAATTTATAATTAAGTGTTTGTTAAAAAATTGTTAACTGTCTTTATATCCATTTTTTCTTCTGCATTTTTTTCGAGGTGCTTTTAATTTTTCCCTTAGTGGCTCAGGAAGGGTTTCCTGAATTTTAATGGCTTTACCATTTATGATTGCATCAGCAATTTTGTGATGTGCTCTCATAATTATTCTGCCGAAAGTGGCTCGTGATATATTCATTTTTAAAGCAGCATCTTCCTGAAAGAGCTCATTAAAATCTGCAAGCCGGAGAGCCTCCAACTCATCTTTTGCAAGCTCTATCTCTTCAAGTTCGTACATTGGAATTCCGGTTGGTTTGAAATAGTAACAGGCAGGCTTACATCTTATATGTCTTTTCTTTTCTGGTCTTGCCATTTTATACTTTGTTTAATTATGAGCATATGCTCATAACAAACATAATAGCATTTAAGATAAATTACAAGAGAAAAATGGTCAATTGAGCAAATATTTTTTTGATAAGCAAAACAATTTTCATTAATGAAGCAGCGCTATCCTTATCTGTGCATTACAAAGAGAAAGAATAATGCTTAAGGCAAATTAATCACCTGCTCCCCTTCTGTTTTAAAAGAGAGGAATTGGTTTATGAGTTCAAATAGGTTTAATGTTATTATTTTAAAAGCAGCATCTTCTTCGAACTTATAAAATCAGCAGTCTGCAGTTTGTAAAAGTAAACACCGCCCGCAAGGTTTGACGCATCAAAACTAAGCGCATATTTTCCAGCTACCTGAATAGTGTTCACCAGTTCTTTTATTTTTCTTCCAAGTATGTCATAAACGATTAGTGAAACATCACTCATGGCAGGAAGATCATATTCTATTGTCGTTACAGGATTAAATGGATTTGGATAATTCTGATATAAAATAAATTCCTGCGGAATTAAATTATTCTCTTCTTCAATTTTTGTGTAAACATCATTTAAAATTCCGGGAGTTCCAAACATTCCGGAAGCACGCCAGTTTTCGGGCAGCGAATTATCAAACTGAGGATTTATCAGCGACAATGTCGGTCCGTTTCCATTTGGCAGCGAGGGCCAATTGCCAGTAGATGAATAAGCAACTTCATCAACAATATTTCCCGAGGAATTTTTTAAAATTACCTCATCACCATCACTGCTTAAACCAAAATTAAAATTGCCAATTAGCTTAAAGAAGTTTGGATAAAGCGCTTTGAACTTTGCAGTATCTCTGCAGACAACAAGATAATCTTTTGCAGCCATTATTGTATTAGCAGGAAAAGTAAACTGATTTGAAGCATTATCATCGTGAAACTTCCAGCCTGAGATATCAACCGGATTATCATCAGGATTATAAAACTCGACCCAGTCTTCAGTATCAAACACCGAAGATGATTTATAGTTTATCTCATTAATCACGATAGAAGTTACTGCCAAGTTTTCTGGTTCAAAGACTGCTGTTAAATTTGTATTATAGTTTAACACAACAGATATTTCAGGAGACATTGAATTTGAAATTCCCTGCCAGCTCACAAACCTATATCCCGGCATGGGCATTGCTTTAATTCTGATTGGAATGCTTTTAAAAAATGTATTAATAGAACCGTTATTTTTAATTTCTACGGTGTTAGTAAAAACTTTTCCCCAGTCAGGATTATTTCTACTTATTATTAATGTATTTGATCCGCTGATTCCAAACTTAGCATAAAAATGGTTTCTGACATTAGCTGGTCTATCGATTGCAAAATTTCTCATTATATCAATAAGATACTGCCACGTTGAACCAAACGAAATTGATTGAGGCCAGCGCTCTTTATGTCTTGGAATTTCTGATGCAATATCCTGCGCCATGCTATCGATAACAGCAAGAACATGATTTGTTTCAAAAGTTGTATTAACGTGAGCCGCAAATCTTTGTATGAACTCATTTTTAAAATCAGGATTATCCAGTAGTTTTCTCAGCATCAATGTTGACCAGGGCGGATTAGGCCAGCTTGGTCCGTTTGTAGCAGTTGCTTGTTCTAAAGTATTGGTTGTAGCTAATCCTTCAGAGTTTCCGCCGAAAGTAAAATCAAGATCATAGATCATCCATCGCCATTTGGAACCATCAATGCGCTCACGCCATAACTTCATATTAGATCCGGGCCAATCGCCGTTAGCCGAATAAATTTCCGCAATCTGGTAATCAATATATTCATCAATATCCACAATAGATTTTATATATTCATAATTTGTTGGATTAGCCATATTCTTTGTTGAAAGAAATGTAATCATATTATTATATGCAACTAAATCTCCATTGGCACCGGCAACACCCTTTCCAATTTCAATCAGATCAATATTATCCTTGTTTACACCGTGATGATAATAAACATAATGTTCATTAAGCTTTTCTCTGATATTATGAATACCCCAATACTCTCCGTTAATGAATAAAACAGAGGGGCGGTAATTCTGATAATCTAATTTCATTCCCTGTTCGATTAAAGTCTGCGCCATTCCATCTCTAAACATTGTGCGCCACCAATCTTGTCCTGAGCTTCTTAATATAAAATTATTGTATTCAGAAATCGGAGAATCATCGAACAGGCGGTATCTTAATTTATCGGTGCCATAAACTCCTCTAAAATAGAAACCCAACGATTTTTGAGCATAGAGTCTTGAACATCCTCCAAATATTTTAACCCCCGCATTAACACTAAATGCTAAAGATTTATCAGATTCAAAAAACTCCAGACTTACAGGTCGTTCCCAATCCTGATTCCAGTTTCTCGGTTCTGTGCTGCAATTACCGATTATTCCATTTGTTCCCGCAACATAAATTCCAGATGTATCACTAAAAAAATTATCCGGATCGGTTACAAGAGAAAAAACAGGAAGATCAGTAGATTCATTAATAAAATAAGTTCTTGTTTCAGTTAAACTTGGTGTATATCCGTTTTTAAATGCACGGATTCTTAATACTGATGTTGAATCAATCTGTAGAGGCACCGAATAAACATTACTTGCAGCAGAAGGCGCTTTTCCATTTAATGTATAACGTATTGTAGCATCTGAAAGAATATGCGAAACAGTAACCGTTATTGATGAAGAATAAAATCCGCTTTGTACGGATACTGTTGGTGATGGTAGAAGATTATATATTCCGGATTCAAGATTTTCACTGCCCGGTGTTGATGGTGAAAATTTATACCAGTTGTTTGTTCCATCAGGGAATCTGCCGAAAGAAACATCTGTTTGCTGTGCGCCGAATGTAATGGTATCAATTAGTTGAAGATTTGGGCTGTATAATCCTATGCTTTCGCCGCCGGCACTTAGTTTAAAGTTTGTGTGATTACCGGTGTTTGCATCATCTGCCCAGATAATTACATAACCGTTTGCCGGAATCAAAAGATCTGTCTGTATTTTGAACTTCTGCGGTTGTGATAAATTATCAGTTAAATAATAATTTTTTAAGTTTACAGGGGCGGTTCCAGAGTTGTATATCTCAATCCAATCAGCAAAATTGTTGTAATCGGGATCTTTAATCGTTGTTGAGTTCGAAGCCATAAACTCATTAATGTATAATTCCTGTGCAGATAAGTTATAGCTGATCAGCAGGATAAATAGCAACGATAATAAAACAGATTTATTAGATAATCTCATAAGACATATTTTCTAGAATCAACGATGTAAAATAATCAATAAGCGAATAAGAAGAACTACTTAAATGCCGGTTCAACTGATCGTAAAAGCTGTGCGGGTGATTTTAATGGCAGATATTAATTTCAATCTTAACCGAAGAATCACATTATATTTTATTACACTCAATAATAATTCTTTCTAATTCACTTCCATCTACAAAAACTTCCTTAAATATATCGGCAAGCAGTTCTTTTGTTATTCTGTTAAAATCTTCCTCTCTCGGAAAAACACAGACACCTCCAAGATCAATTGCAGCGGGGCTTACCAGCATTTTACTTTCATCTTCAGCAAAGAATGCTGCCGGACGGTGTTTTGATCTCAAAAATATTATTACTCTCCAGCCATATTCTTCTTCATAAAAGCTTATAAGATTCATAAGTGGTTCGCTGTCTTCATTCCTAAGCGCGGAGTATATTTTATAAAATCTGCTGAATGTTTTTATCAGTAAATCCCTGTCTAAACTTTCAATCGAGATGAATTTTCTTATTCCATCATCCACAGCAAACATTGAAATTTGATCAGACTCAAATATTTCTTTTCCGTACTCGTTTTTAATCAAATGAAATTCATCATCAATAGGCATAAAGAACTTGTTGCCAGCCTGAAAATGTAAATGATCTGGAGCAGATGCCCCGCATCTGGGTCCATTATAAATAACCGAATAATATTTATAAATGTCCCTGCTTATATCGATCATATCTGAAAATGTATCAACAATTTTTTGCGGCTGATGTTTTTTGTGAGTAATTGTAAAGTGTTCGGTAAATATCGGAAATGGATTACAAAGGATTATATAATTATTATATAAAATACCACGCTGTTGTTCGGGTAAATTTTCAACACACAAAAAACATTTTCTTTCGCTTATAGATTTGGGATCAACTTTTGCAGATGTAGATGTCATTCTTCCCGCATTAAACTGAGCCTTTATCTTAAACCCATTAAATTGAAATGATTTTGTTTTGACAGTTGCAAGCGAGTCAACTCCGTTCTTAAGCATTGTCCAATCGTTTTTTTGAATTTCAAACAAAGCTTTTAACGCATCAGAATAGTTGTTACGACTAATGTAGTCTCTAATGGTTGAATTATCAGTAAATATTTTCATTAACTTATTTAATTAGTTGTTTATATGTGTTAACTATTTGTTCAGTGACTAAGTTTAAATCAAATTTATCTGAAATCTTTTTACGTGCATTTTCTCCGAGTCTTTTTCTCAACTCCGAATTGTTGATCAGAACTTCAATTTTTGCAGCCAGATCATATCCATCTTTTGAATTAAAAAACAACCCATCAACCGTATCATCCACAATATCAAGCACGCCGCTGCTATTTGAAGCAACGGAAGCCTTACACAAAGCCATTGCTTCAATCAACCCCACACCAAAAGATTCTGCATGTGAAGGGAAAACATAGATATCAAACGCAGCAAGCACATCAGGAATATCTGTTCGGTATCCGGTAAAGGTGATATTTTTAATTCCGTATTCTTCTGCAAGATGTTTGATATTTTTTTCGTATTCATCTTCTCCGCGGCTTGCTTCGCCAACAACAACATACTTAGCTTCAGGATATTTTTTATTCAATCTGTTTATAGCTAACAAAAAATCTTCATGTCCCTTCCCGGGACTGAATCTTCCTGTCATTCCGATCAGTAAATTATTTTCCTCAGCCCCGATCTCATCTCTAAGCTTATTTCTGTTGGTATTTTTCGGATTAAATTTTTCTAAATCTACTCCGTTGTACACAATTTTTATTTTACTTTCTTTTAATGAGGTGGTTTTTAATAAATTTAATTTAATGACAGAACTGATAGCTATTGCGCAATCAACACGCTTATAAATCCAGTTATGAAGAAAATTTTTTTTGATAATAAATGATTCCAGATGTTTTGTAAATACAAGCGGAATACCGGATTTAAGAAAATTTAATGCCGGAACTATCACCCAAAGGTCTTTAGAAGAATGGCTATGGATAATATCAAAAGACCCTGATTTGATTATTGAGATTATTCTTAAACTGGAAAAAATATTTGGAGTTCTGTTAGATTTAATTGGATAGATAATAATTCCAAGTGCATTTGCCTCTATTTGGATTCGTGATTCTGCAAGACAAAGAAGCCCGACTTTGATATTATGTTTTAAAAGCTGTTTTATTCCGGTAATCGCAACCATTTCCATACCGCCCCAGCTTTTAGATAAACATGAATATAAAACCTTCATTAAAAAATACCTAAACCCATATACTTACTATCAGTCATTAATAAATCTTTTTTAAAACGGCATCTTTAAAATAGTGGATAACAATCTCATCAAATTGATAACCTTGTTCAGCCATTACAGCGGCACCAATTTGACAAAGCCCGACACCATGTCCCCATCCTGCTCCGCGCAATATAAATTTTTCAGGAACTCCGTTAACATCTCCAGACTTTTCAACAATGAACGCAGAGCTGTAAAGATGTGTTTCTGAAAGTATCCTTCTTATCTCAAGCTCTTTTCCAATGGTTAAAGTTTTATTTGTTCCTATAATTTTCAGTTTAATCAAGCGTGAAGAAAATCCTCTTTCAATTGGAATAAGATCCCGAATAAATCCAAAATCAATTCCACTTTTCTTTCTTATAAGCTCTGATAATTCCTGTTGAGTATATTGCACTTCCCATCGGTAAAAATCTTTGGTTTCCTGATCGTAATCCAAAAGTATTTGATTTAATATTTTTTGATCTGTTGTATTACAAAATGCAGGCGGACTTGCTTTAATCCATTTTTCAGCGTTTAGCTCTTTAGAAAAATCATCATCAAAATCATCAGCAACAAACTTGTAATCATAAATCGAGCTAAGCGAAGGATGTTTAACCGGTTCCCAAACATTTTCAAATGATTCTGAAATACCGCCGCACGATTTTGAAAAGCGAGCATCAAGTATTTTATTGTCTTCAAGTAAAACAATTCCGGTAGTTTGTTCAACAGCCTTTCTGACAGCCTCCGAAGTCATTTTGGTTACACCCTGATAACGCTGGCAATGATCATCAGCGCAAACATCAAACAATTTATGATCTTCTCTGTCGTACCATTTTATATACTCATCTTCTGTTTGATATGTTGTGTGATAATTAATATGCTCGCTTTGTATTCTTTTGGACTTTTCAATTTGTGCAAGAAGCCAGCTTCGGGAAACAACAGCGGTTGCCTTTAACAACGACAAAGAACATTTAGCACTCATCTCTGAAGAGATAACACTCATTAAATATTTTTCAATTGGAATAATATTAATTACTGCTATTTTGTCACCATCTTTAAGAAGCTTTAATGAATATGTAAACCGCTGTTTTTCCTTTCGTTCCCAATGAAATTTCACTCCAATTATCACATCACGAATAAGAAAGGATTCATTATCCGGTTCCTGAGGTTCAAAAATTATCTCGTTGGTTATTTCTATTTTATCCTTATCGCTTTTACAAACGATTCTGTCGTTGATAATCTCTGCTTCAAATTTTCCGCTGAAAAAATTTTTAAATCCGTAAGAACCGTATTCACCATAAAGCTCAAACTTAATTTTGGAAGCTGTTAGAATTCCTACGCTGATATAAGGTTCACCTTCGTAATCCAACATTGTACACCCTTATTTTAAATAAAGATATTTAATTACTGTTAAAATATAACGATTGTGGCGATGAATATTTGAGAACAAAACCAATTCATCAGGCGAATTAAGTTCCTTAAAATTCACATAAATTTAATAGCATAAATTTTTTATACTTACATGAGAAATCACCAGCATCTTTTGAAAACCAGCAGTCTAAACATCCATCGGAGAACTTCTTAAAACAGAATAAAGATATGTGTCAGAGTTTTACTTATACTGTTAATAAAAGATTACCTGCTATAAAAACAAACAGAGACGAGACGATGTTAATAGAAGGATCTTGTTCAATGGTAATTTAACATCAATCTTGTTAACTTATTAAAAGCAAATTCAATATTTATGATTAAACAAACAGAACAAATAGTTTCAATAATTGGCTTTCCTGTTGATCTTGGTGCCGGAAGACGAGGCGTTGATATGGGTCCTTCTGCTTTAAGAATTGCAGGATTAGAAAACAAACTTAAAGCACTTGGCTACAAGGTAGAAGATACCGGCGATATTAACATTGAGATAATGGAGAGACAAAAAATTATCAATCCAAAGCTTAAGTATCTGAATGAAATTTTAAAAACATCTAAAAAACTTGCTGCCAGAATCGAAAAAGTTTTAGAGCAAAATAAGTTTCCGCTTTGTTTAGGCGGCGATCATTCAATGGCGCTTGGAACACTGGCGGGAATAGCATCATACTGCAGAAAAAATAATCTGACTCTTGGTGTAATATGGATTGATGCTCATGCAGATATGAATACAGATGAAACTACTCCTTCAGGAAATATCCACGGTATGCCGCTTGCCGCATCAATGGGACTTGGGCATCCGGAGCTTGTTGATTTCTATGGATTTAGACCCAAGTTAAAACCAGAAAACTGCACCATTATTGCAGCCAGAAGCATTGATATTGAGGAAAGAGAAATCATCAAAAAACTTAATCCGACTGTTTATACTATGAGCGATGTTGATAAACTTGGGATACACAGAATTATTAACCGCGTGTTAAAACAGTTTAAAGAAAGAGTAGATCACATCCATGTTAGTTTTGATGTTGATAGTGTTGATCCAAATTTTGCGCCCGGAGTTGGAACTCCTGTTCCCGGTGGATTAAGTTATCGCGAAGCTCACTTGTTGATGGAATCAATTGCAGAATGCGGATGTATGTCTTCGCTTGGAGTTGCAGAAGTGAATCCAATCCTTGATGTTAAAAACAGCAGTGCTGTTTTTGCCGCCGACTTGATAGCCTCAAGCATGGGTCAAAGAATTTTATAATGAACTCAAACGAATTTAATAAACTTCTGATTGTTCTGGCTGTAGTTATATTTGTGCTGATTATCAGCGGAGCTTTAACAACAAATATTTTAAATATTACAGCGTATCTGTCAATTGCTGGCGGCATAGGATTCTTTTATTCTTCATATATTAAAAAACATCTTACCGGAGTTATTATCGGCTCAGTGCTTTTCTTAACCGGCTCTGTGATGTTTGTTTTTACAAAATATGAGATTGTTGGATTCGAAAAAATATTTATACCTGCTGCTTTATTTATTCTTGGGGTTAGTCTTTTAACAGGCAATTTGCTGGTTCGTTTAAATAAAGCCTCACTGATTCTTTCAGCCGTAATTATTATTGCCGGTATCTGGTTTATATGGGATAAGGGAAATGCTAATTTAGAATTATTTTCTTCAGCAGTTTTTGCAATTCTAAAAAAATACTGGTTAATAATAATTTTAACGGCAGCAGTTATCGGATTGGTTTCTTATTGGTTTAACCGAAGAATTGATAAAATGAATTAATGTTCTTCTCTTTAATCAAAAAAGAACTGGTATTTTTCTTCAGGCTTTTAATTTCATCCAACAAATTGTTTACATCGCCGCTGAGTTTAAAGAATGAGAAGATAAGCAGCAAAAACAACACGGCAATAACTACGTAAGAAACAAGCAAACCTCTTTTAAGTTTTGCCTCACTTCTTTCATAATGAAATTTTAGTGAATCAAAATCCTGTTCAATTGCTTTAAACAACTTATCTGCAACACTACGCTTTGTAAGATCCGGCTGTTTCTCAGAATCAGTATCAGACTCTGCGATTGTTTTTGCATCCCGCACAGCTTTATTTTGAACCTGTTCTGTAACCTCCTCTTGAGTTTTTTCAGTTTGTTCAACAATTGTTTCACTGCCTAATAATGGTTCAATAGACTGAGTGTATGTTTCGGCTGATTCAGTCATAGGTTCTTCAGATTGTTCAACTATATCCGAAGCCTGTTCATTAGTCAGAGGTTCTTCAAATGCTTTATCCGTATCACTCACCGGTTTTTCAATAAATTGTTCGTTAAACGACTCAACAGCATCAGACAACGCTGTCTCAATTGGCAGCGATTCGGTTAATTCTTCTTCAGATGATTTAATCGTATGATCAAAAGATATTTCAGCCGGTAATTCTTTAAAAGGTTCAACTGTATCAATTGGCTGGGTTTCAATTGGTGGTTCTTCAAAGGGTTTTTCTGTGATGTTTTCTATATTGGGCTGCTCAATTTGATCAAACTCAGTTTCAGAAGTATTTATTAAGTCATAATCGGGTAAAACAACATCATCTAGATTAAAAGTTGCTTCCTCGATTTCCATGTTGAAATTATTTTCCTCAATAATATCCGGAATTTCTGTTTTGATTCCGGTTACTTCTTCAAATTCTCCCTGTTGTTCAGGTGCTGATTCTTGAGTGTCATTTAATTCTTCAATTTGCGGTTCAAACTCTTTTTCAACAACATCTGGTATTTCAATTTTGATTCCGGTTACTTCTTCAAATTCTCCCTGTTGTTCAGGTGCTGATTCTTGAGTGTCATTTAATTCTTCAATTTGCGGTTCAAACTCTTTTTCAACAACATCTGGTATTTCAATTTTGATTCCGGTTACTTCTTCAAATTCTTCCTGTTGTTCGGGTGCTGATTCTTGAGTGTCATTTAATTCTTCAATTTGCTGTTCAAATTCTTCTTCAATAAAATCTGGTATTTCAATTTTGATTCCGGTTACTTCTTCAAATTCTCCTTGTTGTTCGGGTGCTGATTCTTGAGTGTCATTTAATTCTTCAATTTGCTGTTCAAATTCTTCTTCAATAAAATCTGGTTCTTGTGATATGGCAACATCAACTTCTGGCAGTATTTGTTTTTCTTCCTGAATAATCTTCTGAGCACGAATTTCTTCGGTTAATTTAATTAATCTTAAAGCAATCTTATCCTTTAGTGATGGATCAGGCAGTTCCAATGGAAGTGAAATGGGTAAAAGCGAGGCGACACTCTGCAAAGCACCTAATTCATCCCATGGAAATAAATGTCCTCCATTTATAAAATCAGAAAGAATTTCTTCGTCGGAAGAATCAAGACATCCCAAAGCCTTTGCCTGAAGTAATCCAATTATTTTTTGTTCATCAATCATTGAATTCCCTCTTTGGCAAGGTTTTCTTTAATGATGTTAAGTGCAACCCGGATTTTCGATTTAACTGTTAAAAGCGGAATGTTCAGTTTAGTTGCAATTTCGGATTCAGCCAAGCCATCATAATAAGCCAGGGATATTACATACTGTTGTGCTTCGGTTAAATTATGAATTGCGAATTGTATTTTTTCCCTATTCAGCAAAATTTTTGATAAATCATTAGGAGGAATATGTATAGAGAGTTTTGGTAAAATATACTCATCTTCAAAATCACTGGTATATTCGGGCAGCTCTATATTTTGAGTTCTTCTCAGAGTATCAAGTGCTTTATTACGGCAGAGATTAATTAATACAGCATAGGGATTGTGATGTTCAAGATTTAGTTTGGGTGTCTTTTGCCAGATAATCACAAAAACATCAGTAAGAACTCCATCAGCCATTGCCGTATCGCTTACAATTCTTTTTATAAAAGTAAATAAAACGGGCGAATATCTGTCGTAAAGAGCCTCAAGAGCTTTAGAATCTTTGTTTAGGATTCTTTTGAACAGTTCTATGTCATTTAATTCTGTTGTCAAGCGCCTAAAAAATATATTGAACTATTTTTCTTGTTCTAAAAGTATAGCTCAGTACTTAAAAAAGCAATTTTCTTTTAAAAAGATATTTAGAATTCTCTAATTATATAAAATTGAAAATTGAAAAGGTTTGTAGTCTTCAACTTTAGTTATTAACTTTCGCTTACAAACAATAAGGAGTGGTACTTTGAAACAGCTAATACTTTTCTTCGCACTTTTACTGATTTCTTCTAATGGTTTTTCACAGGTTGAAGTCAGCAGCAGACTGCAGGATGCTCTTAATAGAGCAGGTCAGGATGATTATCTTCAGGTAATTGTTTTACTTCGTTCTCAGGTTGATCTTGCATTCCTGGACCAACAACTATATACAGAAAAAGCATCATTACAACAAAGAGCTTATCAGGTTATTACGGCTTTGCAGCAAAATGCAGAAAGAACGCAGGTTGAATTAAATAATTATTTTACATCAAAATATGAGTCGGCAGATATTTATTCATTCAAATCTTTCTGGATATCAAACATGTTTGTTGTAGAGGCAAAACCGAGTGTTATTTATGAATTGATGAACAGAATGGATGTAGCAGAGCTTGATGTTGATGCGTTAATCGAATTAGACAGACCAATTGCCGGCGATGATTATATTCCAGAGAATACTGAATCAGTTGAACCTGGTTTAAAAATAATCAACGCACACCTTCTCTGGGCTCTGGGAATTACCGGTCAGGGCAGATTGGTTATGGGTATTGATACAGGTGTTCATCCAAACCATCCAGCTTTGCAGCATAAATGGAGAGGCAATCATGTACCGCATAACCAAGCCTGGTTTGATCCAGGTGGCGGAACAACAACCCCAAGCGATTGCGATGGACACGGAAGCCATACCGTAGGCACTATGACAGGCTGGTCGCCGCTTACCGGCGATACTGTTGGGGTTGCACCCGGTGCCGAATGGATTGCTGCAAAAACGATATGTTCAAGCCCTCATACATCAAACTCAATTGCAGCTTTTCAATGGGCAATGAATCCAGATGGAAATCCGTCAACAATTAATGATATGCCGGATGCAATAAGCAATAGCTGGTATGATCCAGATGTTTCAAATGAATGTTCAGGTATTTATAAAACCACCTTAGATGCAGTAGAAGCTGCTGGTATTGCTGTAATATTTTCTGCTGGAAACAGCGGACCCGGCTCATCAACAATAACAAAACCAAAAAATATAAACACAAACACTGTTAACGTTTTATCTACAGCAGCAATTGATGGTGCTCTTTATATCGGCGGTAATAATAATCCTATTGCAAGTTTTTCAAGCCGTGGTCCTTCTCTTTGCGGCGGAACCGGCTCATTGCTGATAAAACCCGAAGTATCTGCACCTGGTGTTAATGTAAGATCTTCTGGTTCAGCTACCGGTTATACAGTATTAAGCGGAACCTCTATGGCTGCACCGCACGTAGCAGGCGCAGTTGCTCTGCTAAAACAATTTGCTCCGAATTTAACCGGAAAAGAAATTTTAGAGGCTCTTTATAACACAGCAGTTGATCTTGGCACACCCGGAGAAGATAACAATTATGGAATGGGATTGATTGATGTTTATGCAGCATTTTTAAGTTTGGGTACACCAGACACAACTGCCCCGGATCCAATTGTTGATTTATCGGCTGGCTCTCCTACTTCTAATTCTTTAACGCTGCAATGGACCGTTCCTTACGATTCTTCAATGAATGGAGTTACCGGATATGATATTCGATATTCTACATCTCCTATTAACGATACTACAGCGTTTAATAACGCAACTCAATTACCGTTTACAGCAATGCCTGATACTGCAGGTGCAACAGAGAATTATTTAGTTGAAGGATTAAGTGTTGCAACAACATATTATTTTTCTATTAAGTCAAGAGATATGTGGAGCAACTGGTCAGGATTATCTAATAATGCCAGCGGAACAACATTAGGCGCTCCGCAAATATCTGTTTCTCCGATGAGCATACATCATACATTAAGTCCCGCTGAAATAGTTGTTGATACTGTTACAATATCCAATGTTTCTGTAAATCCATCTACTTTAGATTTTACTGTTACATTGGAAAACAATACTTTCCCTGAAAGTTCAATAAGCACCTATCTAATTCCACAGGTTGGAAACAGCGTGGATATTAACAGTAACGATGATAAGGATAATCCAAAGGAAATAGGCGGAGTAAGTATTGATGGTCAGGGAGGACCAGATTTATTTGGTTATAAGTGGATTGATAGCGATGAATCCAACGGACCTCAATATGTTTGGGATGATATTGTTTCTACCGGAACATTAGTAACAAACTGGACTGCAACCAGTACTTTTAACCCGAAAGATGAAGGATATGCAGGACCTTTTCCATTAGGCTTTAACTTTAAATTTTATGGAAATATTAAAACTCAGATATATGTCAGTTCAAATGGAGTAATATTATTTTCACCAATAACGTCTAACATCTATACAAATGCTACAATCCCAAGTACCGCAGTACCAAATGAATTTATCGCACCATTCTGGGATGATCTTGACGGTGTATCTTCCGGTACGGTTCATTATAAACAAGACGGCAACAGATTTATAGTGCAGTTTACCGGCTGGCACAGATATTCCAATCAGGGGTCTTTAACATTTCAGGTAGTTCTCTACTCAAGCGGTAAGATAATGGTTTACTATAACAATATGAGCGGAACACTAAACTCTGCAACAGTTGGAATTGAAAATGCTGCGGGCACAGTTGGATTGCTGGTTGCTTACAATGCCAATTATGCTGCCAATAATAAAGCACTGCAATTTTCTGCTGAACCAGAATGGCTTACTAACGATGTAAACGGCGGAACATTATTTAATGGCAACAGTGCTAAAGTTGTATTAACATTTAAGAGTGAAGATTTTCCACTTGGTAATTATTCTATGGATTTGAAGGTAGCAAGCAACGACCCAGTAAATCCGCTGGTTACTGTTCCTGTTACTATGGAGATAACAGTAATTCCGGTTGAGTTAACTGGATTTACGGCTAATTCAGACAGAAATAATGTTAGTATTAACTGGTCAACAGCAACCGAAATAAACAACTCGGGATTTCAGATTCAAAGACAGCTCAAAGGATCTGACGAGTGGACTAATATCTCGTTTGTTAACGGTAAAGGAACAACAACAGAAATAACTACTTATAATTATGTTGATAAGGGACTTGCTGTTGGAAATTACTCTTACAGATTGAAACAAGTTGATTTGGATGGAACATTTGAATATTCACCTGTTATAGAAGTTGAAGTAAATACTCCTGATCATTATACACTTTATCAAAATTATCCAAACCCATTCAATCCGGTTACAACAATTGAATATTCACTGCCTGAAAAAGCTGATGTAACAATTTCAGTTTACAATACACTTGGCGAATTGGTTTCTACGCTTGTTAACGGAACTATGGAAGCCGGTTATCAGAAAGCAAGCTTTAATGCTTCAACACTTACATCGGGCACATATATTTACCAGATGAAAGCAGTTGGAGGAGGCAAAACATTTACTGACACCAAGAAGATGGTTCTGATCAAGTAACTCTGACGATTGATTATTTTAAAAGGCGATTCAAAACAGAGTCGCCTTTTTTGTTATTTCTTAATTCTCATTTCACTAATTTTGCAGGCGATAATCCAAACCATTAAACATAAAACGGACAAATGATGACTGAACAACAAGCTAAAAAATCTGTATTCAAATCTTTCTCTCTCAATTACTGGATAGTAATATTAATGGAATTCTTTGAACGCGGTTCATATTACGGAATGATGAGTATTCTTTCTGTTTATATGACTGATCAATTAGAATACACTAAGGAAAGTGTTGGAGTGATAAAAAGCGTTATTCAACCGATGTTATATATCCTCCCTATTCTATCCGGCGCGATAGGAGACAGATTCGGTTATAAACGTGTACTGACATTTGCATTTATTTTTCTTGGTCTTGGATATTTTCTTACCAGCCAGACAACAGAGTATGCAATGGTCTTTGGAAGTTTAATTATTATGGCTATCGGCGCTGGTGCTTTTAAACCTATGATATCCGGAACCATTGCACGCGAAACCAATGAAAGCAACAGCACGCTTGGTTTTGGAATTTTTTATTGGTCAATAAATCTTGGAGCATTTTTATTTCCGCTGATTCTTGTTCCATATATTAAAAATACTTTTGGCTGGCAGTATGTAATGGTTGCATCTGCTATTGGAACTGCTGCAATGTTAATTCCTACCTTTTTTATCTACAAAGAACCAAAAAGACCAGAAAGTGCAAAAACTCTTGCCGAAGTTTTAAAGGGAGCGGTATTAGTTCTGACTGATTTCAGATTTATCGGACTGATTGTAATTTACTCAGGTTTTTGGATTCTATACTTCCAGATGTTTGATTCTGTTTTATGGTATGTACAAAAATATGTTGATGCAACATCTCTTAACAATTTTGTTAACGGATTGTTTAACGGAATGGGAGTAAGTCTAAACTGGAAATTTGATGTTGAGCATGTTACGGTAATTAACGCTGGAACAATAATTCTGCTTCAGATAATTGTTTCAAATATAGTAAAGAATACAAAAGCGCTGCCTACTATGATTACAGGGATTGCAATGGGCACTGCAGGTATGGCAATACTTGCTATCAATACCAATATCTGGATTTTTATGCTTGGCATTACAATTTTCTCAATTGGTGAAATGACAGCTCATCCAAAGTTTATAAGCTATGTTGGTCTTATCGCACCCGAAGATAAAAAAGCTCTATACCTGGGATACTCATTTTTGTATGGAGTTTTAGGAAGCTTTATCGGCGGAATACTTGGTGCAAATCTTTATGTCCATTTTGTTGATAAGCTTAATCAACCAGCAACACTGTGGATAGTTTTCAGTATGATTGGCGTAGTTACAATTATCGGATTACTATTGTACAATAAATTTGTGAGCCATCATAGAACAGCACAAAGCTCATAAAAGATTTTTTCCATTCGGCAATTATCAGGGCTTTGATATTTGAGACCGGAAAGAAACTGTTTCTGTTTTTATTAAAGATATTATTATCAGAATAATTTTTTTGTTGAAATCTGTTATTAATATAAAACCTTATCCATTTACAATTGTGGATTAACAAAATGGCTGATGATTACTGGAGCTGGCAGCCCGGCAAAGTAGATGTGTCAGACAGGTACTTTGAGCTTAAGTATGGTTATATAACCAGACCCATAGCAAGGATTGGAATCTGTAAGCATAAAATTTTTGTAGTTGAGTTTTTACTAAACTTTCAGGATGATATTGATTTATTAAAAAAGATATTTACTGAAGCTCTTCGGGAGATTGAATTATATCTTATCAATAATAGCAGCCCTGATCCGATTGAGTATATGATAAACCACACAAGAAAATGTTCTAACGCTTATGGAAAAATAAGATGGTACTATTTTCCGAATGGAGCAAATAAATCTATTTTCCTAAGTAAAAACTCTCTGTTTTTTAAAAGAGTAATTTCAATAAAAAAATATTTTTCAAAAATCTGAGTGTTGATTGAACTTCAGGTTAACCCTTTTCACAGCAGTTTAAGCAAATTGCTGATTATATAAACTATAAGCAAGATTTAAATAGTTACAAAGATTTTTCAGTTTTCTTTGCAGATGAATAGTTTAGCAGATCATAATTAATCTGTGTATCTGGCATATCCATTTTAACAATTTCAACACCAGCATCCGAATAAAATTGTGTTGCAAGAGTATCATGAAAATCTGAAAACACCACAACACGTTTTATTCCCGCAGCTATTAGTGCTTTTGCACAGGTGGTACAGGACATATTTGTTATATAAGCAGTTGCTCCAAAAACATTGACTCCATGTCGTGTTGCCTGCACCAGAGCATTTATTTCAGCATGATTTGTCCGCACACAATGATTATCAACGATTAAGCATCCAACATCTTCGCAGTGCGGTTGACCGGGCAGCGAGCCATTGTAGCCGGTTGCAAGAACAAATCTTTCTTTAACAAGTACGCATCCGCAGTGCATTCTTGGGCAGCTAGCCCTTTCAGAAGCAAGCATTGCAAGTTTTAAAAAGTATTCATCCCAGGAGGGTCTGTTTTTATTTGCCATTAAGTACGTTCCGGATGTAGTGATAAAAATTAATACTAAAATTTAATGTTGTCCGGAACAAATATATGAAGGTAATTGAAAAAACAGAAAACAATAAAGTGTTATCTTGTTTTGTAAGCCCACCGTTGTTTGCTTCTGCTTTTTTTAGCAGCTCTTTGATGATTAAAGCTTTTATAAACCTTTAGACTTCCGCAAAATCTGCAGGTTTTTAATTTATCTTCAGCATCCCACTCGCTTTTACAATTTTGACAAATGTAAATAAGTTTCTGAGGCATCGGTTATCTCCAAATTTTTAAGTTCGTTTAAGATTTTTGATTTTATATCCGTCTTTTCAGAAAGATAGCTGATCATTTTTCCACGGTTAAAAATTATTGAATATAAATTAGCTCCAAGTAATTTTGCTTCTTCTAATTTGGAAGAATAGGTTAAAACATTTGAAAGGTCACTGGCAAAAAAATCATGTTTTGCAGCACAATCACCCACTGCGTAAATATTTTTGTCGGATGTCCTAAAGTACTCATCAATAAGAATCCCTCTGTCTTTATCGTAAATAATTCCAAGCTTTTCAGCCATATCTACATTTGGTCTTGAGCCTGCACAGATCATTAGAAAATCACAATCTACTACCACATCTGAGTTTAGCTTAACACCTGTTACAGAATCAAGACCGATAACCTGCCTGATCTTGGAATCAAGAATAACACGGCCGCCAAGATTTTCGATCACTTCTTTTATCTTATAACTTATTTCGGCATCAAAAGAAGACGGCATTAACCGTGTTGATTTTTCTATAATAGTTACTCTTTTCCCCAGCCTGAGTAATTCATCGCAAAGCTCTACACCGATATAGCCCCCGCCATATACAACAATGTTTTCAGCACAAACAGCTTCCTTTTTTGTCTTTCTGATCAGTTCAACATCTTTATTTATAAGAATTACACCAGATTTGTTTATTCCTTCAATTGGTGGTTCAATAGCACGTGAGCCGCTGGCAAGAACAAGCTTTTCAAATTCTATAATTCTGCCGCTTGTTAAAACAATTTTATTTTTATCTCTGGAGGCAATATCATCATAAAAGATATTGAACATATTATTAAAAGTACCTGTAACAGGAGTCAGTATTTCCTCAATGATAGTATTTCTTTTATCGGTTTTTATAATCGCAATACTTTTATCGCTATAAGTACTTCTGGCAGATAAGGTACAGACTAAGGCAGGTTCACCATTATCGGCTATTACTATTTGATATTTTTCCATCGAAACTCCTGTTCAAAATCGATAACTAAAATGCTTGTTTTCTATAATCTCAAATTAGTTCTGGATCAAAGTTTAAGTAATAATAAAACTATACAGTTAAATACCTGAGAAAAAAACTTAAGTTCTACAAACTTAAAGCACTCAGGATTTTTTTAAATTTATTAGAATTTTGAATTGATAGTAAGATAATCTTTTTCAGAGCAATAGCAAGTTTTTTATTAACCGCTTGTTAAAGCACACATTTTTAAATGCTAAAACCATTTTTTGTGTTTGAAAAAAAGAGTCATACCGGCTATAATTAGTATTGTAAAAGCCCAGAAGCCCCAGGGATACATCCACTCAAGCCCAAGCTCGGGAAAATTTTTAAAATTCATTCCAAAAACACCAGCAATAAATGTAAGAGGAATAAACATAGTAGAAATAACTGTTAGTACTTTCATTACTTCATTTAGTTTGTTGCTTGTGCTTGAAAGATAGGTATCAAGCATACCAACAATCATATCGCGGTAAGATTCAATTGTATCAATAACCTGGATTGTATGGTCATAAACGTCACGCAGATAGACTCTTATTTTCTCATCGAAAAACTCAATTTCATTTCTTTGTAAAGATGATATTACCTCTCTTAAAGGCCAGATAGCCCTTCGCAGCAGAATCATTTCTCTTCTTAATAAATGAATTGTTTGAATATCATTTTTATCTGGATTAAGAACAACCGAGTCTTCAAGTCCTTCTATTTCTTCACCTTTTTTTTCTAATATATGAAAATAACTATCTACAATTGAATCAATAAGTGCATAGGCAAGATAGTCAGTTCCACTTTCCCTCATTTTTGTTGCAGATTTTCTTAATCTTTCTCTAACAGGATCAAATACATCGCCGGCATCCTCAAGAAAAGTTATAAGATAATTTTTTGTTAGTATAAAACTAACCTGTTCGTTCTTTAACGAATTGTCTTTTTCTTCCATAAAGAACATTCTTAAAACGATGTAAAGATAATTTGAGTATTCATCAACCTTGGGACGTTGATTTGTATTTAAAATATCCTCTAATGTCAGCGGGTGAATATCAAAAAGTTTTCCGATTGATTCTAAAATTTGTACATCGTGCACTCCATCAACATTTATCCAGCTTATTGTATCCGATACTTTATAATTCAGCAGTTCATCAAGATTAGAAATTGTTTTTTCCTCAAAATGCTCAGCCTTATAATCAAACAAACTAATAGTAATAGGATTTTTTTCTTTATCCCCGACATAAACAAGCGAGCCTGGAGCCAAACCAATATTTTTGGGCTTGTTCTTTATAAGCCTGGCAACTTTTCTTAGTTGCTTTTTTGTTTGATGTTTTATTTTTTTTCCGGCATTGTCAAGCATAATATTCTCAAGATTTGTTAAAACTTGTTTGTGGATTTATCCCAAAAATAAGTTTAAGTTTGATAAAAGAAATATTTAATGGTTTAATTATGTTTAAAATAACATTTAAAAACTTAATTGTGTTTCTATTCCCTCCTATGATATTTAGCTCTTGTTCAGAAGAAGATATTAATTGCTCCCTATGCGGGGCGATCCTGATAAAACATTCTATGTTACAATTATTGATACCTTAGGAAGACCTGTGAATAATTTAAGTATTACTGTTAAAGATGGCTGCGGAAATATTTTGAATGTGCCGCAAAACCCTATAACAGCGGCGATTGGACGGTACACAATAGTAGATGATGAGCACTAAGATCTTCTATCTATTCTCATTAACTGCAGCAATGAGATTTCTTTCTCCGCATCAAATGGAACAAAAGCAATTGATACAATATTTATATTTAACGTCGAATTGAGTGGAACATGCTATTGTGAATATCCTTATTTAATTAATATTAGTAACTATAAAAATCCGTCAACTATTATTTTTAAATGAAAATCTTTTTTATTTCATTCTTTCCGGTTTTAATTCTCTTTTCTTGTTCCGAAATAGAGAAAGATTGTATTTGCACAGGCGAGTTCAGATTTTATCTGGTAACAGTTGTAGATACGCTTGGTGTTCCTGTTGATTCTTTAACCGTTATTATTAAAGATAAAGATGGCGATGAACTTGATGTACAGCAGGATCCGTTTTTTCTTGATGAAGGCAAATACACAGTATTAAATGATTCCTTTACTCACATAATGTTTGCTTATGGTACGCCGCAGGTAATTTATTTTTCCGTAACTGATGGTATCAGAGCTGCAAAAGGTGAGTTTATGTTTAATACCGATGAATGCAAATGCCACATTAACAAAGTCTCCGGACCGGATACGCTGGTGCTTAGATAGTTTTTATTTTTCTCAAATACCACCCACTGAAAACTGGAATCTAAAGCGCAACCAATAAATTACTGCTTTAATGATAATGACTTAAAATTTAGCTATTCTAATTCCTGCCAAACAGTTCGGTAAGATTTAGTGTTGGTGTTTTGGATTTGCTTGCAAGTGAAACATACGTTAATGCAAGCTCCTCTTTCCCCGCACCAAGAACAGTGCTAACCAATCCCAAAGCTTTACCAAGATTTTCCGGCGCAATGTTTTTTGTAACACGATTCCATATCTCTACTTCTAAAACATTAAAAGCCGTATGTACTTCGTGCAAGCCGAATCCAGCATTAAATCTTTCTCTTGCAATCTGTGACGAATACTCTTTCATTGGCAGCAAATTCCTTTCGCTTACACATTGCTGTGTTAATGTAAGAAGGTTTAACAGCCTTGCTCTGTTTTCACTTTGTGAAGATTTACTGTAAGATTTTAAATAAGCACAGTTTAACGACTGATGAGCGTTTTCCAGAATTTCTGAACTTTGTGTTTTGAGTAAATCAACTAAATCCATTTTATAAACCAATAATTAATTATGTTTCAAAATTAAAGAATAATTATTAAAGCTTTATAACACTTTTGTGTTTTAAAGTCTCCGCATTAAAATCTTTTTCAAATCAATTTAATCCAGCTTACCAATCTGTCTTTAACGAACCCTAACTGCTCAACAAGATTAATTGCCTTTTGGTTTTTTTCCTCAATCTGTGCAAAAGAAATTTTACCGAGCTTTCTGTTTTGATGAATTAGCGAAAGAAGTATTTCTCTTCCATAACCTTTTTTTCTATAATCATCAAGAACATGCAGCGAGCCAAGAGCACCATCATCATGAGTTAAACCCCAGGCAACAAGTTTATCTTTTTTCATTATTGCAGCACTGATAGATTTTGTTATTCTTTCTTCAATATATGCTGGGGTTAAAAACTGTCTGTAATTCGACTGAGAAATTATAAAACCGATATGATCTGTTGTTAAAGGTATTACATCTTTTTTATTTGCAGGAACATCCACATCATCAGGCAGAAAGTAACGCATTGTAGTAAGTATCCACTCAGGTTTTCTTTTTTCGGTAATAAAAGGTATCATCCAATTTTCTACAGATGCAAAGTAAATGCTGTTACCGGCTCTCTCTAACAAAGCTTTAAGCCCGGCTTCGTTATTGCACACAATATAAACCCATTCAACATCGCTTGAGCCTTTAATCAGAAATGAGTTGTCTAATTCTATAATCTCTGTAATCGGATTGCTTTCGATAAAACCGATTGTACTGATATTTGTAATAAGATCCCGTTTAAGATGATTGATAATATTACTCAGGTCTGTTTCCATTTGAAGGAATCTTTTCTTTAATAAAAAACATTAATACTGCTGTAATCATACCGAAAAATAATGCAGAGTTCCACAGAAATGAAGAGCCAAAGTTTTCATAGACAACTGTTCCTAACCAGGGACCAGCAGAAAAAGCAAAACTAAAAGTCATTTGATAATATCCCATATACTCGCCGCGTCTTTCCGGCGGTGCAATTTCTGAAGTATATGCTGCAGTTGTTGGAAAGAAAATCATTTCTCCAAATGTAAAAACTATTATGGCAATTATAAGCGGTAATGTAGAGCCTGCAATTGCAAATCCGCCAAAACCCAAGCCTGCAAGAGAAGCTCCAATCATTAAAGATATTCTGTATGGAGTATTGCTCATCATATTATTAAGCGGAACTTCTGCGATGATTATTAAAACAGTGTTTATTGAACCGAACAATCCAAATGCTGCTGTGGAATACTTAAGATCATTAACTATGTATAGCGGAAAAGCGCCAAGATGCTGAAAGAAAACAAGATTTGCCGGGATGACAGCAAATAAAAAAAACAGATAATGCTTATCGTTCAATATCCCAAACTTTATTATGGATTTTTCTTTAACAGTCTCTTCTTCCTCAGATGACAGCGAAGACCATCTGACAGAATTAAAGTAAATACCTGCTGCAATTGAAGCAAAAGCATTTGCATAAAATAAATAATGATAATCAATAAGAGTTAAGAAACCGCCGATAACCGGGCCAATACTCATTCCGGCGTTTATAGCTAAACGATTTAATGCAAAAGCCATTCTGCGCTGCGGCGGAGTTACAATCTCAGCGATTAAAGAAAGATTTGCCGGACGAAATGCTTCATTAACTGCGGCAAGCACAAATGTTGCTGCAAGTATCCAGTAATAATCTGTTATAAAAGAGTAAGCAAAAAAAATCAAGCCCGTGCCATATAAAGAAAACTGCATAATTTTAATTGAGCCGATTTTATCGGAAAGTTTTCCTGTTAATGGTGCTGCAATAAATGCGGCAGCCCCGTAAACAAGCAGTGCCGTACCTGCTTCTGTTGGTGTTACACCGATTTTTTTTGTAAGATAAAGAGCAAGAAAAGGAATTACCATTGTGCCGGAGCGATTTATGAGCGAAGTAAAAAACAACGCCCACATATCATGCGGTAAATCCTTTAATCCTTTCCAGGGATTCATAAAAAAGAAATTTAAAATTATTTTGAAAGAAATATTTAAGAAAAGAACAGTTAACTATAATCCAATCAATCTCATAAATAAAAATATAAACAAACCAAAGGTCGCTCCAAGATAAAGTAAACGGATATATTTACGACCCTCTTCATTTTTTGATTTGATAAGTTTATATGTTGAAATACCGATAAAGATATCCATTACAGCGATTGGTATTAGGTATATCAGCTTAAACCACTTCAATAAAAAAGGTATAAAACTTAATAGTATTACAAATACAAATATAAACACACTTAATCTTAATGCTTTTTCTTTACCGTATTTAATTGCGATTGAGTTTGAGTCAATCAGCAGATCACCTTTAACATCCATTGAATCAGCAGCAATTTCTTCACCAAGATCAACGAGTGCCGCAATAAGTGCAAAGAACAAAACAATCTTATTGAGTGGTAATCCAACAGACAGACCTCCGAAAATAAAAGTCATACCAACGGAAAAACTAACCATAAGATTTCCGGCTAAACCATTCCGTTTGAATTTCCTGTTGTATAATAAACCAATTACTGTTAAACCGATTGAAAATAATAAAGCTTCAACACTAATTGTAAAGCTTAATATTAGTCCGGCTAATAATAAAAAGACTGCAAGCAACATCGCCTCGTTAGAAGTAACAGCTTTAGAAGGAATAGGTCTGTGAGGTGCGTTTATTCTATCAGTTTCAACATCAAAGTAATCATTTGAAACGAGTATTGAAGCGGAGATAAGAAAAACAGACAAAGCTGCTGATAGTGTTAAATAAAATGGTGCAAATCTGCCAAGAGCAAAAAGCTGACCAAGCACAACACAAATTCCAGCAGCAAGCGGAAGTTCAAATCTTATGAGTCTGAAAAGAGCTTTTAATTTTTTCACACCATAAAATTACTAATGAATTGGTTAACCAAAGTAACATAAAAACAAATTACTGCAGATAAATCTGTCATTAAAAATCAAATACAGGAATTTATGAGATAAGATCATTTAATAGTTATGAAATGAACTCTGCGCAAATAGTTGCCTCTGTTTCTCTTACTTGTTAAGTTTGCAACGGAAGTATGAATATCAAAGCAATATATGGCGATATCATTCCCTTCTTTCCTCTTTCATTTGCCTTTTGGGGGATGCTGATTTGGTGGGCAACATTATACACGCTGCTGGCTTACACAATATAGTTCTTTAATTTAATACAGCAATCACAGTTTAAAGTTTGTGATTAATTATTTGGTTCAACGGCTAATAATTAGCAGATAAAATGAAAAAAGAATTTATCGCACACATAAAAAAATCTTCAGAAGGAATTTGGGCAGAGCCGCATTATTTATCTACTCATCTTAATGATACTGCAAAAAGAGCTGGTGAATTCGCTTCTGAATTCGGAAATAAAGATTGGGCTGAGTTAGCTGGTTATCTGCACGACCTCGGAAAATATCATCCTGATTGGCAAAAGTATATTAGAAGAGAAACCGGTTATCATGATGAAGACGCACATATAGAAAATTATGGCAGCAGACCAAATCATAGCCAGGCAGGGGCTGCATATATTTTTGAAAAATTTAATTATTCTCAAGCGGCAAAAATTTTATCTTATGTTATTGGGTGTCATCATACGGGATTAAAAGACTGGATAGCAGATTTAGAAAACCGTCTTTTCGATGATGGTAAGCTTATTACTGATGATTTAGAGAAAATAAAAATAATTGAAGAAGCAAAACAGTTTCTTAATAAAGCAATCCCATCTTCCATTCCAACAGTTTTCAAGAATAAAACAGATAAAAACTCTAATGAACAAATTCATCTCTGGATTAGAATGCTTTTTTCTTGTCTTGTTGATGCTGACTTTCTTGATACAGAAAATTATATGGATGAAAAAGATAGAGGCGGGTATTTATCAATAGAAGAATTGAAGCAGCGATTTGATAACTATATGACGACCAAGAAATCGGTTGGAACACTAAATAAAAGACGAAATGAAATTTTAAATCAATGCAGAGAAAAAGCTAATCTTTCTCCCGGTTTCTTTTCACTAACGGTGCCGACTGGTGGAGGAAAGACACTTTCATCAATGGCATTCGCTTTAGAGCACGCTTTAATACACAAAAAGAAAAGAATCATTGTTGCTATTCCATACACAAGTATAATTGAACAAACAGCAAAAGTTTTTAAATACGGCACTGACATTGATGAAGAGATTGAAAAATTTAAACAGGAAGGTAAGTTTCTTTTTGGCGATGATCAGGTTGTAGAGCATCATAGCAATCTTGATCTTGAAAGCGAGAACACCAAGAACAGACTTGCAACCGAAAATTGGGATGCACCAATAATCGTAACAACTAATGTTCAATTGTTTGAATCGTTGTTTGGAAATAAGACTTCTGTTTGCAGAAAAATTCACAACATAGTAAACAGCGTTATTATTTTAGACGAGGCGCAAATGATTCCCACAGAATTTTTAAAGCCAATAATAAGTGTGCTCAAAGGATTGGTTAATCATTTTGGTGTAACAGTTGTCCTAATGTCTGCAACACAACCTGCACTTAACGGAAAAATTGGAAGCGACGCTAACACTATTGAGGGATTTGATAATGTTATAGAAATTATTGAAAATCCTGATTTGCTTGCAAAGGACTTTAAACGTGTTCAATATATTTTACCAAAAGAGTTTAATAATCCATCTGGCTGGATTGATATCGCAGAAGAGCTTCAAACCTATGATCAAGTTTTATGTATTGTTAATCAAAGAAATGATTGCAGGCAGCTTCATAAGTTAATGCCCAAAGGGACTGTTCATCTTTCCGGGTTGATGTGCGGTGAAGAAAGAAGTGAGATTATTTCTGATATTAAAACAAAGCTTAAGAATAAAGAACCAATAAGAGTTATCAGCACACAACTAGTTGAAGCAGGTGTTGATATAGATTTCCCGGTTGTCTATAGGGCTTTAACAGGACTTGATTCAATTGCACAAGCAGCAGGCAGATGTAACAGAGAAAATCAATTGCAGAGTGGAAAGGTGTTTATTTTTGTTCCACCAAAACCATCGCCGCAAGGATTTCTAAGAAAATGTGAGGATGCTGGTAAATCAATTCTTCGAAATAATTCTGATACTGAATTTACACCTAGTCTTTATTCAAAATATTTCAAATATCTATACTCAAATCTTAACTCATTTGATAAAGTTGATTTTTATAGTCATTTAGTCAGAGATGTATCGGATTTCAATTTCCAGTTCAGATTATTCGCAGAAAAGTTTAATATGATTGATTCAACAAAGCAGTTTAGCATTATAGTGCAATACAAAAGCACGAAAACCGGTAAAGACAGTCAGAGACTTATTGAACAATTAAAATTTGCAGGAGCTTCAAAAGAATTGATGAGAAAATTGCAGAGATATGTTGTTAACGTTCCTATTTATTGCTTCGATAAAATTAATAATACTGGCTATGTAGAAAATATTAACGGTTATTGGGTACAGAGTGATCCAAATTTGTATGTATCGGGATTAGGGCTGATTTGTGATGAATCTGATTGGATAATTGGAAGTAGTGTTGTATGAAAAATATATTTTGATTGATGTTAATTGAATTATATTTCGTCCCTCTGAGACCCCGTCATCTTTTTGTCCCTATCGAGACAAAAAAAGATTCCGCTTTAAGCGGTGAGGTTTTACATATAAATCCCTTTAGGGATAAAATACTTATAGAAAAAATTGTCAGAAATAACAAGAGTCCCTTTAGGGACGATATGTTCATAGAACGAATTAATGAATGAGAATTTAAGTCCCGTGGGGACGACATATTTAATAAATTTCAGGAGATAACATTTATGAACAACCTTAACCACAAACCATTCTGCCTTGAGGTTTGGGGAGATTACGCCTGCTTCACACGTCCGGAAATGAAAGTTGAAAGAGTGAGTTATGATGTTCCCACCCCATCATCAGTTCGGGCCGTATTTGAATCAATTTTTTGGAAACCAGCTATCCGCTGGCATCCAACAAAGATTGAAATACTAAATCCAATAAATTGGATTTCAGTAAGAAGAAATGAAGTTGGAGTTGTAGCCTCAAACAAAACCGGAATCATTGTTGAAGACAATCGTCAGCAACGAGCCGGATATTTTCTTCGAGACGTTAAATATCGTTTTTATGCTGTCTTAGAATTTGTACCTGTTGCTGAAAGAAAAAACATCAACTACAAAGCTGTACCAGAATTTCTCTGGGACTCTGATGAAAGAGAATTTATGCTTCAGGAAATAAAAGATTGGGAAGAAAAAAAAGATGCTTACAGAAAAGATGAAACTCCCGGAAAATATCTCGCAATATTTGAACGAAGAGCTACAAAGGGACAATGTTTTAACCAACCTTACCTCGGAACACGTGAGTTTAGCTGCAGCTTCAAACTGATAAAAGATTTTGAAACCAATCCAGCAAATACAGTTAATGAAACACGTGAACTTGGTTTTATGCTTTATGATATGGACTTTACAGATTTGAAAGACCCAAAGCCAATGTTCTTCCAAGCTAAGATTGAAAATGGCGTAGTTAATATTCCATCTATAACAAGCGAGGAGATAAGAAGATGATACTTAAAGCATTATATGATTATTATGAAAGGAAAGCATCAGACGCCAAAAGCAATATTGCTCCAGAAGGTTGGGAATGGAAAGAAATACCTTATGTAATAGTAATAAATAATGAAGGCAAATTTGTAGCAATCGAAGATACACGTGAAGGTGAAGGGAAAAAGAAAAGAGCAAAAAAATTTTTAGTTCCACAAACTGTGAAGCGAACAGTTGGAATAAATGCTAATTTGCTATGGGATAATATTGAGTATGCTCTAGGGGCAAATCCAAGAAATCGAAGTGATATAAATGAAAGATTTAGTCTCTTTAAAAAAAGAATTAAAGATGAAATAGATATAAATAATTTTCTGAATGTTAGGACTTTATTGTTTTTCCTTGAAAATAATCCGGTTTTGCAGATTGAAAATTCTGATTATTCTCAGGTATGGAATCAAATTATTGAAGAAAACCCTTTTATTGTTTTTAAGATTGATGGTTCTGCTCATAGTTGTATCTGCGATGATTTAAGAGGTGCACTTAAAATAATAACTTCTCAAACAGGTAATGGCGTATGTTTATTAACCGGCGAAGTGAATACAGAGGTTGAGCGACTTCATCCAGCCGTGAAAGGTGTTCGGGGAGGGAATACACAAGGTGGAGCTCTTATCTCATTCAATCTTTCTTCATTTAATTCTTATGGTAAAACTCAAAATTTTAATGCCCCGATAGGAAAGCGTGGTGCATTTGCTTATACGACGGCACTCAATGTTCTGTTAGGAAAAGATTCAAAAAATAAGATTACAATTGCCGATTCAACCATAGTTTTTTGGTCAGAGAAAAAGACTGAAGATATGAATCCGGAAGAAATTTTTCCCTGGGTCATCGCTGTTCAAAAAACAGAAAAGGATAATCCTGATGCAGGCGTAGATAAAATTGAAAAATTTATTCAATCAATTTTTACTGGGACTTATCAACAAGCAAAAACCAATCATTTCTTTGTCCTTGGTCTATCACCAAATGCTGCAAGAATATCTGTCCGTTTCTGGAAAGCGCCATCAGTTGAAGACTTTGGATTAAACATAAAAAAACATTTTGATGACTTTGAAATTATCCGAGGACCAAAAGAAGCCAGGTATCTAAGTTTATATCAAATCCTTTCGGCAACAGCGCTACAATACAAAATGGAAAATGTACCTCCAAACATTGTCGGAAGAGTTATAGAAAGTATAATTGATGGAACCCCCTACCCTCAATCCTTACTTCAACAATGTATTAGAAGAATCAGAGCAGAGCAAAATGTAAATCGTGCTCGTGCCGCAATTATAAAAGCATATTTCAATCGATTAAATAGAACTCAAAAACAAAATAAAAAGGAGATTACTATGTCACTCGATCTTAACAATAAGGATACCGCATATCGCATCGGTCGGCTATTTGCTGCTTTAGAAAAAATACAGGAAGAAGCTAACCCCGGAATAAACGCAACGATTAGAGACAGATTTTATGGTGCTGCCTCAGCAAGTCCAGTTACTGTATTCCCACGTCTTTTAAGTTTAAAAAACTCTCATCTAAAAAAACTGAGCGAGGGAAGGAAAACTAATTTCGAGAAGCTCATTGGTGAAATCGTAAATGAAATTAAATCATTTCCATCCAATCTTTCGCTTAATGATCAAGCAAATTTTGCAGTTGGGTATTATCACCAAAGACAAGATTTCTTTACTAAGAAATCAGATAAAGAAGATTCAAACAATAATAATTAATCAAATAAAGGAGAATAAAAAATGGAACCAATTAAAAATCGCTACGACTTTGTTCTTTACTTCGATGTAAAAGACGGCAACCCAAACGGTGATCCGGATGCAGGTAATTTACCACGCATTGATGCAGAAACTGGTAACGGCTTAGTAACTGATGTTTGTATTAAAAGAAAAGTTAGGAATTATGTTTTGATGACAAGAGAAGAAAAATCACCTTATGATATTTTTATCAAAGAAAAAGCAGTACTCAATACCCTAATTGATAAAGCGCACGAAGATGACGAAGTAAGTAAGAAAGAAAAAGGAGATAAAACAGAGGCTGCAAGAATGTGGATGTGTAAAAAATATTTTGATATAAGAACCTTTGGAGCCGTAATGAGTACAGGTAAAAATGCAGGGCAAGTTCGTGGTCCAATACAGTTAACTTTTGCGCGTTCTGTCGACGCAATCGTTGCACTCGAACATACCATTACCCGTATTGCCAAAACAACTGAAGAAAGATCTGAAACAGGAGGCTCGGAAATGGGGCGCAAATATACAGTACCATATGGTTTATATAGAGCACACGGATTTATTTCTGCTCACCTTGCAAACGACACTAAATTTTCTGAAGATGATCTGAATTTATTTTGGGAAGCATTGCAGAAAATGTTCGAAGAAGACCACTCTGCTGCACGTGGTGAAATGAATACAAGAAAGATAATTGCATTCAAACACAAAACCGCGTTAGGCAGTAAACCAGCACACGAGCTTTTTGCGCGTGTTACCCACAAAAAATTAGTAGAAGCTCCGGCAAGAGATTATTCAGATTATGAAATATATCTCGATGGGAAAACATTTTCGGAAACATTTAGGGTTATTGATGTGGATTGATAAATTTCTATATCGTCTCTATGGGACTTGTATTGTCTCAGCATTATTGATCTGGAAATATTTAGTCCCTATCGGGACAGGAGATAAAAAAATAAACTTATGAATAAATATTTCAACAATAATCCCGTTAGGGAGGAAATTTATCTCGATGGAAAAACATTTCCTGAAACATTTAAGGTTGTTGATGTGGATTAATGAATTTCTATATCGTCCCTATGGGACTTGTATTGTCTCAGCCTTATTGATCTGGAAATGTTTAGTCCCTATCGGGACAGGAGATAAAAAAATAAACTTATGAATAAATATTTCAACAATAATCCCGTTAGGGAGGAAATATATCTCGATGGGAAAACATTTTCGGAAACATTTAAGGTTGTTGATGTGGATTAATGAATTTCTATATCGTCCCTATGGGACTTGTATTGTCTCAGCCTTATTGATCTGGAAATGTTTAGTCCCTATCGGGACAGGAGATAAAAAAATAAACTTATGAATAAATATTTCAACAATAATCCCGTTAGGGATTTGATAGTTATAGAAAATTAGTGGCAACAATAAAAATATAGTCCCATAGGGACGAAATAAAAAGGAAATTTATGGCCAATACATATACGCAAATATATCTTCATCTTGTTTTTGCTGTACAAAACAGAATATCGCTGATTCAAGCTTCGTGGAAAAATGAATTATTCAAATATATTACCGGAATAGTCAGAAATAACGATCATAAATTAATTGCAATAAATGGAATGCCCGATCATTTACATATTGCAATTGGATACAAACCACATCAACTTATTCCGGATTTATTACAGGACATAAAAGGCAATTCATCAAAATGGATAAACGAGCAAAAACTCGTTAATGGTCATTTTAACTGGCAATCTGGTTACGGCGCCTTTTCTTTTTCGAATTCACAAATTGATTCTGTTGTTAAATATATAAATAATCAGGAAATACATCATAGGAGAAAAACATTTAGGGAAGAATATATTGATATGTTAAAAAAATATGAGGTGTCATACAATGAAAAATATGTTTTGATTGATGTTAAATGAATTTCTATATCGTCCCTATGGGACTTGTATTGTCTCAGCATTATTGATCTAGAAATATTTAGTCCCTATCGGGACAGGAGATAAAAGAATAAACTTATGAATAAATATTTCAACAATAATCCCGTTAGGGGGGAAATATAGCTCGAAGGAAAAACATTTTCGGAAACATTTAAGGTTGTTGATGTTGAATAACTTCTTAATGCTTTCTTAGTACTTTGAAAGGAATATTATGGCTGACATTAAACTTTTTGAACAAAGGAAAATTCGTTCTGAGTGGAACGAAAAAGAGCAAAAATGGTTTTTCGCAATTGTAGATGTAATTGCAATATTTACCAATAGTCCGAATCCTCAGGTTTACTGGCGTGTTCTGAAAAAACGCCTGAAAGAAGAAGGAAATGAAACCGTGACAAATTGTAACGCGTTGAAAATTAAGGCTGCTGATGGCAAAATGCGCCTTACTGATGTCAATCAGTTACTTGATATTTACAATGCTCGGCGAGGCATCTACAACAGAAATTGCAAAGAATAAAAATGCCCTGGGCTTCGATCAAAATAAACATGCAGCGATTGAAGGAGGAAGTGTTGCAGGAAGAGCAAGAAAAGATTTGGAGCGAAAGTCCGGTAGAAAGGTTGTAACAAATCAGAATTATAAATCTTTTCAGCTAAAATCCGAGCAGCCTCTGAATGAAACTGAAAAGCAAAAACGTCGTATTAAAAAAAGAAAAAACAAATAGATGTTCACAGAAGACGATTTTATAATGATCAGTGCATTACAGCACTATGTTTATTGCCCCCGCCAATGCGGACTGATACATGTTGATGATGTTTGGCAGGAAAATCTTTTTACTGTAAGAGGCGATATCTTACATCAAAAAGTTGATACCGATACTTATGAAACAAGAGGAAGTGTAAAAACAGTCCGCGGGTTAAGAATTCACTCATTTAAATATGGACTTGTCGGCAGGTGCGATGTTGTTGAATTCCATTCAAAGAAGTCCAAAAATAATTCCGGAATTATTACGGGAGCTTTGAATAAAGAGAAAGTACTGGATAACATAATTGTTTTACCTGTTGAATTTAAGTCAGGTGAACCAAAAGAAGATATCAGTGATAAAGTTCAGCTTTGTGCACAGGTATTTTGTTTAGAAGAAATGTTAAACACACAAATAAAAGAAGGGGCTTTCTTTTATGGAAAAATCCGAAGAAGAAACTTAATTGAAATAAATAATGAGCTTAGAACTCAAACCGAAAATATTATTTCGGCTGTAAGAAAAATTGTAGAATCAAAAATAATTCCGGCAGCCGTATATGAACAAAAATGCAGGAATTGTTCTCTTCAGACAATCTGTCAGCCAAAAGCCATGAATAAAACCAAACTGCAGAATTATATTAAGGAATTATATTCGATATGAAAAAACATCTTAACACGTTATACATCACTTCTGATGATGCATTTGTACATAAAGAGCGCGAAACATTTATTGTTGAATTAAAAGACTCGGAAGGAAACAGCAAAAAAGCATTTCAGGCTCCAATTCACACGATTGAAAATATTGTTTGTTTTGGTTTCAAAGCTCTTACTCCACAGCTTATGGCTTTCTGTGCGGAGAATAACGTAGGCGTAAGCTATCTTACAGAAACTGGAAAGTTCTTGGCAAAGGTTTATGGTGCGCAAAAAGGAAATGTCCTTCTTCGAAAAGCTCAATATGCAATATCAGATAACGAATTTGAATCACTGAAAATTGCAAAGCCAATAATTGCAGCTAAAGTTTCAAACTACAGATATCTTCTTTTACGCCATCAGCGTAATCATCCTGAAAATATTTCTGATGAAGTAATCAACTCTGCAGACATACTCGGCAGCAGATTAAAAAATATTAAAGAAGCAGAAACTCTTGACGAACTACGCGGTTATGAAGGAGAATGTGCAAATATATATTTCAATATTTTATCAGATTTAATTACATCTCAAAAAGAAGATTTTATATTTACCAAAAGATCAAAGCGTCCGCCTCTTGATCCAGCGAATGCGCTGCTCTCTTTTTTATATTCGATTCTTGCAAATGATGTACGCTCAGCGTTAGAAACGGTTGGTTTAGATCCGCAGGTCGGATTTCTTCATCAGCTTAGACCAGGAAGACCGAGCCTTGCACTGGATATTATGGAAGAGTTCAGAGCTTATCTTGGTGACCGGGTAATGCTGAACCTGATAAATCTTAAACAGGTAAACATAAGAGATTTTGAAATCAGGGAATCGGGCGAAGTAAGAATGTCTGATAATGCAAGAAAAGAATTGCTAACAGCATATCAAAAAAGAAAGCAGGAAGAAATCACTCATCCGTTTCTCGGCGAAAAGATGACAATAGGTTTACTGCCACACATACAAGCCCAATTGCTTGCAAGATATATCAGAGGCGATATGGAAAATTATCCACCATTTTATTTAAAGTGAGAATGTTATGATGGTAGTAGTAAGCTATGATGTTTCTACAACAACAAAAAGCGGTAAAAAGAGATTAAAAAAAGTAGCCGATACTTGTTTGAATTTTGGCATAAGAGCACAGAATTCTGTGTTTGAATGTATTATTGATCCGGCACAATGGGAAGTATTGAAAAACGAGTTATTAACAATATTTAAAGAAGATGAAGATAGTCTAAGGTTTTACTATCTCGGCTCCAATTATCAAAGACGAATTGAAAGCTTCGGAAAAAGTAAAAATCTTAATATTGACGACACATTAATTTTATGACTGCTAACCTAAGTGTACATAAAAATGCCGGGAGCTTAGCTCTTTGAAAATTTGATAGTTTAATGATTTATCTGTTAGAGCAGATAAAAATTAAAAATAAAGTGACCGGATAGCGAAAAACATTTTTTAAAACATTTATCTATAAACATTTAGATAAGTAACAGTCGCACGCCGTGTGCGTGCGTGGATTGAAACTTTGATATATGCGGATGACTACATAACTTGGAATGTCGCACGCCGTGTGCGTGCGTGGATTGAAACACACAGTTAAAAGAGCACAGATATGGAATAACAAGTCGCACGCCGTGTGCGTGCGTGGATTGAAACAAACTCAGTAACCTTAAGTAAAGCTGCAATCTGCGTCGCACGCCGTGTGCGTGCGTGGATTGAAACTCACCAAACTCTATTGAACCTGCGCCTTTTTTAGGTCGCACGCCGTGTGCGTGCGTGGATTGAAACTTCAAGGTCAGATTGTTCTAAATTATTTGCTTTGTCGCACGCCGTGTGCGTGCGTGGATTGAAACATCTTCTTGGTTATCAATACCTAAGATGCTTTGGTCGCACGCCGTGTGCGTGCGTGGATTGAAACCATTGACATCGCTGCAATGTGCCCATTGACTAAGGTCGCACGCCGTGTGCGTGCGTGGATTGAAACTTATAATCAAATTTAAACTCTTGTTTTGGTGATGGTCGCACGCCGTGTGCGTGCGTGGATTGAAACGCCTGTGTCAACGGCTTTGATTATAGGAACACCTGTCGCACGCCGTGTGCGTGCGTGGATTGAAACTCTAAAGCGTAACGAGTGGCATCTATTGTATTAGTCGCACGCCGTGTGCGTGCGTGGATTGAAACATAGTCGATATGAATTTTGTTATTCATTGCGATACGTCGCACGCCGTGTGCGTGCGTGGATTGAAACAATTTTATCTGGCGACAAAACAGAAAAATTAGTTGTCGCACGCCGTGTGCGTGCGTGGATTGAAACAGATGTCATCTCGGATTATCTTGACCCCGCCTGAGTCGCACGCCGTGTGCGTGCGTGGATTGAAACATAATAATCGGATCTGCTAAACCAAACTTATCTGTCGCACGCCGTGTGCGTGCGTGGATTGAAACAGCTTAGTTTGTTTTGATGCCGAATAGATTGCCTGTCGCACGCCGTGTGCGTGCGTGGATTGAAACCTATTGATATGGAAAAAATATGCAAAGAAAATAGTCGCACGCCGTGTGCGTGCGTGGATTGAAACCTTTTGCCTTAATGGCTTTAACAAGGTTTCCTAGTCGCACGCCGTGTGCGTGCGTGGATTGAAACTTTCGAACCAAATACCTCACTCTCAAAAAACTCCGTCGCACGCCGTGTGCGTGCGTGGATTGAAACTAATGTTCAGCGCAAATTATTTGCCACACCGTTGTCGCACGCCGTGTGCGTGCGTGGATTGAAACTTCCATAACCCTCTCCCTGGATAAGTCCTTGAGTGTCGCACGCCGTGTGCGTGCGTGGATTGAAACAAACAAAAAATAGGAATTAAAAAAGAAATGCTTGGTCGCACGCCGTGTGCGTGCGTGGATTGAAACAACAAACGGCACTCTTCCCCACCCCTTACCAATCGTCGCACGCCGTGTGCGTGCGTGGATTGAAACCAATGTATGTGCGGGAATGAATTTGAGACTTACCGTCGCACGCCGTGTGCGTGCGTGGATTGAAACGGATATTATAATGCGACAGAGCCAGAGACAGGCGGTCGCACGCCGTGTGCGTGCGTGGATTGAAACATCAAGCGTAAAGGATGATGGAAGTTTTGCAACGTCGCACGCCGTGTGCGTGCGTGGATTGAAACCTCAAGAATATCAATCGAAGTTTGATCCTGCTGCGTCGCACGCCGTGTGCGTGCGTGGATTGAAACGTAAAGAGTTGGATGAGATTGAATTAAAAGATTGTCGCACGCCGTGTGCGTGCGTGGATTGAAACATCTTTAGTGAGTGAGGTCGTCTCGAAAACTATCGTCGCACGCCGTGTGCGTGCGTGGATTGAAACAACTGATGGGGGAACTACTTGGAACCATGCTACGGTCGCACGCCGTGTGCGTGCGTGGATTGAAACCAAATGTGATGCTTATAAAGATTATGGCGGAAGGTCGCACGCCGTGTGCGTGCGTGGATTGAAACCTTATGTCGAGAACAGTTTCCCAGTTTGCCTTAGTCGCACGCCGTGTGCGTGCGTGGATTGAAACTTAGTCCGCCAATTACATACACTCTTGGTATAACGTCGCACGCCGTGTGCGTGCGTGGATTGAAACCTGGGTATTGTTTGGCTTGGGAACACTTGGCGTGTCGCACGCCGTGTGCGTGCGTGGATTGAAACGGGATTACGAAAGGAACTAAAATCATATAGCTTGGTCGCACGCCGTGTGCGTGCGTGGATTGAAACCGATTGATTGGATGTCATTCTTGTTGCCTGTTTGGTCGCACGCCGTGTGCGTGCGTGGATTGAAACATTGTCCGGTCAATCAAAAACTGCATCGCAAAAGTCGCACGCCGTGTGCGTGCGTGGATTGAAACGGGGAAGAAACTATCGGTCAGGAAATAACGGGCGGTCGCACGCCGTGTGCGTGCGTGGATTGAAACGGTTATGATGTTGGTAATAACAAAATATCCATATCGTCGCACGCCGTGTGCGTGCGTGGATTGAAACGCCAGACCTGCAAAGTCAAGTTTAAAATAAAACTGTCGCACGCCGTGTGCGTGCGTGGATTGAAACCCGGCAATCCGGGAAGCTAAAATGAAATAACAATGTCGCACGCCGTGTGCGTGCGTGGATTGAAACTCATAGACTTAGTATGTAATTAATACAGTTTTTAGTCGCACGCCGTGTGCGTGCGTGGATTGAAACTATCGCTCTTTCAATCTCATCAAATCGTTGTTGTGTCGCACGCCGTGTGCGTGCGTGGATTGAAACTTATATCAATATGGTTATAGTGGTTAGTAAGCTTGTGTCGCACGCCGTGTGCGTGCGTGGATTGAAACATTGTGGCTGCTCAAAATGATGTTACTGTTTACGGGTCGCACGCCGTGTGCGTGCGTGGATTGAAACAACAGGATTGAGATAAAAAAATGATTGATAAAAAGGTCGCACGCCGTGTGCGTGCGTGGATTGAAACTACGGCAATCCATCTGGGTTGAAATCTTTTGTGGAGTCGCACGCCGTGTGCGTGCGTGGATTGAAACGTTTATAAAATTATCATACGAAAAGAAAATACCGTCGCACGCCGTGTGCGTGCGTGGATTGAAACTGGCTAAAGTTGTAAATGCAACGGTTGAATCATGTCGCACGCCGTGTGCGTGCGTGGATTGAAACAAAATCTAATATATTGCGATAATAATCTTCTGCAAGTCGCACGCCGTGTGCGTGCGTGGATTGAAACAACTATTTTTTTTTCAGGTTTTATTTTGCCAATGAGTCGCACGCCGTGTGCGTGCGTGGATTGAAACCGATGTTTGATGCTAAAACTGATATACTCGGTAAGTCGCACGCCGTGTGCGTGCGTGGATTGAAACCCGTTGCCTGCACAAAAATTTGTAACCCATCTAAGTCGCACGCCGTGTGCGTGCGTGGATTGAAACCTTTTTAGGCATTTTTAATATATATTTATTGTTGTCGCACGCCGTGTGCGTGCGTGGATTGAAACAATTTCAAACTCAAAAAAATGTTTGGGAGTTTTGTCGCACGCCGTGTGCGTGCGTGGATTGAAACAATCTCTGTAGATAAAATAACCGAGCTTGAAAAAGTCGCACGCCGTGTGCGTGCGTGGATTGAAACATATCCACTTACTGGTGGAGGAAATCTTACAGCGTCGCACGCCGTGTGCGTGCGTGGATTGAAACATCTATTTACAATAACTTTACTTCTGGATGGGCTGTCGCACGCCGTGTGCGTGCGTGGATTGAAACTTGAATCAGTTTTAACAATAGATCTATGTATAAAAGTCGCACGCCGTGTGCGTGCGTGGATTGAAACAATCAACAACACAATCATTGCAAGAAATGGTTATGGTCGCACGCCGTGTGCGTGCGTTGATTGAAACGGATAAGATTATATCATCAATATATATTCTATCGTCGCACGCCGTGTGCGTGCGTGGATTGAAACTGTTGCTATCTACCTGTTTATAATCACCTGATGAGTCGCACGCCGTGTGCGTGCGTGGATTGAAACCTTGTCCGTTGCCGAACTGTCATAATTGAAATCGTCGCACGCCGTGTGCGTGCGTGGATTGAAACCGTAAGTTTTGCCCAAGTTGAAAAAAATATTGCGTCGCACGCCGTGTGCGTGCGTGGATTGAAACACTTGCAACGGCAAAATTTAAGGGACCTGATATGTCGCACGCCGTGTGCGTGCGTGGATTGAAACAGGATACGAAGATAAATATGGTATATCCTTTATGTCGCACGCCGTGTGCGTGCGTGGATTGAAACCATACCAATCAGTAGCAAACACTTGAGTAGCTAGTCGCACGCCGTGTGCGTGCGTGGATTGAAACATCAAACGGCTTTGCTTAAGACAGATAAAAATATGTCGCACGCCGTGTGCGTGCGTGGATTGAAACATTAACCACCAAACGCCGTGGTAATGGTAATGACAGTCGCACGCCGTGTGCGTGCGTGGATTGAAACAATCTCTGTAGATAAAATAACCGAGCTTGAAAAGTCGCACGCCGTGTGCGTGCGTGGATTGAAACAGAATTATATGCTTGGCTTGATGCAACGTAACGTGGGTCGCACGCCGTGTGCGTGCGTGGATTGAAACATCCATCATATTACTGTCCGTATTTTACCCACGTCGCACGCCGTGTGCGTGCGTGGATTGAAACTTATGAAAGATAATGGAAAGGGAAAACAAATGAAGTCGCACGCCGTGTGCGTGCGTGGATTGAAACTGAAATAATCACCCAAATAATATGCTTAACATAACTTACTTTTAATATTCAAAAAATCCCGATGAAACATGAAAAACAAAAAACAACCCAGCATTATGGACTTGTTGAAGTATGATAGTTGAATTAATTATCACAAAGAAGTTTAATTATAACACAAATAAATCTACGCTGTTTACTCGCCGTAAATATCGCTTAAAAATTCAAACAAAGTTTTACCCTTTGAGATACCTTGCAGTTTTATATTTAAATCTGTCATTATCTCATTAAATGCTGCCGAAACCCTGTCATCATCACTATTTGAAAACAACACTACCATAAATCTTTTTGCGGGATTGTGGTAAACAATGTTATGAAATCCTGTGCTTTCACCAGAATGAAAACAAGCTGTGCTTCCATCAGTTTCGTTTGCTATAAACCATCCGTAGCCATAGCCGAGACCCTTTTTAATAATTGCGTGCGGCTTTAACGGATTAAGTAAATCATTATCAAATTGCTTATCCCATAACGATTGAATCCACTTTTGATATTCATTCAAAGAAGTATAAACCGAGCCATCACCCATTGTAGCACTGGTAATACTTTGGTCAGCAAAAATCCATTTATTATCTTTTAAATGATAACCATAAGCCCGATTAAAAATCTCCTTATCCTTTTCGTAAATAACCGCATGTTTCATATCAAGCGGAGTGAAAATATTTTCCCGGATAAATTCAGGATACGAAAGTCCGGATACTTTTTCTACTATTTGTGTAAGCAGACAAAAAGCTGTGTTGCTGTACTTAAATTTTGAACCCGGCTTAAAATACAGACTGTCTGATTTTCCTATAAGCTGTAAAACATCTGCATCCGAAATCTGTTCTTTCTGATCTTTTGGAATCAATGATTCATAATCTGCAATACCGGAAGTATGAGTAAGCAGTTGTTTGATGGTTATCTTCTCAGCAAAATTTGGCAAGGAAGGAATATACTTTATCACAGCATCGTTTATATTAAGTTTATTTTGGCTTTGAAGGATCAGAATACACATAGCAGTAAATTGTTTACTTACAGATGCCATTCTGAAATGAGTCTCGGTTGAAATTATTTCTTTGCTGTCAATATCTGCCAGACCATATCCTTTATTGAATGTAACTTTATTATCTTGAACGATAAGCAAAGCTGCCCCGGGAATCTCTTCGGGATATAGTTTTTTCATCAGATTATCAAGACTATCATAGCTAATTTGATTTTGACTTAGTACTGTACTCATTAAAAATAAAAGAAAAACTAAAACCATTATTTTTATTCTTGTAAAGATATTTTTTCTGTTAATGATAAACACACTCCTTTTGCTTTTTTAATAATCTGAAAAAATCAGACTAGTTGAAAAATATAAATCGGTATTCAATTATAAAAGCTGTCATAATTTAAATGTAATTTTTGAACTTAATCCATAAATTGAATTTTATAAAATCTGTTTTTAAAAGACGCGGGAAAAATTATGAACAAAACAATCACAATTTTCGGAAGTGCAATTCCTGTCGAAAGTGATGCACAGTATAAATTTGCTTATGAGCTTAGTACTGCTTTAACTAAAGCGGGGTTTAATATTTGTAACGGCGGTAATAAAGGCATAATGGAAGCAGTTTCAAAAGGAGCTTATGATAATAATGGAAAGATTTATGGGGTTACTGTTGATCTTTGGAGCGTTAAGCCAAATTCTTATATAACTGTTGAAGTTAAAGAAAAAAAATTATTTGATAGAATTGCCAAACTTATTGAACTGGGCGATGCTTATGTTATTCTTCAGGGCGGAACAGGAACATTGTTGGAGTTTGCCGCTGTTTGGGAGTATGCAAACAAAAATCTTCAGAAGCATAAGCCGATTGTTTGTCATTCTAAAATGTGGAAAGTAATTTCGGATGTAATAAACGAACAGCTGAAATCAGAAAACCGTAATACAGATTTGGTTAAATACTGCGGCTCTGTTACAGAAATTGTTGAGTATTTAATAAAGACAGTTTAATCTTTTCTCAGAACAAATGTGGTCTTATCTCTTGTAGCAAATAGAACCGCTTTAACTTTATCATAAAATCTTTTAGACTTAATTTCTTTTAACCAGGTTTTTAAATAACCGGATTCTTTATAATATAAAACAGACAACCTGTGATATGAAAAAGATTTTTTCAGTTCAGATTTAGAAAATGAAAACGGATGCCCTTTGTCAATCTTAAGTAACTCAATAACGCTTCTGATAAACTTTCCCCAAATGTGATAGGTATTCTGCCGGAAATAAATTATACCGCCGGGTTTAGTTACCCGCTGTATTTGAGTAAACACTTTTTCCGGATCTTCGCAGTGATCAAGTACATTATCCATAATAATCAGGTTAAAAAAATTATTCTCAAAAGGAATTTCCTCTGCCTTGATGTTAAAATATTTAACCTGCTTATCTCTTATCCGGGTAAATTTTTCTATTGATGAATAAATATCTTCAAGAGGATCAACTGCAAAACGATAACTGCTTTTCAAATAAGTTATTATTCCGGCAGCGCCGCTTCCGATTTCGAGTATGTGTGTATCTGATTCAATTTTAAGATACGGTTGTAAGATTGCCAGCATATCATTTGCAAATCTTTCGTAAAACTCCAAATCAAGTTCGTAGGCTTTTGAAGTCCACCAGTTTTTTTCGTAATGCTGAGCGAGATCCCATCTTTTTTTATCCTTCATTTATAAGCTCTTTAACTTTGTTTAATACCATATCAACACTCAGTTCTTTAATGCATTTAAATTTTACATCAGTTCTGGAACAAGTAAGCGGTTTTGGCGAATAAAAAAAACAAGGCGAACATTCCAGATATAATGAAGCTATTTTGTATTCAGTTTTCCATGGATGAATGTAATATTCGTTTGTTGGACCAATAATTGCGACAATCCTTAAACCAAGAGCAGAAGCAATGTGCATCAAAGCCGAATCGTTAGTAACAAAAACATCGCTTCGTTTCATTATTGCAATGCTTTGTAAAAATCTTTCTGTCTTAACTACAAAAGAATTTTCCGAGTCTGTCATTTTTTTGATAGATTCTTTTAACTGATCTTCTTCGGGTCCGCCGAATAAAAGTATTTTGGCGTTTTTATCTTGAATCAATCTTTTACCAAGCTGTGCAAACTTTTCTGGCTCCCATCTTCGTTTGATATGATTTTTTAATGTTGCACAGCCGGGATGAAAGCCTACAACAAAATCATTTTCGGCAATATTATTTTCTTTAAGATAATTTTCTGCAAACCCGATATCATCTTCGGAAGGAAAAATCTGCAATGCAGGCGCCTCATCAAAATTTTTATTTAACAGTTTTTCAATCAGCTTGATATTTGTTTGGACGTTGTGTGTCTGATCGTTTTCTAAAACTGTTACGTTGTTAAGCCATCCAAGGTCCTGAAAGTTCATCCGTAAATATTTAACCCCAGCCCTTTGTTTAGCCCCAATCAGAAAATTTATAATGTTGTATTCTTTTCTGTTTGAAGGATAAACATTTATAGCTGCGTCATATTTTTTTCTTAACGAAAGAATAAACTTTAGTGATTTTAAAAAACCCTCTTTAAGAAAATCAAAATGAATTACATTGTTAAGAGCAGGATTACTTTGATAGATATCTTTAGTTCCTTTAAACATTACAAGCGCATCTATCTGTGCTGAAGGAAGAGCCTGGCGGAGCAGTTTTAATGCAGGCGTAAACATTAGTGCGTCCCCAATTCCTGATAATGCAAGAACTAATACTTTCATAGCTGGTTGATATTTCTAATACTGTCGGTAAAAAATATAGTCATTTGTGTAACATACAGCATGACGAAGATAGATAATTAATTTTATGTCACGCTTAGACAAGCTAAGCGTGACATTTCGGTTTTCAGAATAGCTAAAATAAAAAATCTCTTTATTGCGTAGTTTTACTTGTATCTGGTTTTCCCTGAACAAGATTTCTGTATTTTTCTATGTTTGCCCGCACATTCGGATCTTGTGGATATTTAACCCCAAGCGCTTGCCAGAGTTCTAAGAGCTTATCGTTTTTGCCCTGTGTTTCGTAAATATCAAACAGTATCCGATAAGGATTGTAATATGACTGAACATCATCAGGATTGGAATTAAGTTTTGCAACTGCTTGTTTCTCTACATCAGAAATAAACAGATCATATTTGTCCCTTGCACCGGCACGTAAATACAGATTACTGATTTCGTATAATAATCCAAACTCCATCGGAATAAGTTTGTTCGGTAGTTTTTCATCCATTGTATTCAGGGTATTTACAGCAAGATCGTTTTGTCCTTTTCCAAGATAATAAAGTGTTAATCTTAAAAATGCATTCCTATAATTCTGAACCATCCGTTTGTGGTTGTCATCAAAGAAAATGTTCGGATCATTTAATCCCCGGAATTTAAATCCCGGCTGATATTCTTTACTATATCCGACTGCTTCAGTTAGGTTTGCTTTTAAAATGTTTGGTTCGATAAACTCATCATTAGCAGAGCGCTTTTCCGGCACAAAGCGAAAAGCCATTCCTTCCATTCTTAAATAGTTGCCCAAACCTATTTTACTGTCTTCTGAACAGGTAACTGCAAAATAAATTGGTCTTTCCCAGTTATTAGCCTCAACAATTTCTTTAACCATCAGGTCCTGCACTCGTACTGCTTTAATGTTGCCGTAATTTAATGTCGGGTTCATTGTCCAGCTAAGCTCGCCTTGCTTTAATACCGAAGTATCTTTTAATCCAAATTGCTGAATTATATCCGCAAAAGAAGTTTCGGCAGAGGATTTTGGCGGTTGGATAGTTAGATTTTTAGGAGACCACTGAATTGGTCTAAGCTGATTTATCTGCTCATCGGTTAAACGCATTTTAACGGTTCCTACTTTGTAAGGATCGTTATTCTTAAGCTGTTTGATATACCAATTAGTATTTAACAAACTAAGATTTGCAACTTTTACGTCTCTTCTTACGCCTTCAACATCCTGCAGGTACCATAATGGAAATGTATCATTATCACCATTTGTAAACAGAACAGAGTTGGGTGCGCAGCTTTGCAATAAGTTATATGAATAATCCCACGGAACCCAATTGTTAGATCTATCGTGTGTAAAATAATTTGCCTGTAACATTCTTACTGGTACAAAAACAATTCCCAAAGCAAGTACACCATAAGCGGCAGCATTTCTTATAGAGACTTTTTTTATTCTTTCAGCAATAAGATCAATTAATCCGCGGATACCAATAGCAATCCATATTCCATAGACAAAAAAAGCTCCGACATAAAAATAATCTCTTTCTCTTGGCTGCGGCTGCTGCTGGTTTTGATAGAATGCAGTTAAATGCCCCATCAGTATAAACATAATTATAAAAACACTTGCCATTTTCCAGTCTTTACGGAAATGAAAGTATATTCCTATTAAGCCCAGTAGAAACGGAATCCCGAATAATGAATCTTTTGTTTCACCTCCAAAGTGAACTCCGATTATTTTGCCTATAATATTTCCGAGATCATTAAATGGTGCAATATTAGCTCCTTGATCTTGTTCCCAGCCTTCTCTGCCTGCAAAATTCCATAACAGGTACCTTGTCATCATGTGTTCCATCTGATAAGTATAAAAGAAATCTAAATCAGATGAATAGTTTGTGTAAACAACCTGCTGATGTGGTTCAGTTGCAAATCTTCTTTTAAATGTTGGAAAGTCCCCGTATTGTTCACGGTTAAGATATTTTTCCAGCTCAGTAAAAGTATTAGGATCGTTTTCATTCATTGGTGGATTTTGATTTGAGCGGATGATAACCATTGCAAAAGTTATAAATCCAATCAGAATAAAAATTGCAGACATAAACACAAGATGTAACGTTGGCTTGGATCTCCTTTTTGTGTAGTAAACTCCGTAGCCCAGTGCAGCAAAGATTGCTAAAAGAACAAAGATCTCAACAGCAAGATTATCTCCTCCGATAAATATCATTATTGCGGGCAGGAACTTTACTACACCCGGATAGGTAGCAAATAATGCAATACCACCGATGATAATAGGCATATAGAATGAATTTCTGTTGAAGATTTTTTTCCAGAAGACTCCCATAATTATTACACTTACTGCCACCACAAACATTTTAAATTTATTGTCAAAAGCCAGATATTCTTCGATAGTTGGAGCAGATTGGCTTTTTTCGCCCGCCCACCAGACAATTGCAATTAAAAGAATAATAGCAGAATGAGCGATAAAAATATAACCTGTTTTTTTAAGAGTCTCTTCATCATTAACATATTTTTTAAACATAATTATCATAACAACAGGTACTGCGGCAAGAACAGCCATTAAGTGAACGCCGGTTGCAAGTCCGAGTAAATATGCGATCATTAAAATATATTTTTCACTGTCTTTATTATCCGGCTTTTCATTCCATCTTATAATTAAATATGTAACTGCACCAAAAAGAAAAGTACTGAATGCATAAACTTCTGCCTCAACACCATTAAACCAGAAAGTATCACTGAATGAAAATGCAAGTGCACCGATTCCTGCAGAAACATAAGTAGTTACGGCATCAAAAAGATTATCTGCTTTTTTGCCTTTATAATTTTCAATCAGTTTAACAGCAATTAAATATAAAAACAATATTGACAATGCTGATGAAAGCACGGAGATCATATTTACTCTGTAACCGAGATTTTCTCCGATTGGTAATTTGGAAAAAATATTACCGAGAATTAAAAAGAAAGGTGTTCCCGGAGGATGTGGCACCTGAAGTGAAACAGATGCAGCTATAAATTCTCCGCAATCCCAAAAGGAAACCGATGGCTGCACAGTTGAGAACAATACGAAAAACGAAATTAAGAAAACAATTCCTGCAATAATTTTATTAAGCAGATTGAAATTCATTATTACCTCTGATTAGAATAAACTAAAAATTAAATTGCCGCATATCAGCATTGAACAAGGCATTGAAGAATATTCTTTTTATATTGAACAAAACCGAAGAACGGTAAAAAATATTTTGAAAATAAAATTAAATACGATTTTTAGACGATTAGCTTCCGGATTCGTTGCTTTTCTTGAATAAATGATCATATTTTGATTTATCCGCAGGCTGAAAGTATTTATCGTAAAGTTCTTTTAACCTTTTCATAGAAACAGTATCAAAATCCTCATCGTCTTTTTGCCGTTTAACAAACATTTTATAATCCTCCAGTTCCTTTCTTTCCATTCTGGATTCAAATTTTTTAAGATAATCCAGATATTTTTGTTGGTCTCTGAAAGCCATTGAGGTTATCCTTTAGTTATACAAGCAAAATAATCAGCACAAAAAATAAGCAATCTTTATATGTTATAAAATAAATTAAACAACAAATTTTACTCTCCACCACAGGCATATAAGTTACTGATCGAAAAAAATCTATATAAAAAGTTAGGCGAAAGGTGGATTTAAAATGAGAATTAATGAAATTTTTAATCTTTCGTTCGGGTTACACATTGTTGTTAGCAGCGATTAACATTAAGTTTGATATGCACTTTTTCAGGAGAAAAAATGAAATGCTTGACTCACCTACTTATGTTAGTTTTACTAACGATTTCACTAAACGCACAAGAAACACAAATCAGAAGAATTGCATTACTGCCGTTAACTTCGATTGATGTGGATTATGCTTCAATGCAGACCTCAGAATCAATTCTACGAATGGAATTGGGAAATAAAGAAAATATTAATCTTATTTCTAAAAATAAAACCTTGTCTGTCATGGGTGAGAAAATCTGTGATGATGAAGAATGTGCACAGGATATCGGCGGGAAATTAGAAGCCTCTGAAGTGTTGATTTGTAAACTTAATCGCCTTGGGGAAAAAATTATAGTGCAGTATCAGTTGATTAATGTTGAATCCGGCAAAATAATTTTATCTGAAAGAGCAACATCTGTAAGTCTCGAAGATCTTGATGCGGTGATGAAAAGAGTTGCTATCAGCGTTTCGAGATTAAGCCCTTTTGATGCAAATCAAGAAGTAGGAAATATTGTTCAACAAGAATCAATGGAAACCTTAAGAAGAAAAGCACGATATAATTTTGGTGTTGGATTCGGATATTTGTTTCCTACTCAAGGCTATGATGAGAGTCGTGATAGGTCTTTTACAATTAATGCATACTTTGATTATGAATTGCAGGATTTATCAGCCGGGTTAATGATTGGTGCAAGAAAAGGATTTGCAATAAATATTTATGCAAATTATTTGTTTACAAGAACTGACGTTTGCCCGTATGCTGGTGCATCATTAGGATTTCATTGGGTTGCACATGAAGGAATATTTTATGCAAACAACAAAGATGAAGATGGGGTTGAGCTTGGATTAAAGGGCGGAGTCAGATTATTTCACACATACAATTTTCAGATTTTTATACAGGGCGAGTATATAATGACTTTTAATGATTATAATGATAAAGCAATAATATTTACAATTGGAATCTTATGATAAAGCATATTGTGTTTTGGCGTCTAAATGATAGCGCCTATGGAAATGACAAACAGATAAATGCAGAAATCTTAAAAGAGAAAATACTGGCTCTGAAGTCTAAAGTAGATGGATTGATAAAAATAGAAGTTGGATTTGATTTCAGCAGTGAAAAAGACTCCTGTGATGTTGTATTGTATTCTGAGTTTACAACTAAAGATGCATTGCACCAATATCAAATACATCCAGATCATCAGGAAATAAAGAAATGGCTTGGTGAAGTCAGATATGAGCGCAGAGTAGTTGATTACGAAATTTAATTGTTAAAGTTCTTGATATATACAGCAGATTCAATAAAAAATTTTTGCGCTGCCTCAGTTCTAAAAAAAGATAGTTTTTACGAAAGGGGTTCCGGCGGCGGTATCTTGCTGCCTGACGAATAAAGACGATCTTCAGGAAGAGATACGAATTCTTTATTATCATTTGGCGGTAGGATTATCCTCCCTGCTTTCCAATCATTTTTAGCCTGCTCAATACGCTCCTTACTTGATGATACAAAATTCCACCAGATAAAGCGCTCTCCCAGAGGTTCGCCTCCTAACAGCATCAGTTCTGCCCTTTCTTTTGCATAGATGATCGGGTCTTCATTCTTTGAGAAAACAATCATTTGGTTCTGTGTAAAAATTTGACCGGATAATTCCAGACTTCCTTTTGCGATGTATATAGCTCGTTCAGTGTAACCTGATGGTAAGTTCATATCTGTATCTTTTTCCAGCTTAACATGTATGTAAAACATAGGAGAATGTATTTTAACTCCGCTGTTTAATCCAAAAGCACTCCCAGCAATCAGTCTCATCCAAATTCCTTTATCAGTAAAGAAAGCTAATTGTTCAGGTTTGTAATTAAAAAAAGTTGGATCGATTTCTTCATTTTCTTTTGGTAAAGCCACCCATGTTTGCAGCATTTCCAGACTTTCTCTTTTTAGCAGTTCAGGATCTTCGAACCGTTCGGAATGTGCAATACCTCTTCCTGCTGTCATCCAATTGACTTCGCCTGGTTTTATTATTTGCTCAACACCTAATCCGTCGCGGTGGGTAACATTTCCGCTGAATAAATAGGTAACTGTAGAAAGTCCGATATGAGGATGCGGCAGTACATCCAGTGAAGCAATCTCTGAGGGAAATTTATTTATTGGACCAGCATGATCCATAAAAATAAAAGGACCAACCATTCTCTTTTGCCGGAAAGGAAGTATTCTGCGAACACTTAAATGCTCACTGATTAGTGCTTCCCTGGCTTGGATAATCAACTCAGGCATAAAAAATTTTCCTTATTTGCACAGATAACCAAAAAAGAAACCTCTGAAAAATTTACCAGCAATTGAGGAAGCAGCAACAATCATTATCAATAGTTACAACTGAATTTCTTCAGAAGTTTCTTTACGGTTTAAGTTAACACTTTTATGATCTGAATATTTTCCTATACTTATTTCAAATCAATTTTATTTATGTCTATTCCTAAAGCAGCCGCTACTCCTTTACCGTAATTCGGATCGGCTTTATAACAATTCTTAATATGTCTTTCCTGAACAAACTTTTCTGCACCGCCAACTTCTGCAGCTGTATTTTTAAACAATGCTTCTTGCTGTTTTTCATTCATCAGACGGAATAAATTTCCAGGTTGTGTATAATAATCGTTGTCATCCTCTCTGAAATCATAATGATCAGCATCACCATATAAACTTAAAGCAGGGTCAGTATAATCTTTTTGTTCTTCCCATTGATTATAACTATTCGGAAAGTAGTGCAATGTTCCGCCTTCATTACCATCTATCCGCATTGCTCCATCTCGCGAAGAATTATGAAACGGACATTTAGGTTTGTTAACCGGGATTTGATAATGATTTACACCCAATCTATATCGCTGAGCGTCTCCATAAGAAAATAATCTTGCCTGTAACATTTTATCCGGTGAAAATCCAATGCCGGGCACTACATTAGCAGGATTAAAAGCAGCTTGTTCTACATCTGCAAAATAATTTTCGGGATTTCTATTCAGTTCCAATACTCCAACATCAATAAGTGGATAATCAGAATGCGGCCAAACTTTTGTTAAATCAAAAGGATTAAAATGGCACTTCTTTGCTTGTTCTTCAGTCATTAGTTGAATTTTCATTTTCCAACGCGGAAAGTCTCCCCTTTCAATCGCATTGAACAGATCTCTTTGGTGGCTTTCTCTGTCTTTTCCTATAATTGCAGCAGCTTCTTCGTTTGTAAGATTTTGAATTCCCTGCTCGGTTTTAAAATGAAATTTAACCCACACTCTTTCATTTTTAGAATTTATTAGGCTGAAAGTGTGGCTGCCATATCCATTCATATGACGATATGATTTAGGAATTCCTCTTTCGCTCATAGTAATTGTAATCTGATGCAATGCTTCCGGAAGCAATGTCCAAAAATCCCAATTGTGGTTGGCACTTCGTAGATTAGTTTTAGGGTCACGCTTTACTGCTTTATTTAAATCAGGGAAACGATAAGGATCTCGTAAGAAGAAAACAGGAGTATTATTACCTGTTAAGTCCCAATTTCCTTCCTCAGTATAAAACTTCATTGCAAAGCCGCGGATATCTCTTTCGGCATCAGCAGCGCCTCTTTCTCCGGCAACGGTTGAGAATCTGACAAATACCTCAGTTTCTTTTCCGATTTTAGAAAACAGTTTAGCTTTTGTGTACTTTGTAATATCGTTAGTTACAGTAAATTTTCCGAATGCACCAGAGCCTTTTGCATGCATTCGTCTTTCGGGAATTACTTCCCTGTCGAAATGAGCCAGCTTTTCCAGGAACCAAAAATCTTCTAACAGCATAGGTCCTCTTTTGCCTGCTGTTTTTACATTTTGATTTTCAGCAATTGGTCTTCCTGAAACTGAAAACAGTTTTTTCTTTTTGTCTTGATTAGCCATAATACTTTACCTTTCTATTTTTATTTTTCAAAATAGTAAAATTATTTGATAATAATTTATTCTTAAAAGAATTCAAGTTGCAGATCACATAAAGGATGTTTTATAATACGATAAAAGAAAGCTAAGATTTTATCAAGCCACACATCCTGTTATATAGCTAACATTGAGCAAAATAATTCTGCAACAGAAAAATCATACTGATTTTGAAGAGGTTAAATTAAGTTTAATTAAATACTTTGTTATAAAATCAATTCAGCATCTTAAAGTTCAGTTTAAGTATCTTCTGGCTTTAACAGTAACATCAAATTTTTTTGTGATTTTATTTTCTTTTAACTGCAAATCTGATTTAACACCTGATTTGGAAAGGTGAAAATCATTTACCGAAACAGTATCAACGACAAAATCATCTGAAACAGATTCGCTGATAAAATCATCAACAGCTTTTCTCGCTTTGGCTTCCGAATCATAATAAACAGATGCTTCTGCCTGATAAACTGTGACTTTATCTGAAACAAAAATCATTCTATAAGTTTTTGTTTCATAGAACATACAAATCATATCAGGATTGCTTTTATCCTGATGAACAGGATTCCCATATTTTTTGATTATTTCTGTTCTTGGTTTACCTATTAGGTTGTGAACTCTGATATCTTGTCCAAAAACTAATTCTGAAATTAAAAGTATCAGGAGAATTGCAATGAAAAAAACAGTCTTTGTCTTCATAACTACTCCCTAAAACAAAATTGATTATAATAAATCTGAAAAGATTATAGAATTGATACTTCCTGAATAAGGAAACAAAAAGCAGTGTACTGATAATAAACTGAGGCTTCATAGTAATTACCAATCAGCTTAAATCGCATAAGCAAACTAACTCAAATTAAAACGATTATCAATCCAATTAAGCAGCTTCTTCTACATCAGCTTTCAGCTTAACCTCATTTCCAAAAAGTTTTGCAACCCTGCTGCAAAAGGTGATAAGAAAGGATAGAATGTCTTCTGGTTTTTCGAATTTATTTTCAAGAACAAGTTTCATCACTTCTTTTTGCTGGCTGAATTTTATTTTGTCTTTATAAACAGATTCATCCATAATGAATCTCATCAATTCAACAAATCGGATTTTATAGTAGTCTTCTTTTTCTCCGCGCGGCAGAATAATGTGAATATTTTTTCTTTGAATTGCAATTCGCTCAAACAAAGCATAAGAAGCATAAAATTTAAGTGTTGCGGCTAAAACCAATCGTTTTACAATTTCGGGGAGGATGCCAAATCTATCCAGCATTTCTTCTTTAAGCTCTTCAATTTCGGATAAACTTTTAACAGAATATAATGCAGTGTAAAAATTCAATCTGTCCATTTGTTCAGGCATATAAGTAACCGGAATTCCAATATCAAAAAATGAATCAATAGTTGGTTCTGTCCGCTCTTCAATTTTAGGCAACGATTTAAATACTTCTTTAAAGTCCTGATATTTTAATTCTTCAACAGCTTCGTTTATTAACTTAACATAAAGATCAAAACCAACCTCATTTATAAACCCTGTTTGCTCAGTTCCAAGCAGATTACCTGCTCCACGAATTTCAAGATCACGCATAGCAACATTAAAACCAGAACCAATCTCAGTATATTCTTCAATTGCCTGCAATCTGCGTAAAGCTTTTTTAGTAATTCCGCTTAACGAAGGAACAATAAAATAAGCGTAAGCTTGCCTGTCACTTCTGCCTACTCTTCCGCGCAATTGATGCAGCTCTGCAAGTCCAAACCTATCAGCCCGATTTATAATTATGGTATTAACATTAGGGATATCAATTCCGGATTCAATGATCTTGGTTGATAAAAGCACATCAAATTTACGATTAAGAAATCCATAGATTACATTTTCAAGCTGTGTTGGTTTCATTTGTCCATGTGCAACAGCGATTTTAGCTTCAGGAACATATCGCCTGATATAATCAGCTAATTTATCAATTGAGTAAACCCGATCATGAACAAAATAAACTTGTCCGTTACGATTTAATTCGTTCATTATCCATTCACGAATCTTGGTTGAATCAAAAGTTGAAACACTTGTATAAATAGGTTGTCTGTTTGGAGGCGGAGTAGCAATTATTGAAAGATCCCGCGCACCAAGCAATGAGAGATTTAATGTTCTCGGAATCGGGGTAGCGGTTAATGTGAGCGTATCTACATTAACTTTTATTTGTCTTAATTTTTCTTTTGCAGACACGCCAAAGCGATGTTCCTCATCAATAATAAGCAATCCAAGATCTTTAAACTTAACATCTTTAGAAAGTAAACGGTGTGTCCCGATCAAAATATCAATCTGACCTTGTGAAAGGTTTTTTAATATTTCTGTCTGCTCTTTTTTCGTTTGAAACCTTGACAGTGCAGCAACTTTAACGGGATATTGTGTAAGTCTGTCTTTAAAAGTATTGTAATGCTGTTCAGCTAATATTGTGGTTGGTACAAGAACACAAGTTTGTTTTCCATCCTGTACAGCTTTAAATGCAGCCCGTACAGCAACTTCAGTTTTACCAAAACCCACATCGCCACAAACCAAGCGATCCATTGGATTATGTGCTTCCATATCCTGTTTAACTTCTTCACTTGCCTTTGCCTGATCAGGTGTATCTTCATAAAAGAAAGATGCTTCAAGCTCTCTTTGCCAAACAGAATCCGTTGCAAATCTAAATCCTTCGGTTGATTTTCTTTTTGCATAAAGTTCGATTAAATCACGGGCTGCTTCCTTGATTTTCTTTTTAGTTTTTGCTTTTGTGTTTTGCCATTCACCACTTCCCAAAACTGCCAAAGTTGGTTTCAGATTTTCGTTTGATGAATATCTTTTAACCAATGCGAGATAATTAAGATTTACATACACTATTCCGCCTTCAGCATAAAGAATCTTCATAGACTCTTGATTTGCATCGCCTATTTTTATTGTTTCAAGTCCTGCATACTGCCCTATTCCATAGTCTTCATGAACAACATAATCGCCGCGTTTTATCGACGAAAAACTTTTTGCTTTGGATTTTTTGAGCTTTTTTGATGAAGAGATTTTTGTTCTGTAAGGCTTATTAAATATCTGATAATCAGTTAGAATCAGAAGCCTCTCTTTTCGATTTACAAATCCCTCTTTAATTGCCAGTGTTTCAACTTTTATTTTACCGGATTCAATAAATTCACTAAGCTCAGGATTTATTTCCGGCAGCAAGTCTTTTAATCTGTTTGTTTGCAGCTCATTTTCAGAGGTGATGATAATATTGAAATTCTTTGTAGAGAATTCTTTTATTGTGCTAAATAAAATTTGATAATTTGAATTAATAACCGGTGAAAGAGAAATGCCAGTATCAACTCTAATTTCAGAATTGATTTCTTCTTCAACAACCCACCGTGCTTTGGCGTTTTTATAATCAAATAAATGAACAGAACCAATTGTCTCAATTTTTTGATTAACTGATTCTTCTAATGATGGCTCGGTTGCGATTTCAGGAAACTCATCTTTATCAATAATTTTTTGTGAATCTTTTAAAACAGCATTCTCATTCTCCTGCGAGATTGTAAGTTCACGGTCAAGAGATGTCAAGTTATTCAGCTCAAAAGAAGATGCAAAGAATACTGGATTATTTAAGTAATTGAAAATATCAGAATTATACTCAGTAACTTGATTTTCAAAAGCAGCCGCCAGGGTTATCTCTTCAACTCTTTCAAAAGAACGCTGACTTTCCGGATCAAAGTATCTTATTGACTCAATAAAATCTCCATCAAATTCTAATCTTGCCGGACTTTTTTCTGAATATGACCAGAAATCAACGATTGCACCCCGCTGTGAATAATAACCAGGTGCTTCAACAAATTTATCTTTTGTATAAACAAGCAAGTTCAGATATTCAATTAAATCATCATACTTCAATGCACCACCAACAGAAACTTTTGTTGTAAGATGATTTGTTTTCTCTTTTTCCGGAAGACTAAGAGATAATATCTGATATGTAGAAATCAGAATAAACTTTTCCCGTTTAGAAATTTCGGTGAGTTTTTCCTGAATGAACTCAAGATTAAAATCATCAATAACAATCAGATGATCAGTTAAACCCAAAACACTTAGTTCAACTTTAATCTCATTTACTAATTTAGTTTCAGCAAACAGCAGAACTATTTGCTTTTCTATTTCAAATAATTCTCTTACAGCAAAACTTTTTGAAGAGCCATAAAGCGGACTGATATGAATGCTATCCGACCTTTTGAGATTTTCAATAATAATTGAATCAAAATTTATTTTAATAAAATCATATCTGTTCATAATCTATAAAGGAATTTTGAGAATTATAATTGGCGGAGGTGGAGATACAGGGTCATTTGAAGTGTTTAACCGCTGATTTGTTTTGTGGTTGTTTACATACTCACCAACAAACAAACCAATTGCCGAACCAAGAACAATATCCGAAATCCAGTGCTTATTATTGTAAACTCTTGCATAAGCAGTTATAATTGCCAAACCATACCATCCAAACTTCCATAAAAAATTGTTGTATTCTTTTGCTATCACAGAGGAATATGCAAACGCTAATGTTGAATGACCGGAAGGAAATGATGTCTGATCAAAATTTAATTTTAAAGGATCAAACTTGAAAGCTGATTCAGAAAAATACGGGCGGCTTCTTCCACTGATAAACTTAATACTTAGATTAATCAATTCACTATATGCTGTTGCTTCAGCCAGCCGCAATGAAAGATTTCTCATCTCATTATTCTTATCTATCAAAGCATATAAATAGAATACGGCTATGCTTGATACCATAAATTCAATATGATAATAATCGTCAATTTTAAAAATATGATTCAGGAATTCAGTTTTGTTGGATTGCGAAAATTCTTTGATGTCTTCATCAATAATCATAGCTAATCCGGTTATTCCAATTGTAGCCGATAGTTTTATCCAGTCATCTGATTTGAAATATTTCGGAGAGGTCAATACATCCCCCCCAACTTCAAAAAATTTTCTGAAGTCTTTTTCTGCATTTTCTTCAATTTGTGGATATAAAACAGAAGAAATGAGAACAAGTAATAAAATGACGAGATGAGATCTCATTAATGAGGCAAGAGAATATTTAAAATGGTTTTATAATTATTTTTGTAATTCTATTACTACTAATTTCTTTCCTTTCTTATTTCTGATATTGGTCGGTTTATAAGCTAATTCATAAACTGTAGACTTTTTTATAAATGATTTATACTTTAATTCAGCTTTTTGAAATTCGCTTTCAAGATCTCCGCCTTTCATTGCAAAAATAAATGCTCTGTTTTTTACAAGAGGAAGAGCATATCTGAAAAGAATTATTAGTGGAACGACAGCTCTGCTTACAATTAAGTCAAAACTCTCTTTATATTTTTCAATAAACTCTGGACTTTCTACTCGGGCATTTTCGGCAGCAACATTACTTATCTTAAGCTTATCAATAAACTCTTTTACTGCATCAATTTTTTTACTTGTTGAGTCTGCAAGAACACCCCTAAGATCGGGTCTCATTATTGCAAGTGGAATTCCTGGGAAACCGCCCCCAGTTCCAATATCTAAAAATCTTGTTACCTTTTCAGGAAGAAATTGTGTTATGTATGCCGAGATGAAAATATGATTTTCAATAATATTTGTTTCATCCTTCCTGGATATCAGATTGACATTTTTATTTTTTTCAACAACAAGATTTGCGTAGAAGGCAAGTCTCTCATTGCGCATTGGTTCTGGGTTAAAACCATTATCCCAGCAGTAGTCTTGTAATTCTTTAAGATAAATTTCTTGTTTGGAAGGCGGCATTAGTAAAAACCTTAAAAATTAGTTCTTTAAATATACCAACAAAATAGAAATATCTGAAGGCGTTACTCCAGAGATACGCGAAGCTTGCCCGATTGAGCGAGGTTTTACTTTGTTCAATTTAGTTTTCCCTTCTGTTGATAAATGTCTGATTTTATTAAAATCAAAATTCAATGGAATTGCAGTTGTTTCATATCGTTCAAGTTTTGCAATAGCTTCAAATTGTCTCTGAATATAACCCTCATATTTCAGTTCGATTTCTGTTTGTTGAAGAGCGATTTCATCGTTTAACAAATCAATCGCAGCTTTTTCGTTAATTGACCCGTTAAATTCCAACAGCTGCCTAAGATTTATTTCAGGTCTTTTGCACAGCTTTGAAATTGTCTCAGTTGAATCTATTTCATTGGAATTTGTTGCATTTAAAAATGAATTAATTTCTCTGGCATGATATTTTTTAGTTCGACAATAATCAACACCACCAACAATTGTTTTTTCTCTAAAGTTGACTTTTTCAAACAATTCTTTAGGAATCAAACCGAAGTCAAATCCATATTTCATAAGTCTTCTATCTGCATTATCCTGTCTGAGCAATAATCTATGTTCTGCTCTTGAAGTAAACATCCTATAAGGCTCGTCTGTAGATTTTGTAACAAGATCATCAATTAAAACTCCGATATATGCTTGACTTCTCTTCAGAATAAATTCAGGTTTCCCTTGAATTTTAAGCGCGGCATTAATACCAGCCATCAAACCTTGGGCAGCCGCTTCTTCATATCCGGAAGTTCCATTAATCTGTCCAGCAAAATATAGCCCTTCAATTATTTTGGTTTCCAATGTTGAATCAACTTGATGTGGTGGAAAAAAATCATATTCAACAGCATAACCTGGACGAACCATCTCAGCATTTTCTAAGCCTTTAATTTTCTTTAATGCTTCATATTGAATTTCTGCTGGTAGTGATGAAGAAAATCCATTTAGATAAATCAGATCGCTGTCAAGTCCCTCAGGTTCCAAAAACAGCTGATGTTTTTCTTTATCAGAAAAACGAACTATCTTATCTTCTATAGAAGGACAATAACGTGGTCCAACACCCTGTATTCGTCCAGTAAACATTGGTGAAAATTCAAATCCCTTTTCCAAAGTTTTGTGGACTTCTTTATCCGTGTAACTGATATGACAACTTACTTGTGGAAGAAAAGGGAATTTTGAAATATCAGTCTGATATGAAAAAGGTTCAGGATTTTCATCTCCCGGCTGTTCTTCGAGTACAGCCCAATTAATTGTATCTTTCTTTAATCTTGGTGGCGTACCAGTTTTGAGTCTTCCATACTCAAAACCCAAACTTACCAATGATTCTGTAATGCCTGTTGATGATTGTTCTCCATGTCTTCCGCCCGTTGTTTTGTTTAACCCGGTATGCATTAATCCATTTAGAAAAGTTCCGGATGAAAGAATCAAAGTCTTACAAAGTATATCTCTCCCGCTTTGTGTTTTTACACCAACTACTCTTCCATTTTCTGCGATAACTCCAATTGCGGAATCTTCAACGATCTCTAAATTTTCTGTGGAACTAATTACCTGATAAGCTTCTTCAGAATACAATTTTCTATCTGACTGACATCTTAAAGACCAAACCGCAGGACCTTTTGATTTATTGAGCATCCTAAATTGTATTCCTGTGGGATCTGCAATTTTTCCCATAATTCCACCAAGAGCATCAATTTCACGTACTAAATGTCCCTTTGCTGTTCCACCAATAGCCGGATTGCAAGAAAGTCTGGCAAGTGCAAATCTATCCATTGTAATTAAACCCACTGAACATCCCATTCTGGCTCCAACAGAAGCAGCTTCAATTCCAGCGTGTCCACCTCCAACCACAACAATATCAAATTTCTTCATTACTTTTAATTTTTTCTTTTCACGTGAAACAAATTAGGTGCAGAATAGCAATTGTTTTGGTTTCACGTGAAACTAAATTTACTTTCCAATACAAAATTTCATAAAAATGTTATTTAAAATATCTTCTGTTGTAACTTCACCGATTATCTCAGCAAGGTTCATTTCTGCATTTCTTAGATCCACAGATATAAACTCACCGCTCATTTTCTTTAAAACTGATTCTCTGGCATTCATAAGATTTTCTCTGGACTTCTTCAGACAGTTATGGTGTCTGAGATTTGTAACTATGGCAGTTTTTTCAGTATAACTACCCGAACCGATTACTTTTTCTTTCAATTTCAAAAATAATTGGCCAATCCCCTCCCCTGTCTTAGCTGAGATTTTGACATCTGCGCTGATTTCAGAGGTGGAATCTAAGTCAATTTTATTTAATACTTTAATTACTTTATCTGGGTTGGTTAATTTTAGCAGATCAATATGAAGTTCTTTTGAATCCCCTTGTTTAACATCCTCAAGAAAAATAATCACATCTGAATTCTTTACAGTTTCCTGACTTCTGAAAATACCCTCCTTCTCAATTGTATCTTCAGATATGCGAATTCCTGCCGTATCAAAAAGCCTGAAAAGAATTCCATCAATTGAGACCTCTTCTCGTATTACATCTCGAGTAGTCCCCGGTATTTCGCTTACTATAGCACGAGATTCTTTAAGAATATAGTTTAATAATGATGATTTTCCCACATTCGGTTTACCAACTATTGCAACGTTCACTCCATCACGAATTACTCTGCCAAATCCGTAACTTTCTAATAATGTATCGATTTCAATGATTATTGAGTCTATTCTTTTTAACAACTCATCCATATTAACAAATTCAATGTCTTCCTCAGCAAAGTCTAATTCCAATTCTATAAACGATGATACATTAAGCAACTGAGATCTTAAATCATTAACTTTTGCTGATAAAAATCCATCTAGTTGATTTCTTGCACCACGAAACGAGGCTTCAGTACGCGAATTAATAATATCTGCAACTGCTTCAGCTTTTGTCAGGTCAATACGATTATTTAAAAATGCTCTCTTTGTAAACTCACCTGGTTCTGCTGTTCTAACATCATCAACACCAATTAAAAGCTCGATTACTTTTTGAACAATGAGTGGATTTCCGTGAGTGCTAATTTCAACGCTATCTTCTCCAGTGTATGAATTTGGAGCCCTGAAAACGGATATTAAAACATCATCAACAAGTTCCCCATCATGATTTTTAATATTACCATAATGAAGTGTGTGTGTTGCTGCATTTTCGATTCTGGTTTTTCCGAAAAAGAATTTATCAACAACAGTAAAAGCCTTTGGGCCGCTTGCTCTGATAACCGAGATGGCACCAACTCCAGCTGGGGTTGCCAATGCAATAATTGTATCTTCTTTCACTTTAATAATGCTCAAACTTAAGATTGCAAAAATAGTTAATAATAAAAGATAATTCAATATTTAATTAACAATATGGCCTATCAAGTAAATTGACATTACGACAGTTAAATATGACGATTATTTGCATTATTTGAGATGTTTGTCATTTTGTTAGCCAATATGACAGTAAACAAATAAAAATCTGAAAATCCCATAACCCAATATAATACAATGAGTTACAGTGATTTTACAAGCCCGGCACACTGCTTGCTTAATATGAATCGAATTTGAAATTAAACAATTAACTAAAATATATAAATAAGGAGACTTAAAATGACACTAGTAAGATTTAATCCCGTTAGAGATCTTATTGATTTCGAAAGAGAGTTTAACAAAATGTTTAGTTCGCTTGAGAACCGTTTTGGTATTTCAAAGAGCAAAGAAATAGATACAGAGTATGAAAATGCAGTTTGGATGCCATTGACTGATATCTATGAAAACAAAGATAATTATACATTAAAAATTGATTTACCTGGAATCAAAAAAGAAGATGTTAAAATCTCTTTTTCAAATGGTAAATTGAATATCAGTGGTGAAAGAGTTCAGGAGGAAGAAACTAAGGATGCAAAGAGCCATAGAATAGAAAAATCTTATGGTAAATATTTCAGATCATTTAATCTGCCTGAATTGATTCAGGAAGAGAAAATAAATGCTGAATTTGCAAATGGACAGTTAACTATTACTATTCCAAAAGCCGAAGAAGCAAAGCCGAAAGAAATAGAAATCAAAGTGAAATAAGAAAAGAGTAGATGATGATGAAAAGGGTAGCTGTTCGGTTACCCTTTTTTTATTAAAGAAAAAACTGTTATGCAAATCAAAAGAATACAGTATCTGATGATGTTGAAGAAACAATTTTAGTAAATTTAAAAAGTGATATAAGTTAATTTCTACAAAATGGAATACAAAGATTATTATAAAATACTCGGTGTAGAAAAATCAGCAACGCAGGGCGAAATCAAAAAAGCATATCGTAAGCTTGCGATGAAATACCATCCTGATCGTAATCAGGGGAATAAAGCTGCTGAAGAAAAGTTTAAAGAAATTACAGAGGCTAATGAAGTTTTGAGTGACCCTGAAAAACGTAAAAAGTATGATACGCTTGGGGCAAACTGGAAACAATACCAACACACTGGCGGGCAGGGGTTTGATGATTTCTTTGCTCACTTTGGCGGTGGAAGAAGTTCGGGATCAGGCGCTGCCTATGAATTCAGTGGTGATATTGGTGATATCTTTGGCAGTATGGGCGGGGGATTTTCAGATTTCTTTGAATCGTTTTTTGGAGGCGGCAGGGGATTTAGCGGAGGAAGAACAAGTCAGCAAAGAACAGCAGTGGATGTTCAAGCTGTCTTAAATGTTTCGCTTGAGGATGTTTTTAACGGAAGTGAAAAGACAATAAATGTTGATGGGAAAAAGCTAAAGGTGAAAATTAACGCTGGAACAAAAGATGGACAAAAACTTAGATTAAAAGGCTTGGGTAGATCAAAAACTGCCGGCGGAATAAAAGGAGATTTGTTTTTAACCATACACGTTCTTCAACATCCTTTTTATGAAATAAAAGATAACCAGCTTTTTTACAATCTTGATATTGATTTATATACTGCTGTTCTTGGTGGGAAAGAGAGTATCGAAACACTTGATGGGAAAACAGTAAGTGTGAGTATTCCGGAGGGAACAGAATCTGAAAAAGTTTTAAGACTTAAAGGATTGGGACAGATTGAGAATGGAGTGCGGAAAGATTTATTCATAAATATTCACGTTACAGTTCCCAAAAATCTTAACAGGGAAGAGAAAGAATTATTTAATAAGTTAAAATCATTAAGACCAGAATAATGTCATTCGAGCAAAGGAGATAAAATGACAGAGACAACTAAAACAAAATTTGAATTTAAAGCTGAAACAAAAAAATTGCTTGATATTCTTGTACACTCACTTTATACAAGTAAAGATATTTTTTTACGTGAGTTAATTTCAAATGCTTCAGATGCTTTGGATAAAATCCGGTTTGAATCAAATAAAGGGACTGATATTTTTGATAAAGATCTTCCATTGGAAATAAAGATAGCTTTTGATGACAAGAAAAATCTTGTTACAATTACAGACACTGGAATTGGAATGACCCGTGATGAGTTGATTGCGAATATCGGAACGATTGCAAAATCAGGATCAGAAGAATTTTTACAACAACTATCTGAAAATAAAGAAGCTGTCAACAATATTATTGGAAGATTTGGAATCGGTTTCTATTCTGTTTTTATGGTAGCCAAAGAGGTTGTGTTAAGGACAAAATCTTATAAAAATGATGAGCCTGCTGTTGAATGGAAATCAGATGGTCTTGGTGATTATGAAATTTCTGAATTAAGTGAGGAATCAAAGCGCGGAACAACAATTGAAATCCATTTGAAAGATGAAGCAAAAGAATTTGCTGAAAAACATCGTCTTGAATCCATAATTAAAAAACATTCAAACTTTATTTCATTCCCGATCTATCTTGAGAATGAGAAGATCAACACAATCGCAGCCCTTTGGCGTGAACCGAAATCATCTATTAAAAAAGAACAGTATGATGAGTTCTACAAGTTTCTGACCTATGATAACGAAGAGCCTCTTGAAACTATTCACACATCTGTTGATGCACCGATACAGTTCAATACATTACTTTTCATTCCGAAGAAAAGCTATGAATTTTGGCGTTGGAATCGTGATGACTACGGATTGGATTTGTATGTGAGAAGAGTTCTGATTCAACATCAGAATAAAGATTTGCTCCCCGAATATCTGAGTTTTGTTAAAGGAGTGGTTGATTCTGAAGATCTGCCGCTAAACATCTCAAGAGAAACTTTGCAGGAAAATATAATTTTCACAAAAATTTCACAGAGCGTAACGAACAATGTCCTTTCACATTTAACAAAGATTGCAAAGGATTCGCCTGAGCGTTATGCAGAGTTCTGGAAAGAACATGGAAGAATTTTTAAGCTTGGATATATGGATTTTACAAATATGGAAAAATATCAGGCTTTGTTAAGATTTAATTCATCCGAAAGCAAAGATGAAAAAGAACTTGTTTCTCTGCAGGAATATGTGGGAAGAATGAAAAAGGATCAGAAAGATATTTATTATGCGCTTGGTTCCGGCAGAGAAGCAATTGATATGAATCCACACCTTGAGATATTTAAATCGAAGGGTTTGGAAGTGCTTTATTTATACGATCCGGTTGATGAATTTGTGATGACTTCTATTCGTAAGCATAAAGATTTTGATTTTAAATCTGTTGACGCTGCAAACTTAAAAGATATTGAAAAACTTGAGGATGTTATTAAGGATGAAAAGCCAAAAGAAAAATTGAACAAAGAAGACGATAAAGCATTCGGCAGATTGATGTTAAAGATGAAAGAAATCCTTGGTGATAGAGTTACAGAAGTTCACGAATCAAAAAGGCTGAAGGGGAGTCCGGCTACTTTGATAAATCCGGATGATACAATGTCATCAACTATGCAGAAAATATTGAAGATGTCAAATCAGGGATTATCGATGCCGGCTCAAAAAAGATTGATGGAAATAAATAAAGATCATAAGCTTGTAATTAATCTGGTAAGTGTGTTTAAGAAAAATGAAAACGATCAGTTTATTGTTGATACAACAGAACAGCTTTATGAGTCGGCATTATTGCTTGAAGGTAGTCTGGATGATCCGCATAAACTTGTAAACAGATTAACTAAGATGTTAACAGAAGCCAGCGAGTTGTATAATAAAAGCAAGGGTTAGATGGACTGTCGTTGTCGTCAAAGTTCGACTTCGCTTAGCGTGACACAAGAAAATTGTCAGTCTGAGCCTGTCAAAGACGACTTTAAGAAAGGAAAAAAACTATGTCATTCAATTTTAATAGACTTACAGTAAAAGCACAGGAAATTGTTCAGACTGCAATAGAGATAGCGCAAAATTATACAAATCAAATTGTTGAACCTGAACATATTCTTGCCGCAATTGTGCAGGAAAGCGGAAATGTTGCCGAAAGTGTTATTAAAAAAACCGGCGGAAATTTTAATGCAGTAAAACTTAAAGTTGTTCAACTTCTCGAGGCACTGCCAAAAGTAAGCGGAACCGGTTTGGGCAATCAGCAAATGTCTCAAACTCTTGCAAAGCTTTTTGATGAAGCTGCCGAAGAAGCAAAGAATCTAAAAGATGAATATGTATCAACCGAACATATTTTGCTTTCTTTATCTAATGATAAGGGAAAAGCCGGACAGTTATTAAGAGATAATGGAATAACCTATAAAGATATTCTTTCTGCACTAAAAACAGTTAGAGGAACTCAACGAGTTACATCTCAAAACCCCGAAGATACTTATCAATCACTTGAAAAGTATGGAAGAGATTTGAATGAACTTGCTAAACAAGGAAAACTTGATCCGGTTATTGGAAGAGATGATGAGATTAGAAGAGTACTGCAGGTGCTTACGCGAAGAACGAAAAACAATCCTGTTTTAATTGGTGAACCCGGGGTAGGGAAGACTGCAATTGCAGAAGGCATTGCACATAGAATTATTACAGGCGATGTTCCAGAAAATTTAAAGAGCAAAAGAATTGTAGCACTCGATATGGGAGCTCTTATTGCAGGCACACAATTCCGAGGGCAATTTGAGGAAAGATTAAAAGCAGTAATTAAAGAAGTGCAGGAATCTAATGGAGAGATTATTCTCTTTATTGATGAACTCCATACGCTTGTCGGTGCAGGTGCAACACAAGGAGCAATGGATGCAGCAAATATTTTAAAACCTGCTTTGGCTCGTGGTGAATTGCACGCAGTTGGTGCAACAACACTTGATGAATATAAAAAACACATCGAAAAAGATGCTGCTCTCGAAAGAAGATTTCAACCAGTTTTGATCGAAGAACCATCTGAAGAAGATACTATATCAATTCTTCGGGGACTTAAAGAACGTTACGAAGTTCATCACGGTGTTCGAATAACAGACGGAGCTATTGTAGCAGCAACTCAGCTTTCAGAAAGATATATAACAGACAGGTTTCTTCCAGACAAAGCGATTGATTTGATAGATGAAGCTGCATCAAAATTAAGAATTGAAATTGATTCTATGCCCGAAGAGCTTGATATTCTTGAAAGAAAAGTAAAACAGCTTGAGATAGAGCGCGAAGCATTAAAGAGAGAAAAAGATGATGCCTCGGCAAAAAGGCTGGACGAGCTTGAAAAAGAATTAACCGCGCTTAATGAAGAACGAACTGAACTAAGATTACACTGGGATCTTGAAAAAGAAAACATTCAGAAGATCCGTTCAATGAAAAGTGAAATTGAAAATCTTAAACTTGAAGCAGAACGATTCGAACGCGAAGGTAATCTTGGCAAAGTTGCTGAAATCCGCTATGGAAAGATTGTAGATCTTGAGAAGAAACTGAAGGAAGAAACTAAAAAACTTGCAGATGCCCAAAAAGATAAAAAAATGTTAAAGGAAGAAGTTGACGCTGAGGATATTGCTGAGGTTGTTGCTAAATGGACAGGAATTCCTGTAAGCAGAATGCTTGAAAGTGAGAGAAGCAAATTATTACGGCTTGAAGATGAACTTCACCATCGTGTTGTTGGACAAGATGAAGCTGTTGCTGCAGTTGCAAATGCAATCCGCCGTTCGCGCTCAGGATTGCAGGATATACATCGTCCGATTGGTTCGTTTATATTTCTCGGAACTACCGGTGTTGGAAAAACAGAGCTTGCACGAGCATTAGCCGAAGTATTATTTGATGATGAACATGCAATGATACGAATTGATATGAGTGAGTATATGGAAAAGTTTTCTGTTTCTCGTTTGATTGGAGCTCCTCCGGGTTATGTTGGTTATGAAGAAGGCGGACAATTAACAGAAGCTGTCAGAAGAAGACCTTATTCTGTTGTATTGCTTGATGAGATTGAAAAAGCACACTCAGATGTCTTTAATGTGTTGTTACAGGTTTTGGATGACGGAAGATTAACAGATAACCAGGGAAGAACTGTCAACTTTAAGAACACTATTATTATTATGACTTCAAATATTGGATCGCACATTATTCAGGATAAACTTGAATCATATAATGAGCAAAATGCAGAAGAAATTTTAGGACAGCTGCGTGAACAGATGCATGATTTATTAAGAAGAACAATTCGTCCCGAGTTCTTAAACAGAATTGACGAGATAGTCCTCTTTAAACCGCTGCTTAAATCTGAAATAAGAAAAATTGTTGATATACAGCTTGAACGAGTAAAGAAAATGTTGAAGGAAAAGGAAATGATTCTTGAAGTTTCAGATGATGCAAAAGATTGGTTGGCTCAGCTTGGCTATGATGTTACATTTGGCGCTCGTCCATTAAAGAGAGTTATACAAAAATATCTTATTAATCCTCTTTCTCAGGAATTGCTTGCCGGTAACTTTGTTGATGGCGATACAATAAAAATTTCAGTCGGTAATAACGCAAGGCTTTCGTTTAGTAAATAGTGCTTTGTAATACCAATTATGCCCGCCCTGGATTTAGTATAGGATTGAAGCATAACTTTAAGTTTAATAAACAAGTGGAGCATAATCTATGTTTGTTTTCTCCGACAGAAGCCGTTGGTTGAGCATTATTTTCTCTTAATATTTTTTTTGAGAAGAATAAAGAAGTTGTGATAAGAATTTTTGTAATAAGTTACCTGCGTATTGTTGATACTTAAAAATCAAATAAGAATATTACGGCAGAAGCAAAATAAGAGTTTTGATAAACTTAACTTTAAAAGATTCCCGGTAATGATTGAATAGTTTTGGAAGTAAAAACAGAAAACTCTTTTCCCATTTATCTTAATACTTTGATTTATTTAATAAACTATGAGGTATGCTATGAAAAAATTGTTTTTTCTTTTGCCGGTTTTGATTATTGTGTCTGGATTTATCACTCAAAAATATATTGACGATAATTTAAAGAAACTTCTGGCACAGTTTAAAGTTTCTGAAGATGATGTCAAAAGCTCTGTTCTCTATAATATCACAGGTCTTTCTTATTATATTCCAAATGTTAAAGTGTTAAAAAGCCTTGCACTTAACGACCGAGCTGAAATGGTTGAGTTGATTGGAATTAGAATTAAAGAATATGTTAACACTCAGGAATTTATTAATAAATACAATGAATTCCGTGAAACCAGAAAACCGAACGAACCGGAGAAGCCAAAATACTCTGAAGAGCTAAAAGAAGAACAGAAAGCCAGTCTTAGTAACTCCATTAAAGAAATGGAAGCCAATATGAAAAATCTTCAAGCCGATCAGAAGCCGATGTTTGAAGAAGTAATTAACCAACTAAAACAACAGTTAAAAGATATTGATGATCCGGAGAAGTCTTTTTATACACCTCAGACAGACAACATAATCAAACAAAATTACGACCAGCAATTGGAAAATTATGCTGTTGATCTAAAAATGTGGAATGAGGATTTTCCGGTTAATAATCCAAAACCATTAATTAAAAAATGGCTCGATAGGTTTCTTTCAAATAGCAAAGACATTGATTTTAATGCTCAACTTAACACTGTAAAGAACAAGCAGGTCTTTGTTAATCCGGAGTATGAAAGAAAAGACCCACAATGGAAGCTTTATTTCAGAGCTGGTAAAGAGCCGGTGGAGGCTGCCCGCAAATTTGCCTCTGTTTGGATATCTGAACTAAAATAAACCATTGAGCAATTGCATAGATTTATTACTTTCTGATAGCTTGTTATTTATAATAGCAGTCTTTTGTATAAGCATTTGTTTCTGATATTCTTCGGCTGCGCTATTTTCAAGGTCTGCAGATAAGTATGGACTGAGTTTCGAAAACCGACGAATCGGTTCGTAAAGGAATTCGTTCTGCGTTTGCTACCCACGACTAAAGTCGCGGGTTAAAATTTATTTCTTCCAGTTGCTTTTTGGGGGAAGAATTCTCTTTGAAAATTATCAATTGTGATATATTTGGATAGATTTTATTAATTTAGTTACAAGATTCTTTGATGAATTTTATTTTAAGTAAAAAATTTTTCCACCATTATGCCAAAAATAAAACATAGTATTCTCGAGTGGGCTAGAAAGAATTCTCTTCTATCGGTTGGAGAAGCTGCAAAAAAACTAAACATTAAAGACGACAAAAAACTGCACGCAGTTGAAAAACTTCTTGCTTATGAATCCGGTGAGAAAAAACCATCCAGATCTTTGCTTCTCCGGATGTCTCAACAGTATCGCCAGCCACTTTTGTTTTTTTATCTGGATAAGCCACCAATCAAAGGCGATCGGGGTGAGGATTTCAGAACTCTGCCTGATCAATTTGATGAAATCGAAAATATCAATGTTGACATTTTAATAAGAGATATTAAAGCACGACAAAGTACAATCCGCGAAACATTAATTGAAGCTGATGAGGAAATAAAACTGCGGTTCATTGGAAAAAATAAAATCTCGGATGGTGTGAAGCCTGTTGTCCAAACAATTCGAACTACAATAAATATTGACCTTGATGACTTCAGGAATCAACCTAACCACAAAGAAGCTTTTAGATACTTACGCCAAAAGATTGAAGGAATTGGTGTTTTTGTTCTACTTAAGGGTAATCTGGGATCCTATCATACAAATATTGCAGTAACAGCTTTTAGAGGATTTGCACTCGCTGATGACATTGCCCCATTTATAGTAATCAATGATCAGGATTCTGAATCAGCCTGGTCTTTCACGCTTATTCATGAACTAGTTCATTTAGTTTTGGGAAAAACTGGCATTAGTGGATATTATGCTGAAAAGAGAATTGAAAAATTCTGTAATGACGTGGCTAGCGAATTTTTACTTCCTCAAATTGAATTTGAAAAGTTTAATCCGGCTTTGAATAATTTTGATAATTTAAAATCTGAAATATCCCAATACGCATCTTTAAAGAAACTTAGCAGTACCCACCTAGCCTATCGATTATACAAGAGTGGAAAAATCAAAGAACCAGTATGGCAGCAATTACGTGATTTTTATCTTAACAGTTGGATGGAAAAACAAAAAATGGAGCGGGAGAAAAATAAGCTGAAAGAAGGTGGACCCGATTATTATGTGATAAAGAACTATAAGCTAGGTTCACTTGTTGAGTTGGTTCAACGATTAACATATGCCGGTGCGTTAACAACAACAAAAGCCGGGATGCTATTAGAGATAAAACCACTAAAAGTGCATAGACTTTTTCAACCTGAACAATATTTATGAAAAAGTATTCTTCTCTATATCTGCTCGATGCAAACACTCTCATAGATGCAAAGAGAGATTATTATCCTATCTCACGAGTTCCGGAATTCTGGGAGTGGCTTGTCTATCAGGGTCAGCAAGGGAAAATAAAAATTCCAATTGAGGTATATGAAGAATTTTCAGATACTCGGGATAAAGATGGCGAAATGGATGAACTTGCTGATTGGGCTGCAAGTAAAGAAGTTAAAGATGCCTTACTTTTTATAGAACAAGCAGAACAGGACCTAGTTGCCAGGATTACGTATGGTGGTTATCTTCCCAATCCAACGGATGATCAGTTAAAAAAAATAGGGCGGGATCCGTTCTTAATATCTTATGCGCTTAGAGATATTGAGAATAGATGTATAGTGACCACAGAGTCTTCCAAACCAAAAAGTCAGGGGGCAAATCGTCATATCCCCGATGTTTGTAATGATTTTAAAATTCGGTGCATCAACAATTTTCAAATGATAAAAGAATTGAATTTTAGTACTGGCTGGAAAAAATCATAATTTAAAAATTACTTCTCATTCACTACCATAATAATATTCCAATTTAATATTTGAACAATTACTCAATCCCTCGTCTTCACCAATTGTTTTAAGATATAGTTGATTTAAAATTTATTTTTAGCTCAAACACTTAAAACACAACCCAGGTAAAAAAATAAAAGTCAATCGCATTCCTGAAAGAGGATTTTACGATTCCGAAACGATTTATTTGTGAACGTCACAATCGTGTGCTTGCCCGAAAATTGTTAGCCACAGACTTTATGTCTGCCGAAATTAACTTTAAACGCAGACTGAAGCTTGAGGAATAGATATAAGAACGCAACTTGAAAGTTGCGGCTACCTGTTATTTTAGAGTGCTGCATAAAATCCTCTTAGTATTTTTTACCGGTATTTTACAACTCTTTGACAAATATCGCTCCTATCTTTTTGATAATTGCTCAGGAAGAATTAATGAAGAGTAAATAAAGCGATGAGCACAATTAAACAATCAGAAGAAATGGTAATTAAAACAAGAATTACCCGTAAAAAATTTATTAGAAGTTTTTCGCTGGCAGCTGCTGCTGTAATAACCGGATGCTCACAAATCAAATATCTGACAGGCTGCTATCCAGATAAATATAAAAGTGAAAACAAAACCAACGAGCTGAGCCTAAGCGCATTTGTAACCACAGTAATACCAGGTGCTGATGAAAAAGATCCCAACCTGATTAAAATATTTTATGATGAATATTATTCGTTCAAACCCCTTTGTGGATTTTTTATTTCAGATCTTTGTACAAAAAGTAAGGATTTATTCGACGCCGAAGAATTTTACTTATTAAACGAAGAACAAAGAACTGTTGTTATCCAGGAGGGGCTTAACGGAGATTCAATGATCAACAGATTATATACCGCCGCCATCTTTATGACTCAGGTTTCTTACTACAGCGGAATCTATGATGATGGTGCTGGCTGTAAGTTGATTGATTTTGAAGGCAGTAACACCGGATTTACAGAGAGTGAATTGTTTTATCCAAACACATCAGTATATCTTTCAAATGAATTAACCTTGAATGGTAATTACGTTTAATTATAGGGAAATAAAATGGAAACTTTAGAAACAGAAGTTCTGGTTATTGGAAGCGGCTTTGGAGCTGCTGCTCCGGCTTTAAGATTATCAGAAGCCGGCTTTAAAGTATTGATGATTGAAAAAGGAAAGTATATAGAACCTGAAAATGATTTTAAGCAAACTCAGGATCCAAAATATTTTCTTGAATATCTCAAGGGATTATCTGGCGGCAATATAAAATTTACATATGCTGAAGCTCTTGGAGGCGGCTCAGGATTTTATGAGATGGTTTCGCTCAGAGCACCGTCCAAAATTTTTGATCTCAGAGATCAAAGCGGAAGAAAATACTGGACTGAAAATATCACAAGAAGTAAAATGGATCATTATTATGACATAGCGGAAAAAATGCTAAATGTAGAGCAAATCTCTAATGACAGGATTCCGAAATCTGGTGCGGCATTTTCACTTCTTATGAAAAATTTAGGCTATAGCTGCGACCGGGCAAGATATGCTGTTAAGAATTGTATGGGAAGCGGTTATTGTATATCAGGCTGTATATTCGGTGCTAAACAATCTCTGCATTATAATTATTTACCAGAAGCACGAAAGAATGGAATGCAGATTTTATGCAGCATCGAAGCAAAATATATCCGACCAATACTAAATCAGGTTCAGAAGTCTAAAAATGTAAATTATTCTGATGCAATTCCTAACAGATACGAAGTAAGATGTTTTAATACAAAGGATAAAGAATATTTTGATATAAAAGCAAAGTTTATAATACTCGGAGGAGGAACTATTGGTACTGCTAAACTTCTTCTTGCCTCCAAAGTATATCTGCCTTTTCTTAGTTTTCATGTTGGAAAAAATGTAGCATTTAATGGTAGTGTTAAAGCAGCAGGTCTTTTACCCGAAGGATTTATTGAAGGGGATATGTTCAGCGGGATGTCCCATCCGGGAATGATCAGCTATCATTTTTTTGATTCGATGGGTATTACTATTTCTTCTGCTAAACCCTTACCGCTGGTGGTTACAAGCGATGCAAGAATCAGAATTACCAGCAAACAAAATTCATCATGGTGGGGAAAGGATAATGTTGATCTTATGAAACTCTACAGAAGAAGAATGATTGTTTTGTATGCACTCGGATGCACTAAACCTTCTGCTGAAATCAAGTGCAACGGCAGCACTTTTACCACCGAGCTTACAATTGATGATGAGTTACGTAAATATTATAAGCAGACAAAAAGCTTGCTCAATTCAATACTTTCGCGAAACGGATGTGAAGTTTTGAAAATTGAAAATGTTAACGCTGAAGGTGCTCCTGAAAATGGTATTATTTTTACAACTTCTCATATGATTGGTTCTTGCAGAATGGCTGAAAGTAAAAATAATGGCGTGGTAAATTCAAATGGCGAAGTTTTCGACTATCCGGGAATATTTGTTACTGATGGAGCCGCAATTCCAACTTCACTTGCTGTCAACTCAAGTTTAACTATACTTGCAAATGCAGAGCGGATTGCTGCTTATATGGTAAACAGATTCAAACCCTCTCGTTTGCAAAATCATATAGTATATAATTGAAATTAGTTTAATTTATTCCCTATGATGATATGCAAGCTGGTATCCGGACTTGTATTTTGGATGCGGCGGATATAATTGTTATAACCAGTTGCGGATATCCCTCAATATTATAATTCTTATTTACTTTCATTGTTTTCAGCAAAAAGAGTATTAATTTTTTAAAGTTATTTTAATGGAGTTATCAGCATTAAGATAGTTGAATACATATTAATATTAGGTACGATTCAGGGTTTATTGTTATCAGTACTATTATTTACTAAAAAAATTAATCGTGCTGCCAATGTTGTTCTTGCATTTGCAATGCTTGCGCTTTCTTTTGATGTCTTCAATTCAGCTTATATTATGTTTGGATATTACAAGGAGTATCCTCATTTTATTGGAATTACTTACTCTTTCCCATTTTTATTCGGACCCATCTTTTACATCTATTCAAGATTAATAAGTTCGGGCGATAATTATTTTAATCCAAAATATTATCTGCACTTCATCCCATTTGTTCTTGTGGTGATTTATGGAATTGTGTTTGTTTATCTAAGAAGCAGTGAATTCAAATTAGCTTTAATGAAAGCCGGAGCCGTAAAATCGTTGCCGGGAATTGAAATAATCAGCTACTTGAAACCAGTTCATGGAATAATCTACGTCTTTCTGACCATTAAGGTTGTAAGGGTCTATAATAATAAAATCAGAAATTCATTTTCAAACGTCGAACGCATCAATCTAAACTGGCTCCGTCATTTAACCGTGGGATTAATTTTTGTTTGGGGTGTTGTAGTGATAAGCTACATAGTAAATATATTCTTCGGAAAAAATATAAAGCTGGATTATCTTATTTATACAGCGGCAACTATTCTGATTTATTCAATAGGATATCTGAGTTTACGACAACCCCAAATATTTGACAGTACGATTCAAAGACCTGATGACAAACAATCAACTGAATCAAACATAAAGCCGGCAGAAAGAACAAGTTATCAGAGATCCGGTCTTACAAACGAAGAGGCAGTTGATTATTTGAATAAGCTGCTCAAAATAATGGAAACCGACAAACCGTATTTAAATAGCGAGCTGACATTACGGCAGCTAGCTGATAAATTATCAATTTCAACTCACAATCTTTCAGAAGTTTTAAACACCAGACTCAAAAAAAACTTTTATGATTTTATAAATCACTACAGAGTAGAAGAAGTAAAACAAAGGCTGGTAGAAAAAGAATCTGATAATTTCAGTCTTATTGCAATTGCATTTGATTCCGGCTTTAATTCAAAATCTGCATTTAATACAATCTTTAAGAAACATACTGGAACAACGCCATCACAATACAAGAAGCAGATATCCTGACATCCTGAAATTTGTTTGGTAACAATGCTATTCTAATAACAATAACAATAAACCCAAAAGCACGATCGTTACCGAAATTACACTAATAATAATTGATGCTCTTTCTCTTAACATTGCTCTTTGACGAATATTTGTTTATTGATTATACAAGAGATTGGCAGAGGTTTTATTTACTGCCAATCTAAAGTATGTAATAGAATTATCAGCAAGATTAAAATCCAAATTTAAAACTTAAATCTGTTGACCAGCCGCTAAAACTTGCGTTGGAGAAATCAGCATATTTCACCCCAGCTGCTAAACGATAATCTGCCGAAGCACTTAAACCAAACCACTCAGTTATCATAAAGCTGATCGAGACTCCGGGTTCCACTATGAAAAAATAATCGTTACCGCCTAAGTTTTCATAATCAACACGACCGGCACCAATCATCATCATTCCTATGAATGAAAAACTTTTCGATATATTAAATTTATAAGAAGCATCAACACCACCATAGCCAAAGTGTAGTGTATCTCTCCCTTTCTGATTAATATATGAACCACCTAAATGATTTGGAATCATTCCGAAAGCAGCTAATCCAATACTAACATTTGGATTGATATTGTACCCGGCTTTCATTCCGCCAAAAAGTCCCCAGTTGCTGTTTAGTGCAGCAGTTTTACCAACAAGATCAACATAAAATTGATTATGATTGATATTTCCTGTCTGTGAAAGCGATAAATCCTGTGCGGATATTTGAGCAGTTAATAAGAATACAAAAACTGCGATGATCAAATTTTTCATTTTATTACTCCTTTTTGTTTTAATTAAAAAAATTGACGGGACAAATTTGCTGCAAATTAAAGGCGGATTCGCTTAAGCTAATGGGTTAACACCATATCTTTATAAAAATGTAGTTTATACCAATGGGATGGAACTTATTATAGTTTTAATATTTGTAGAATTACAATGCAGTAATAGAAATAGCTCGAAAAAAGTGTTTACTTTTTAAGAAAGCTGAGCATTCCTGAATTCGTGGCAGCGATTAAAAATTTATAAACTGTCGGGCTATGTTCATTCTTAACTGATTTAACAATTGAATAACTGAATTACGTCTTCACAGTTTAAACTGATCAATAATTGCTCCCCAGCAAATCAAATATTTCTTCAATGACTTGCAAGTAAACGGAAATATTCTTTCATTGTGCTGCAGTTAATATGAAACACAGAATCTTTGCTTAGCATTCTTCATCATACAGTCATCAATTCAAAAAAAAATAATTAGGAGAGATAAAAATGGAACAGACAACTCAAACAATCACCGCAATGCCAAGAATAGGCGATAAAGCTCCTTCATTTAAAGCAGTTACAACACAAGGGGATATTAATTTCCCGGCAGATTATTCCGGCAAATGGGTAATACTATTCAGTCATCCTGCCGACTTTACTCCTGTTTGCACATCAGAGTTTATGACATTTGCAACAATGGAAAAACAATTCAATGAAGCTAACTGCGAGCTTGTCGGGCTTTCAGTTGATGGTCTTTACAGTCACATTGCATGGTTAAGAACAATAAAAGAAAAAATTGAATACAAAGGAATGAAAAATGTTGAAGTAACTTTTCCTTTGATTGAAGATATTACAATGGAAGTTGCAAATAAGTATGGAATGCTTCAGCCCGGCGAAAGTAATACAAAAGCTGTACGTGCAGTTTTCTTTATTGATCCGAAAGGAATTATCAGAACGATTATTTATTATCCATTAAGTCTGGGCAGAAATTTTGATGAACTTTATAGAGTATTAATTGCATTACAAACTGCAGATGAATTTAGTATTGCTACTCCTGCTGACTGGAGACCTGGTGATGATGTGATTATCCCTACTGCCGGCTCTTGCGGTACTGCAAAAGACAGAATGGATGGAAAAGAAAAAGATGTTAAGTGCCATGATTGGTTCTTCTGCACAAAGCCGATTACAAAAGAAGAAGTATTGAAAAAAGTATTGAAGAAAAAATAATTTTTTAATAAAAGTCTGTAAAGCCCCGAAATATTTATCGGGGCTTTATTATTTTTAAACGGCTATTTTTGAGAATGAACTAATCGAACAGTTTGTGAAAAGGATTGATATGATTGATGGAATTAAATCATCAATTGTTAGAGATTTGGATAAGCTTAAAAGGGAGATATCTTCTTACAAAAATTCTGAAAACATCTGGAAGAAAAAAGAAGATATTCCTTATTCAGCCGCCAATTTATGTCTTCATCTTCTTGGAAATCTTAATCACTTTATCGGTGCTGTAATTGGAAAGTCAGGTTATATTAGAAATCGTGATTTAGAACTTTCACAAAATGATATTTCTGTAAGTGAGTTAATCAAACAGATTGATGAAACAGTTGTTGTAGTTGAAAAGACATTAGATAATATTACTGACGAGATACTTAATCAGGATTATCCATTGCTTTTTAATAATCAGAGAATCACAAATTGTCAGATGCTTATTAATACAGTATGCTATCTTAATTACCATTTAGGTCAGATTAACTTCCATAGGAAGTTGTTTGATAAATAATTTTAAAAATGAGGATTAAATGTTTATTGGTCATTTTGGTGTCGGGTTTGCTGGAAAAAAATTCAGCAAGTCTGCTTCTCTTGGAACTTATTTTATGGCGGCACAGTGGATTGATCTTATCTGGCCAATTTTTCTTTTGCTTGGAATTGAAAAAGTAGAAATAAAGCCCGGTATTTCTGCAGTTACTCCTCTTGATTTTACTTACTACCCGTTTACTCATAGTCTGTTCGCAGCCGTTGTCTGGGGAATATTATTCGGAGCTGTTTATTACTTCCTCAAAAAGAATTTAAAGACATCAGTTGTACTCGGCTTGCTTGTAATCAGCCACTGGTTTTTAGATTTACTCGTTCACATTCCTGACCTTCCTGTTTTTCCCGGAGAAGGAATAAAAGTCGGATTCGGTTTATGGAATAGTTTTACTGCTACGTTATTTGTTGAAGGATTAATCTTTATCGCAGGAATTTATCTCTATTACAAGATAACAAAGAGTAAAAACAAAACAGGTACTTATTCTTTAATTGGGCTGATTGTTTTCTTGGTGCTTATATATGTTTCAAATCTTTTTAGTCCTCCACCAGATTCAGTAAAAGCAATCGCAATTGTTGGAAACGCACAGTGGTTAATAATTCTCTGGGGTTATTGGGTTGATAAAAACAGAACAACAGCATGATAAACAAGAAACAAATAAAAGAAGATTACAAATTAAAAAAACAGCCGGCTGGGATTTTTGCTGTACATAATTTACATGACAATAAAATGTTCATTGGGATAAGCAAAGATTTGCCGTCTGTAATAAGAAGATTTCAGTTTACTTTAAAGATGGAAAGCTTTCCGTTTCAGCAGTTAATTGATGATTACAAAAAACTCGGAGAAAAAGAATTCGAAATAAAAATTCTGGATGAATTGGAACTGAAAGATGAAACACAACAGGAAATAGATAAAGAACTGAAAATGCTGGAAAAAATATGGATTGAAAAACTAAAGGAAGAGGGAGTCCGTTTCTATAATAAAGAATATTGAGAATTTTATGAAAACTTTAATTCTGTGTTTATCAGTTTTTTCATTATTGATTTTTTATTCCTGTGAGGATAATTCCGATCTAAATTCTTTTCCAAAATCTTACAAATACACTGGCTATGACAGCTCCTGGAACAAAATCATTGAAGGATATTTGTGGATTGAATCTATTGATTCAATCGAAGTAAAGGGCGGTTGGCGTTTTCGTCTTGTTTCCAATTGTGAAAACATCGGACCTCAAATTGGTTACGGCAGTTTCGAAGGAACAACAAATATGCTCGGAGATTTTTCGTTAAATCTCAATCCCGGAATGATTGATAATAATGTATTACTTAATTGTTCAATGAGACTTCCATACAAAATTGATGGAATGTGGAGTTATATTGGTTTTCGCGGTGTAATAAACTGGGGACGATTTGAAGGAGAACAGCTTCGATAGCTTCAGAAAATTATTTCACAGCGATCATCAGATCTGAACCGAAGGAAGTATTCTTTCTTTCAATCTTCGAAAGACCAGCCGATTCAAACCATTCTCTGATTTCTTTTTCTGTATAAGTATCACCGTTAGCAGTACCAACCAGCATATTAAGCGAAAACAAGGTGCCGTGATAAGGTTTTGTTCTATCGTCGCTCATTATAAAATCATTTATTATCAGAGTGCCGTTTTTACTCAAAGCGTTTACACATTTATTTATCAGCATTTTATTTTGTTCATAACTGTTTATATGGATAATTGCTGACAAAAGAATCAAATCATATTCACCTTCAAAATCTAAAGAATGATAGCTGCCTTCAATGAAATTGAAATTGTTAAACAGCCCTGCTTCAGCCGCATATTTTTTTGTTAATGGGATTACCTGGGGCAGATCAAGAACAGTTGCTTTTACTGATGGATTACTTTTCACAATCTCTATTGAAAATGCTGCAGACCCGCCGCCTACATCAAGCATTGTTTTTACATTTGAAAGATCGATCATCATTGCGAGAATCTTTCCCTGATTAACTCCGCGGTAGTGCATTGCTTCGATAAACGATTCAGTCCAATTGTGTTTTTCTTCTTCAGTCTGCTCACCCTTTTGCGAAGTACCCTGCTTTACTGATTCCGTTAGATTACTCCATAACTTCCAGAGATGATTTGTATGAAAAAGATTTCCCATAAAATCAGGTTTATCTTTAACAAGATATTTTGAAGCCAAATCAGAGTTGTAAAACTTTCCTTTGACTTTTTTTAATAATCCCATCGCGCATAAAGCATTAAGCAATCGGTCAGTTGCTCTAAGATCTGTATTTATTTTATTGGAGATTTCTTCAGTTGGAATCAAATGTTTGTCTATCACCGAAAATATATTTAATTCGATAGCAGAAAGTAATATGCGGCTTTCACGGAAAGCATTTGCTAATTCACGGATATCATCAGCGGATTTTAACTCGTTCATTACGGATTATGTTCTTTAAATTAAATAATTATCACTTTGTTGGATCTAACAATCCATCCTCAATCAATTGACTCTTTACAGATACTGCGAGTTCTTCATTTGTAATCATCTTATATGAAGGAACTGCAATAGTATTCAGCATCTGGCTGGCAATTGCCTCTTCAACATCCATACGCATATCAGAATTTTTTACCATTGTAAATACTGCAACAGTCTGGAACTTTGTCGATTCATCAGTTACTTCAGGACTTTTCCAACTGGTTGAAATTTTGTTTGAAGCTGAACAAGCTGTTAAAATCACAAAAGTGATTAAAACAGTAATATTTAATTTCAAAGGTTAAATTCCATTTTAAATTGATAAGTGAACATAAACAAAAAAGTCCATATGTATACAGGCATAATTTTGATTAAAATTTTTCTTACTTCTTGTTAAGAAAATATATTCAAATTATCTTTGTTCGACTTTATTATAAAAATTCATAGACTTATTTAAACTACAATTGTTATATCCAAAACTTTTTACCACTCTCAAAGATTATTCAAAAAAGCAATTTACATCTGATTTAACAGCTGGAGTTATTGTTGGAATTGTAGCTTTACCCCTTGCAATTGCATTTGGAATTGCTTCCGGTGTTACTCCGGACAAAGGATTACTTACTGCAGTTATTGCTGGTTTCATAATTTCTTTTTTGGGTGGAAGCAGAGTTCAGATCGGCGGTCCAACAGGTGCGTTCATAATTATTGTATATGGAATAGTCCAGCAGTACGGAACTAATGGATTAATTATCGCAACGATAATGGCGGGAGTTATTCTTGTAATAATGGGGTTTGCGAAATTCGGATCAATTATAAAATTTATTCCTCATCCTGTAATTGTTGGATTTACAAGTGGAATTGCACTGATAATTTTTTCTTCACAGATAAAAGATTTTTTCGGATTGAATCTTGTTTCAGTTCCATCAGAATTTTTTGAAAAGTGGATTATTTACTCTCAGAATTTATTTTCGATAAACTACTGGGCTTTATTAATAGGTGTTGCTTCATTATTAATTATCATATTCTTTCCGCGAATTACTCACAGAATTCCAGGTTCAATTGTAGCAATAATAATTTCAACTCTTCTTGTTCAGATATTTCATCTTCCGGTTGAAACTATAGGAAGCAGGTTTGGAGATATTCCGTCTTCAATTCCTTCTCCGGCACTCCCGCATTTCGATTTTGAAGTGATACGAAATTTAATCAGTCCGGCTACAACAATTGCATTGCTTGCTGCAATCGAATCTTTACTTTCTGCAGTGGTTGCAGATGGTATGATTGGTGGAAGACATCGATCAAATATGGAACTGGTTGCACAGGGTGCTGCGAATATTATTACACCTTTGTTCGGTGGTATTCCTGCAACCGGTGCGATCGCAAGAACTGCAACTAATATTAAAAACGGAGGACGTACGCCTGTTGCCGGTATAGTTCATGCATTTGTACTTTTATTAATAATGCTTTTTTTCGGACAATGGGCAAAATTAATTCCAATGGCTGCTCTTGCTGCTATTTTGATAGTTGTCGCTTATAATATGAGCGAATGGAGATCTTTTGTTGAAGTATTTAAATATCCCAAAAGTGATATTGCTGTATTGCTCACAACATTTTTACTGACAATAATTTTTGATCTTACAATTGCTATTCAAATAGGTATGATACTCGCTGTGCTTTTATTCATGCGGCGGATGGCAATGGTTACAAACGTCGGAATTATCACCAGAGAACTGAAAGATGAAGAGGAAGTTGTTGACTCGAATTCAATTCAAAATAAAAAAGTTCCTGATGGTGTAGAAGTTTTTGAAATCAACGGTCCTTTCTTCTTTGGTGCTGTTTCGAAGTTCAGAGATACTGTCAGAATAGTTGAAAATCCGTCTAAAGTAATTATTATCAGGATGCGCGATGTCCCGGCGATTGATTCAACCGGAATTCATGCACTTGAACAACTTTTGAAAGAAACAAAAAAGCATGGAACTCATCTTGTGCTTTCCGGAGTTCATACACAGCCATTAATGGCTTTAGCTCAGGCAGAATTTATCAATAAGATCGGTGAAGATAATGTGCATGGTAATATCGATGATGCACTTGACCGCGCAAGAGAAATTCTCGAGTTACCCAAACTTGGACGACCAGCAGACTTTGTCCCTGTAGTTACAAGAGAAAAAAATTAGTAAATGCTTTATTTAAAATCTCTCGCTATCTGGTTCATACTTACAATCAGTGCAATCGTTGTTGCAACATTTCGGGTTGGTGTTCTTCTTCCAGCATTCGGTGAGCAAACTGCACATCAACTAGGAACAATACTTTTTTGATTGTTAAGTTTGTCATCGTTTATTTCTCCCGGTCATACTTAATGCTGATAGTTACATTTATTATCAGAGGATTAAAAGAATTTGGTGAACCTGCAAGAAAAGTTTTAATTATGGATTTAGCGCCGGAAGATGCAAAAGCTGAAACTTTCGGAACATATTATTTATTTCGTGATGTTGTTGTTTCAATTGCAGCATTAAGCAGTGCTTTTCTCTGGAATATTTCTCCTTTCTCAACTGAAAAGGAAATTGAATTAACCGCAGTAAAATCCTTAAATACTTTTGTTAAGTTTTTTACTTCAAGAACATTACTCATTGTGATTACATAAATTTGAATAACTTGATTGCATTAAATAAGATTTATTGTACTAAAAAGTAAAAATTTTTCGGGTATTCTAATGAATCTGAGGTTTAATATTTGTAATTAATGATTCAGCTCGTAATAAAAATAAGAGAGGAATATTTCCTAAAAGATATAAAAATATCTTTGCTTAAGTTTGGAAAAACAATTAAAATCAAGAAGCTGAACCAAATGAAAAACAGAACTCCAGATAGGGAAAATAAATAATGGATTTTTCTATGGATAAAAAATATAAGCCGATAGCCTGCGGACTTTATGATGAGCTTGAGCTTCGGGCACTTAGAAAACAAAAAGTTAACATTCTTTTTCTCAACGATAAAAATGAAAATGAATTGATTGAGTGTGTTATTACTGATCTGTTTTCAAAAGACAAAACCGAATATCTTAAAACTGATAAGGAAATAACAATCAGACTGGATAACATCATTGAAATTGATAATATAATTTTTAATAAAAACTGTTAAGGAATATTAATGAACTCTGATTTAAGCATACTTTTTTATCATATGTTGTGGGCTGATGCTGAGATTTGGAAAAAGGTTTTATCTCTTAATGCGGCGCAAGATGATGATAAAATTAAAAAACTCATTTATCATCTTCATCAAGTACAATATGCGTTTTATTTTTTATGGAATGATATACCAATCGAGATTGCCAAACCAGAGGAGTTTAATGATCTCAAATCAATTGCAAAATGGGGATTTGAATATCAGCAGAAACTTATTGAGTTTATCAAATCTAAAAAAATGAATATTATAGAGAAAGAAATAAAAATTCCCTGGTCAATTTTTATGGAAAGAAAAACAGGCAAAAAGGCTGTTCCAGCTACAATGCATGAAACTATGCTGCAGATAGTTTCTCACAGCTCATATCATCGGGGACAGATAAATTTAAGATTCAGAGAGCTTGGCGGTGAACCAGCAATGGTAGATTTAATATTCTGGATCTGGCTCGGCAAACCAACATCAGATTGGGGAGATATTTTAAGATGAAAATTTTCATATTGCAATTAAGCATTTCATTTTTACTTTTAGCCGGAAATCTCTGCTCTCAGCAGGTTCAAGTTCCTGATTATTACAAAGTTGATGAGGAATTTTCTAAAGAACTTTACAGTATTGTTTCAGAGCTTGATCTTGCACGTGATTTCGATGTGGGTGAAGATGGAATAGAACAAATCTCATTTGCAGTTATTGATTTAACTTCTGATGAACCGAAACTTGGCGGAGTTAATTATAAAAATTTTATTTATCCGGCTTCTGTTTATAAAATGTATGTTGCCGCAGAAATATTACATCAGGTATCAGAAGGGAAATATTCTTTATACCAATCCTATGTAGCCAATGAACCGAATATAGTTGACAGGAAAAGTGAGATCAGTACAGATCCGAGATCATTGCTGAAAGAGGGTGATACAGTTAATGTGAACTATCTTCTGGATTTAATGATTACACGCAGCGATAACTCTGCATCAAATTGTTTGATTGATATTGCACAGAGAAGAAACATTGACAGCCTTTTACATTTATACGGATGGTATGGAAGCGAAGTAACAAGAAAGTTTTTAAAAAGAAAATTTGAAGATCCTGGTTATGAAAATATAAGAGGAACAGAAACCTGTGCTTTACACGCTGCAGATTTTATGTATAAAATTTATACAAACTCTCTTGTTAACGAATGGGTTAGTCTGCAATTGAAAACTTTATTGGGAAGACAGCTTGATAAATCAAAGCTTGCTCAAGGGTTACCACACAATGCTATGTTCTATCATAAAACGGGGTGGTTTTCATACTGGACAAATGATGTTGGAATTGTTGTTGATGGAAAAGTTAAATATATAGTTGCTTGCTTCATTCCGCTTGAGGAAGATTTGGCATTACCCAAATTCAAAATCTTATCACAAAAAGTTTATGAACTAATAAAGAGCAGATATTAAACATTCATCGATTTTACTGTTGCAGCAATACCATCTTTATAATCGGTTGGAATAAAATTAAATGCCTTTTCAAACTTTGTACTATCAAACAAATAGTCGTACTCGTTCTGATATAACATTTCTAAGCTTTCTCTTATGACGGGTATAAAATATCCGATCATTTGCAGCATCCATTTTTTTAGCACCATATAATCTTGTTTTACTCCAAACTCTTTAGCAGCCTGTTCGATAAATTCCTTACCTGTTAATACATTTTTGCTTGTAGGAAGATGCCAGATTTGATTATAAGCAGAGCTTGTATTTCCCAAAATAGCAGTTGCTTTTACAGCATCGGGTGTATAGGTCATAGAGTGCTTTTTATCTGCATCAATAAACCATTGAGCTTTTTTCCCTTTTATCAAATTATTAAACACAGTTACTGTAACAAAACTTAGCGGAGTATTTGGTCCATAGAAATCAGCAGACCGGGCAATTATAGCATCAAAGCCTCCTTTATCTACCTCACTCATAAGCATCTGTGCAATTTGTGCGCGTACTTCCCCCTTTTTACTTATTGGATTAATGCGTGTATCTTCTTTCATCCAGCCCTTGACCAAACCATAACAATAAACATTATCAAAATAAACCAGCTTTGCTTTGTGCTCTTTGCAGGCATTGATAACATTGTTCATTATTAAAGGCCACTTTTCTATCCAGACACTTGTTTTGTACTGCAGTCCTATAGTAAGATAAACAACATCAGAACCTTCAACAGCAGTTAAAGTCTGATGAGCATCTGTAAGATCCGCAGTTACAAGCTGGTCTGTTGAATTTACTTGTTTTGGATTTCTGCTAACTAATCTGATTTTGTCTGTGTATTGTGTCAGGGATTTTGCAAGCCCGGTACCGATTACACCAGTTGAGCCTAAAATTGTTTGCATAATAATTTAATTTTCTTTTGCGCAAATATTTGTTTTAAAAATGTATCTGGTTTTAATTCATATCACAAAAACAATACATTGTGAGAATAATCTCATTATTATGCCGAGAATTCAGCAGCAATTCTGAATTAATTTCTACGCAATTTATCTCAACATTAAATAATTGCTGAAAAACAAAGGTTCAGCTGCCAGCCCGGAATTATTCTTTAATTGTTTTTATCATTTAATGCAAATCAATTAATAAAGAATTTTACGACTATTGAATACTCCATAAGTTTTGTTGATTTTTGGTGCGTGAATTTTTAGAATAATAAATGATAACCTTAGTAGATTACGGTGATGTTTGCATTGATAGGGTTGCAGCATCTTTAAAACAAATAACAGATGATTTCAGTGTATCTAAAAAAGAATCTGATATCTGTAATTCTGATAAAATTATTTTAGCAGGATGCGGAAGCGCAATAACTGTTATGCGGAAAATCCAATTGCTTAATCTTTATTCTGTGCTTCGGGTTGTTAAAAAACCCATTCTCGGAATCGGGCTTGGAATGCAGTTAATGTCAGATTACTCGAACGAAGGAAATTTTCCGTGCCTCGGTTTCTTTCCCGGAACAGCAGCCAGGTTTGACCAGTCAATAGATGAGAATTCTTATAAAGGAATGCAGAGAGTTAGTATTTGCAAACCAAGTGTTTTGTTTAATGGTATAAACGATCAGTCAGAGTTTTATTTTAATAATTCATTTTATCTGATCAAAAGTGATTTATCAACCTCAACTTATTTTGAAAAAAATAAATGCTGCGCTTCGATTGAAAAAGATCATGCTTATGCAGTTCAGTTTCATCCCGAAATGTCGGGTGATGCAGGGTTAAAAGTTTTACAAAATTTTATAGAAATGTAAATGACTAATCCGGATAATAACACAAACTCAGTTTTTGAAACAGAGATCATTGTTCGTCCCGATGATATTGATATGAACAATCATGTTCACAACTCTAAATATCTTGATTACATTCAGACTGCAAGATTTATTCAGATGCGTGATTGTTATAAGGTTCCGATGGAGGAATATTTTGAAAGAGGATTTACCTGGTTTGCAAGTGAAGTTCAATTAAAATATAAAAGAGAAATGAAGTTTGGTGATATTGCAGTCGTTAAAACTCAGGTTGGTCATTGGAGCGGGGCACAGGTTACAATAAATGTATGGGTTTTCAATAAATCTACAAATAAAGTCTGTGTTGAGGGTAAAATACTTTACACTCTCGTTTCAATATCATCCGGCAGACCATCAAGGATTCCGGAAGATATTATAGAAAGACACAATATTTGATCTCCAGGGTTATCAAATCTAAAAATCAATCGCTCTGAGCTCCTCATCAAATAAATCTTTTCTAACAGAGAACACATAAAAATTATTTTGTATGGTTACAAGTTTTGGCGGAATAGAAAACGAAGCAATATATTTTCCAATAAGATTATTCGAGTAAAGATTATAAACAGATATTTCATTTAGATTTGCTGTGATTAAGTATTTTTCAGATAGATATAATTTATCCGGAAAATGCTCTGCCAATAATTTGCTTTTATATTCGGAAATATTTTTAGATGATTTGATTAACAGAGTATCTTTTATTTTGAATAAATATTCCTCATCGTTCTTATAAATCTCAAAGTTCTCTTTAACTATTATGGGATAAAAATTATTCTCATAAAAATTCCCAGCATTCTGAATTGGATTCTTATTCAGTAAAGAATCAATAAATAAATTCCACCTATCCTGTGTTGGTAAATCCTTTTCGTCTATTGTTTCAATCTTAATTAAATCACTGCTTGCTGAATATTTTTTGTAAAGTTCAACAAACCTTTCTGTTCCGATTTCTTTAATCAAAAAATCTGTATAAAGCCCTGAAACAGGATATGAAATTGATGCGTCCGTATTTAGAAATTCTCTTCTGTTTAATAACCTCGTATAATCTGCAAAACCCGACTTAACGATAAAAACACCAGTTTCCAAAATTGTGTTAGCATTTAATCCGCCGCGTCCGCCAAGCGCAACCGCTAAACCTTCCTGAAGAAAAGGATTGGTATAAAGCGGCAATTCTTTTAGCTTAAAGTTGATAAGAAAATG